>CAZLGM010000067.1:0-15834 GCA_964558875.1 uncultured Desulfocapsaceae bacterium
AATCCGGCTCTGATCGACACCAAACCTGGAATAAGAATCAAAACTCGACCCAGGCAGTTTGGCGTGATTTGTTTGTCTGTTGGCACGCGCCTGGACAACCCCCTGCTCGTTCTTTTCATCAATTCTCGCCCGTACTCCACGCAAATCATCAACTCGGGCAACGGTCTTTCTTTTGCTGGCACCGTCTATTCCGGTTGCGATGACGGTAACCCGCATTTCTTCACCGAGATTCTCATCAAATAGAGCACCGATAACGACTTCCGCCTCTTCATCAACCTTTGACTGAATATAGGAGGATGCCTCTTCGAATTCCTGCAGCCCAAGGCTGTCTTCGGATGCTGAAATATTGATCAGCAGTCCCCTGGCACCATCTATACCGATATCCTCAAGCAGCTGATTATCAATGGCCCGTTTAGCCGCTTCAATAGCCCTGTTCTCACCAGCGGCCGTGCCTGAACCCATAATAGCCGGGCCAACCTCTCTCATCACTTTTCTGAGATCGGCAAAATCGGCATTGATCATACCGGGAACATTGACCAAATCAGTAATGCCTTTAACAGCCTGCAACAGTACCGTATCCGCCATGGTCAGCATCTCGGTCAGCTTGCTGGATTTATTCATCAGGCCCAGCAGCCGTTCGTTGGGGATGGTAATAATGGTATCGGAGTGTTTGCGAAGCTCTTTCCAGCCTGTCACTGCCTTTTTCATCCTTAGCTTCCCTTCGAAGCCAAAGGGCTTAGTGACGACTGCCACTGTCAGGACACCCATCTCTTTGCCAAGTTTGGCAACAATGGGCGCGGCTCCTGTTCCCGTTCCACCGCCAAGTCCGGCAGTAACAAATATCATGTCACTGCCTTTAATCTTCTCTTTTATATCATTGATTGATTCAATTGCAGCCTGCTCGCCGATCTCCGGATCGGCGCCGGCACCCAGACCTTTGGTCACACCGGGACCCAACTGCAGACAGATATCGGCCATTGACTGGTCAAGAGCTTGCCGATCTGTGTTGGCAGCGATAAACTCAACTTCCCGTAAACCGCTTCTTACCATGGTGTTGATAGCGTTGCCGCCACCGCCGCCCAAACCGATGACCTTGATGGTCGCTAAACTCTCCGATTCTGCCATTCTAAACGCCATATGGGTCCTCCGATATCTATCGGTTCAACACCTACTTTTGCAACCTTAATTCAAGTCGACTTTCGTCATCCCAACCATAGCATTTCCACCCGTTCCTCGAAAGGAAAATCTGCTTGGCGAAATCATTTTTTTATCATTTTCCTGGCATGTTTAAAGACCGACTTTTACTTCCTGACAACCTCTTTTCCTGCCCCACCAATACGGGCTGAGATCCGTACCAATACAGCAACTCGGAGCATAGTCCCAAGGCTTTCAATCCTCTATTGGGCTCAAATCTCTACGACGAATTGACGAATTGTTGACATGCTGCGATAGAGTCATAGATGTCCGCCAATAGTACGGTTGCACCCGAAGAAAACAACTCCGCAATTGACTCATTTTCTTTACTGGAAATTGATAAATTTTTCAGTGATTATTTTAAGAATTTTTTTGATTCACGCTTCAGGGATTTCCACCAGGGATCTTTAACAGATCGTGTGCGATCTTTCTCTTTCTCCCAGCCGTACATGACCAGGCCGGCTGCAGTAGTACACCTTGGTGTGTATATCTGGTCATGTCTGCCGGAAATTTTGGTCGGATATCCTGTTCGAACCGGTAAGTCGAAAATCTGTTCAGCCAGGTCATTGATATTGGCCAGAAGTGCGGTTCCACCGGTTAAAATAACACCTCCATTCACCCTCTTTTTCAACCCCGAATCGATAAGCCGGTCATTGACCATTTCAAGAATCTCTCCAATTCGAGCTTCAATGATCTCAACCAGCGTCCTCTGAGTAACCGATTGCGGTTCTCTCGCTCCAATATCCGGCACTTCAACAACAACATTGGGTTTGATCAACTCCGGGATACAACTGCCGAATTCTTCCTTTAAATACTCGGCATTCTGCATCGTTGTGCGCAGACCGACTGAAAGATCGTTTGTTAAATTATGCCCCCCCAGGCCAATTTCAAAGGTATGACGAATGGTACCGTCACAAAAAATGGCAACATCGGTCGTTCCGCCGCCGATATCAATCAGAACAGCGCCCATATCCAGTTCATCATTGTCCATGACAGATCGAGCAGAAGCAATAGATTCCAGGACCATCTCGGATACTTCCAGGCCCGCCTTGCTGCAGCAGTTGAAAAGGTTATGCACAGCATCCTTCTCTGCGGTTACAATGTGAACATTGGTGACCAACCGTACACCAAGCATCCCTAGCGGATCCTGAATGCCGGTTTTGTCGTCCACCATAAATTCCTGGGGCAGCACATGAATAATTTGATGATCTCCGGTAATTTTAATCGTGGAAGCGCCCCTTATGACCTCATCGACGTCGGTCTGGGTTATCTCCTTGCCATCAATGGCCAGGATACCGGGACTGTTAAATCCTTTGATATGGTTGCCGGCTATCCCCACATACACTCGCTCAATCTTGCAGTGGGCATCCATCTCCGCCTTTTCAACGGCAGATTTGATTGATTCGACAGTTGAGCCGATATTAACGATAACCCCTTTTTTTATACCCTTTGAAGACGCAAAGCCGACACCGACAACCTCAACACCATCCTTTTTTATCTCACCGACCATGCAGCATGTTTTGGTCGTCCCAATATCCAGTCCGGCAACAACCGCACCCTTTCTGGGAACATAGCCTTCGAACTGATATTCAACGTTGTCAAAATCTTCGCCGACCTTCATAATTGATCAACCTTTCCTTTATGCGCTACCAGTACCTTCTTGTCTGCGTAATCCATACGGATGTAGGCAATTTTATTCAAATTCATTCCTTTTTTACGCTCTTTGTAAAGAAAACCTACCACTTTCTTTAACCGATTATACTTATTTTGTATATTGTCTTTTCCCAAAAAAATGGGAAAGGGGAAATCGACAAGAAAGAGAACTACACCGTCATGAGGATCTATGTGAAGCTGCGAAACCGAGTGGGATGGCAGATATGGGTCATCCTTATCTGTCTTCTCCAGAAACGCCATGACATCCGTTATTTTTTGTTTTCCCTCCACTGAACCGTCAAATTTTTCCAGACCAGTGATCACTGGAAAATCGATATTCTGTCCTCTTTCGATCTCAATAAACGGTGTGCCGTCCTGGTCGATATAAAAGAGCTCTTGTTTTTCACCATACCGCAGTATCGCCTTCGGTTCATACTCCCGTATTGTAATGAACAGCGTATCGGGCAGCCGTCTTCTAATCTGTGTCTGCCGGACCCAAGGATGCTCTTTCAACCGATTATCAAGATTGCTCAGGTCAATGGTGAACATGGGTGTGTTAATACTGAGTCCGCTCAGCTCCCGGATGGAATCGGGAGTTGACTTTAGACACCCGGTTACCCTGATATTCTTCAGAAGAAATACATTGATTTTCAACAGCTGATTTTTAATAAGACTGCCAAAACCGAAGAACAGGACAATGATGAGCAGTGTACAACCAACAATATAAATCGGCCGCCGATTAGTTTGAACAGCTGGTTGTTCCTGTGAGTCTGATTCCGATGAGGATGGTTGAGGAGAAAAGAACTGCTTCAGTCCGGCAAGCCCTGACAACAGCCTGTGAAAGGGATTCTGTTTCGACGTCTGGAGAGACTGTTGACGATAATGGTTGAAAGGTTGGCGGTATGGGTCCTTTGCTCTTTTCCCTTTCCTGCCCTCGGGGTTTTTCAACCAGTTTATGAATCGTTTCAGTATCACGGGAGAAAATGCACTTCCGGCTCCAGTAAAATATTAAAAGTTTTATGTACTCTATTTCGGACCAATTCCATTAACTGTTTCATATCTGCTGCTGTTGCATTGCCAGTATTGATAAAGAAATTGGCATGTTTTGTTGAGATCATAGCCCCGCCAACCTGCGTTCCTTTCAGACCGCAGGCATCGATCAACCTGCCGGCACTGTCATTTGGCGGATTCTTGAAAAAGGAACCACAAGTCAGTTTTGAATAGGGTTGCGACTCTTTTCGCTTCCTGCGAAGCTCCCGGCAGCGCTCTTTAATTTTCTCTATCGACCCTTGTCGCAGCCTAAGAAACGCTTTAACGACAACCTGTTTTTCACCACTTTTTGTAATCGTTCTCAGGCAGCGATAATCGAAATCAAGCTTATCCCTTTCAACAGTTCTATTTCCCGACCTGTCGACCAGTCTGACGGCAGCAACCAGGTCTCCTATCTCCGATCCCCAGGCCCCTGCATTCATGACAAGAGCTCCGCCCAAACTGCCCGGGATACCAGAACCAAACTCCAATCCTGAAATTCCCCGGTCTGCACACCAATCGCTAAGCCTGGAAAAACTGAAACCGCAACCCGCCTCGACCATCACCCGGCTGTCGAGGCCAACCTCCGAATGAGCAACTGTTTTGAATCCTTCACCCAGGCGAATAATGATGCCGTCATAGCCGCTATCGTTGACCAGCAGGTTGGTGCCACCACCGATTACCCGCCAGTTTAAACTCTGTTCATCACAAAAAACAAGGAGATCCTGAAGGTCTTTTTCATCATCAACTTCAACCAAAGCCGCAGCCGGGCCACCAATGACAAAGGAAGTATACCGATCAAGGAAACAATCCAGCTTGACGTTATCGCCAAAACGATCAGTCAGTTTCGTTTTCTGGCCCGTTTTCATGGCTGTAGAATTCAATCATTCTTTTATACACCTGGGTTGGGATCGATTTTCTCAAGAAGCCTCACCAGCTCCTCTCCGGCGTGAACGATATTGCCGGCCCCCAGGGTCAGGACGATATCTTCCGGCAACAATAACCCAAGCACCTCATTCGGTAGGCTGTCCACTGACGGAAAATAATAGGTGTTTCTCTGACCGTGGCTTTTCACCGCTTCCAGCAACGCTCTGCTGGTTATTCCTTCTATCGGTTCTTCGCTGGCGGCGTAAATATCAGTCATAACAAGGACATCAGCATGACGGAAACAGGTCTGGAATTCATCAAACAGCCCCTTGGTTCTTGAGAAACGATGGGGCTGGAAAAGGACAACCAGCCGTTTGTCGGGCCATGACTCCTTGATCGCCTTTAAGGTTGCCTTAATCTCGGTGGGATGGTGGCCGTAATCATCAATGACCGTAATATCATTTACCTTCCCCTTGATCTGCATCCGCCGTTGAACGCCCTGAAAAGTCGACAGGGCTCCTGCAATCTCTTCAAAAGGAATCTCAAGCTCCAGACCGACACAGATTGCCGCCAGGCTATTGTACACATTATGTTTACCTGGAGGCCACAGCGATATCGCTCCCAGCTCATCTTCCCCATTTTTTACTTTGAAATGAACGCGACCATTTTCAAAACGAATTGAGTCGGCAAAAACATCGGCCTGTGAGGTCAGACCATAAGTGATGATCCGTTTTTTAATCTGCGGCAGAATATCCGATATATTGTCATCATCAAGACAGAGAATGACCGCACCGTAAAAAGGGATTTTATCGATAAATTTCAAGAACATCGACTTGATATGATCGATGTCCCGGTAGTAATCGAGGTGCTCAAGATCGATATTGGTGATCACTTCGAGCACTGGAGATAGTTTAAGAAATGAACCATCGCTCTCATCCGCCTCGGCGACAAGAAAATCACCCGAACCGAGCAGCGCATTACCGCCGAGACTGTCAACCTTGCCGCCAACGACAATGGTCGGGTCCAGTCCGGCCTTTTTCAGCACCCAACCTACCATTGATGTTGTTGAGGTTTTCCCGTGACTGCCGGCAATTCCTATACCGAATGTCTTCAAACGCATCAGTTCCGCCAGCATCTCAGCCCTCTGAATTACCGGTATATTATCTTCCCTGGCAGCAGCCACTTCAGGATTATCTTCAGAAATGGCCGATGAAGTAACAATCACATCGGCACCTTCAATACAGTCTCCCCGGTGGCCCTGGCAGATGGTGGCTCCCAGTGAAACCAGTTTCTCGGTTGTAGGTGTCCGGTTCAGGTCACTGCCTGAGACTTTATAGTTCAGATTCAGCAGCAATTCGGCAATGCCGCTCATACCTATGCCGCCTATACCTACGAAATGAATATGTTTTGTTCTCTTTTTATACATTCAATTAATTTGATTGAGAAAGATAATGAAATGGCCAATGATCGGATTTTTTTAACAGTAAAACAGTATATACACCTTACACTGGAATTGCTGTGACAAGTCCGAAATAAATGATCACAAGAGATGTTTATATCTCATTTGCCACCTCAATGAGATTCTGGTCCGGATCTCTGAAGTACAATGATTCAATTGGCCCTTTTGTGCCGGTTCTCATTACCGGACCTTTTATGATTGTGATGCCAATGGATTCCACATGAGTTTTTATCTCATTCAATGGTGTACTTACTATGAAGCATAAATCACTTGAACCCGGAGTTGGTTTCCAGGCTTTGGGTTTAAACTCACTTCCGAATTCGTGAAGGTTTATTTTTCCAGTACCATAGCTTAAGCCAACTCTATCCCTGCCAAATCTTTCCAACTTCATTCCCAGGACCGTGGTGTAAAATGACACCGTTGTCTGTATGTCTTTTACCGTCAATACAATGTGATCGAGTTTTGTTACTACCATTGAAACTTTTTGCTATTGAACTAACAAGTCATGTTTTCAGCAGCCCCAGACAACAGCCAATAATCCGCTCGGGAGCATCGATAACCCCCATTTTTGCCATTGCCTCACCCATCTTTTCCAGTCGTCCAGGTTCTTTTAAAATTTCCTCTATGGTTGCAGCCAGCCGTTTGCCGGTCAGCTCACTTTGGCGAAAGAGAACGGCTCCTCCCTTATGGCTGAAATACTCACCGTTTTTCGTCTGGTGATCATCGGCTGCGTACGGAAATGGTATCAGAACAGCCGGTTTACCAAGCACCGCCAGTTCGGCCAGCGTGGTCGCCCCGGCCCTGGAAATAAGAAGGTCCGCCCGTGAGTAAATCGATGCCATGTCGGAGAAAAAGGGGGCTACTTCCGCTGTCACCTGCGCCCTTGCATAGTCCCTTGCTACCCACTGTTCATCCTGAATTCCGGTCTGATGGATCACCTGGATGTTGTTGGAAAACAGACCCCGATGTCTGGTCAGAGCGCTGACAACAAGCTGGTTCACCGCATGGGCTCCCTGACTTCCACCCAGAATGAGCAGGGTCTTTGTCCGGGATGATTCTTTGTCCCTTTTTTTTCCAGCCAACTCCACAATCTTTTTTCGTACCGGATTACCGGTAAACACCCTCTTTTCTTCCGGGAAATAAGTCTCACTGCCCGGTATGGAGTAGCAGATTCTATCCACGAGGGTAGCCAGTTTCTTATTTGCCAGACCGGGTATCGAGTTCTGCTCGTGAATCACGGTTGGAATAGATAAAAACTTAGCTGCCAGCAGCACCGGGCCGGTGACATAACCTCCGACTCCCACGACAATCTGCGGTCTGAACCGTAAAAGATGGATCAACGCTTCTACTAAAGATATCGGTAAAAAGAACAGGGCTTTTAACGTCTGACCCATCGTTTTCCCTTTCAGCCCATAACAATGGATGGCTCGTATCCGGTAATCATGCCGACTTAAGCTCTCCCGGTCCAATTTGCGAACCGTTCCGATAAACAACACCTCACTTTCGGGAAAATCATCGCACAATTTCTGTGCAGTGGCAATGGCCGGAAAAAGATGTCCGCCGGTTCCGCCACCAGTGATGACCATTCGTATAGATTTTGATGCTGAGATCATTTTCCAAAAAAATCCTCTGTTAATGAGCTTCGGCTAATGATCTAACCAGTTGCTTAAAAGTGTCTCCACGCTGCCCATAACTGTTAAACATGTCAAAACTGGCGCAAGCCGGTGACAGCAGAACTGTATCACCCGGGCTGGCTGACTGGCGGGCAAGTTCAACCGCCTCATCCATGGAGTCGGCATCCTGCAGATCAACGGCTCCTTCCAGTGCTCCAATAATCTGCTCTTTTGCCTCACCAATAACAATTACACGAGAAACCTTGCCCTTTATGGCGGGCAGCAGAAGAGAATAATCATCTCCCTTGTCCCGGCCTCCGGCAATAAGAATAACCGGCCCCTCGAGCTGATGTAATGCGGAAATAACCGCTCCGCTGTTTGTTGCTTTTGAATCGTTATAATAATCCACTCCCTCTATCCGGTCGACCCACTCCATACGATGGGGCCCGATCGAGAAATCGGCCAACCCTTTCATGATCTGCTCTTTCCCACATCCGAATGCTCTGGCGGCAAGAATGGCGGCAGAACTATTGAGCAGCCCGATATGATTGGCCATCGGCGTCGATATCAGATCGAATGTTTCATTCCCCCTCCGGTCATTCACCTGTACCCGATTGCCAATGATCATGGCATGGCAGTCATTAGAATAGCCAAAAAGAAGAAAATCCGTCTTTTCACAGCAGGATCTCAGCTGGTTGCACATCGGATCATCACTCGAGATGATCGAAGTATCATCCTGCTTCTGGTTATCGAAGATTTTCATCTTAATTGCCCCATAGCGTTCAATGGTCCCATGACGATCCAGGTGGTCCGGGGTCACATTGAGCAGCAGGGCCACATCACACCGAAAATCTCCAGCCATTTCCAGCTGGAAACTGGACAGTTCCAGGACCAGGACCTCGGCACCGTACGGCTTACGTAAATAATCCAACAGAGGCGTGCCGATATTGCCGCCAACAAATACCTTTTTCCCTGCCTGGGCCAGCAGTTCACCGATGAGGCTGGTCACCGTCGTTTTTCCATTGGTCCCGGTAATGCCAACAACCGGCACATCAATTTCAGCAGCAGCCAGCGCCAGTTCTCCAATGACCGGAATTCCCCTTGATCGGATCGCCATCAATAGCTCTGAATCGGGACTGATACCGGGGCTGAGAAAGACAAAACAGCCACGACTGAGGAATTCTTCAGTATGACCACCAAATTCAGTTTCGACATGATGTTGCTGAAGAAACGCGCGTTCATCCTGTAAAAGCTCATTTTTGTCACGGACATCGGAAAGGGCAACCCGCATTCCCTTGGCATGTAAATAGCGTATGGCAGCCCGGCCGGAAAGCCCGAGCCCCATAACAACCGCCGTTTTGCCCTCTTGGATCATGGACAAACTCCTGCTTCTCCGGTCAGTCCGGATTTCTCATGAACATTGTGTAAATTTGCACTACTCATGAAAAGTTCGGGTTAGCGGAGTTTCAAGGTAATGAGTCCAAACAGCCCCAGGATCACCGACACGATCCAGAAACGGACAACAACCTTTGATTCGTGCCATCCTCGCTTCTCAAAATGATGATGAAAAGGAGCCATAAGAAAAATCCTCTGTCCCTTAGTCAGTTTAAAAAAGGCCACCTGCAAAATGACGGAAATAGCCTCCATGACAAAGATACCGCCCACAATCAGCAGCAGGATTTCCTGTTTGATTATAATGGCCACTGCTCCCAGAGCACCGCCCAGCGACAGAGAGCCCACATCACCCATGAATACCTGAGCAGGATAGGCATTGAACCAGAGAAATCCAAGACAACCACCCACCATTGCACCGCAGAAAACGGCCAGTTCACCGCTTCCGGCCACATAAGGAATCTGTAAATATTCCGCCATTACTAGGTGACCGGCCACATAGGCGAACACCAGATAAACAGAACCGGAAATCACCAGAGGCCCGGAGGCCAGTCCGTCAAGTCCATCGGTGAGATTCACCGCATTGGAAGATCCAACAATAACCAGAATGGCAAAAACAATATACATCCAGCCAAGATCCGGTTGGACGTTTTTAAAAAATGGAATGGACAGCTGGGTTGAAAAAGCGGGATGAAGGTAGACAAAAAATCCCACAACGGCAGCACCGACAATCTGCAGAGACAGTTTTCCTCTTGCGGACAACCCTCTACTGTTTTTCCTGGAGATCTTTCTGAAATCGTCAATCCAACCGATGATTCCGTAAAAGAAAAGGAGAAATAAAATCAGCCAGGTCAACGGATTATCCAGACGCGCCCATAGAAGGGTCGAACTGCTGATGGCAAACAGCATCATCAGTCCGCCCATGGTTGGGACACCTTCCTTTTTAAAATGGGTTTCCGGTCCATCGTCCCGAACAACCTGACCGATCTGAAAACGTTTCATCGTCCGGATAAATAACGGCCCGAAGAGAATGACCAGCAGAAAGGCGCAGACAGCAGCACTGATGGAACGAAAGGTGATATAGCGAAAGACGTTGAACCCGATGAAGGTTGCATGAAATGGATAGAGAAGATGATAGAGCATAAATCGTTTTGACCTGTGGTTCTTTTTAACAGTACGGGTCTTATTACGGCATGATACTATAACCGACTCACCGCTTTATTGTAAGAGGATCTCCACAACCGTTTCCAGTTTCATTCCCCGTGATCCCTTGATCAATATCCAGTCCTTTTCACCAAGACTCTTCATCAACCCGGATTCATGCAGCCAGTCGATGAGGTCCTCTTTGCGGAGGAACGACACTGTCCTGCTTTTTTCCATACCGCAATCCCGGGCTCCCCGCACAACATCAGCACTGAACTCGCCGGCAACAATAAGATTATCCACACCATGATGAGCGGCAAAACAACCGATCTCATAATGAGAATGGGTGGAAGCATCACCCAATTCAAACATATCACCTAGAATGGCAACCCGTTTTCCGGTCGTAAATCCACATAATGTTCTCAGACCGGCTTTCATGGAGGCAGGGTTGGCATTATAGGTATCATTAAGAATAGAACAACCATTTTTTGCAACAATCTTTTCCATCCGTTTATCAACCGATCGTACTGCCTGCAGGCCGCAGGCAATATCTGTCATACTCGCCCCAGCAAGATAGGCCATGGCGGTGGCAGCCAATGAGTTTTCCACATTATGCAGTCCTGCTACACCCAGGGTGACATCCACATCGTCATCTTTGATATGTAATCGAAACCGCGCACATCCCGAATCGGTCAGTGACACATCCGTTGCGTATACCTGTGCACCCAGCTCTTTTCCATCCCCGGATGCGGAGAAGGTGAACTTCTTCTGATTGTATTTTGCCGCAAAGCTGCTAATAAACGGATCACTCAAATTAATAATCAGTTTTGCCTCTTGTCGACACCCCGCAAACAACTCTTCCTTGGCCCGGGCCACTCCTTCAATGGTTTGCAGACCGAGCAGATGGGCTGGATGAACATTAGTAATACAGGCGATATCCGGATCACTGATCCGTGCAAGCTCTGCAATTTCGCCGGGCCGGTTCATTCCCATTTCCAGAATGAGGATTTCTTCCTTCACCCCGGCCGGTAACAGAGACAATGGCAGGCCGATCAGATTATTGAGGTTGCCTTCTGTTTTCAATACTCTGCTCTCAGGCCCGTTCTCAACGTCCGGAAATCGTGTCGACATGATAGCAGCAACCATTTCTTTTACCGTTGTCTTGCCGCAACTGCCGGTGATACCGATGACAACAGGATCGGATATTTTCTTCAGACTCTGCCGCCGATATGAGGCCAGATCGCCCAAAGCTTTTTGGGTGTCAGCAACGATAACCTGAGCAATATCTCCTGCTCTTTCCTTTTCGATTGATTGAGACACAACCAGGCAACCGCAACCTTTGTCTACCACCTGTAAAGCGAAGTCGTGACCGTCAAAATTATCACCCTTCAGGGCAACAAAGATATCACCCGCTTTCACGGACCGACTATCGGTACACACCTTTTCAAGGGTTCTATCTTTTCCATGAGCAAGAAAGCCGTCTACTGCCGTCAGTACCCGGTTAACTGTCCATGAGCAGAGACATTGGCAGGCTTCAAGACGGTCATCAAAAAACCTTTTGCCGGTATTGGAGAGCTGATAGGTTTCATGCCCTTTGCCGGCAATGAGAACAACATCATCTGCGGTTGCGGCCGATAGGATCTGTTTGATCGCCGATTCTCTCTGGTGAACCACGAGAAATCCACGCTGATCGGACGTTCGTTCCATAAGCCAGGAATTCTTGCGATGCTGCAATCCCTGCTGCTGTATCCCTGTTATAATTTCAGCTGTTATAACATCGGGCGACTCAGTCCTGGGATTATCATCGGTTACCATGACAACATCACCCAGGCGGGCGGCGATCTCACCCATCAGCGGCCGTTTGTCTCTATCACGGTCTCCACCGCAGCCAAAAACCACGAACAATGACCGGTGAGGCAGATCTGTAAGGGTTGTCATCACCTTTTCCAGAGCATCAGGAGTATGGGCATAATCGACAAAGACAACCGGCTGGTTTGGATCGTCCGGGCAACCACCAATTCGCTCAAGTCTTCCCGGCACACCTTTTATACACCCAAGACCATCAGAGATTGTCTTGGAGTCAATTGCCAGAGCCACACCGACACCAAAAGCTGTCAGTATATTTTCCCCGTTAAACCGGCCAATAAGAGGTGACTCGATATGAAAACGACGCTGATTGACTTCAATATCCAGAGTTGTTTTTTCAAGTAAGCACTCAAATCTCCTCAATAAAACATCATTATTGGTGTCACCACAGGAAATACAGGGAATGTCTTGTTGGACACACAGTTCAATGACCCGCTCCGACCATTGATCCCGACCCCGTTCAACTCCGGTGCAGACAACAGCCTTTGACTCTTGTTTTAAGTAATTATTAAACAGCAGCGACTTCGCCTGGAAATAATCTTCCATGTCACTGTGATAATCGAGATGGTCATGGGACAGATTGGTAAAAACACCAATATCAAACTTAATACCGGCTACTCTTTTTTGATCCAGCGCATGTGAAGAAACCTCCATTAGCACAACATTCACGCCGGCCTGGACCATCTGTGCCAGAAGCTTTTGCAGCTGCAACGGTTCAGGTGTCGTCAGGGGTGCCGCCATTGTGACAGGACTGCCGGTTGAGTCACGATAACGATAATTGACGGTACCGATAACCCCGACACGCAGGGATTGAAGCTCAAGGAGTTTTTCCAGAAGATAGGTGATACTGGTCTTGCCGTTTGTGCCGGTCACACCTATCATTTTCAGTTTTTTGGCCGGCTCACCATAAAAGGTGGCGGCCATCCGCCCATACGCTTCCCGGGAATCGTCAACCGCAACGACACAAACATCTTTCGGTAACGATTCTGTTTCTAAAAACCTTCCCTTTTCAATAACAACTGTCCGGCATCCGGCCTCGACAGCCTTTTGGACAAAAAGATGGCCATCGGTTGCTGCTCCGTGAAGGGCCACAAAACACGAATAGTTATCGACGATTCTGGAATCGGAGGACAGAGAGACAATATTCCTCTCAGGAAGAGCTTTTATACCTACGAGTTCATAATCAATACCGGATAAGAGGTTTGCAAGCGGTATCGTTTTTTTCTGGTGCTGTTGTCTACCAGTCATTCTCCTGTCACCGAACCTCTGGTTTGTTTGTAGATTGTGAGATTGAATAGGCCGACTTGAGGATCAACCGGCAGGTCTTTCTCTTCTCCAGTGAAGCGCCGGCAGCCGGGTCCTGTTTAACAACCCGGCCAAAACCTTCAACTTTGATTTTGACGTTTTTTTTCTGCAGCAGCTGCAGGCTCTTTCTCAAACTTAAACCCACAAGATCAGGCATGCTCGATTCACCGCTGCTGATCCTGATTTTCGTTGTTGGAGGAGTGGCCTCCACGACAGCTCCGCCAATATTGAGCAGCTGATAGTTTATCTCTTCTTTATCCTCTACCTCCATCACATCACGACTGGAAACGGTAACCTCCTGGAGGGCAACGATGGGGGCTATGATTCCGTTCACCTCTTTTTGAATATCATAACGGGTAGAAAGTGATTTTTCAGGGTAATTGGGAATTTCCTTTAAGACAAAGAGAAAGATCAGATCCGACTTATCCGAAGGGAAATAAACAAACATGACCCTGTTCTTCACATATTGGTGCCCCTGGTTCACACTGGTTTCCGCAAGCATTTCACCAACAAGAGATCTGGACTCGAAGGACCCCGTGTTTGTCTGGGCCGTAAGCAGTTTGCGTATTTCCTTCGAGAACCCCAAATAGTACATTGAAGATTCGTGTGACCTGATCTTTCTTTGGAAGGAACGCTCTTTTTCCGTTTTTCTATCTATTACCCGATCCAATACGTATGGGACAATGTTTTTTCCATCATTAAGCAACCGGGTTATCCCCGTCAACAGTTGAAAAGGTGTAGCCACTTCCGGGACCGCTCCAAAATCAATGGGTGAACCAATGGGGAGAAGAGGTTTTTTTTCCAGATTTCCGGCGTCATCCTTTGCAAAATCAAGCTGCAACGAAGATGACAGGGACAGATCCTCCCAGAATCGTATTTGACTGCCCAAGGCAACTTCCTCCGAAACGAGACTCCAGGGCAGCATCCTGACATTTTTTTCGAATTGATACCGAATGAGGGAAGCATCATTTAAAAGACGTCTGATATTCTCCGGTACGGCAATGGGTTGCAGCAGGATATTCTCAAGACTCCTTTTGTCGTATTCTCTGAATCGATGCGGCTCAAATGATGGGTAATGTCCGCTGGCAACAAGGGCTCCAGAACTCATTTCCATCACACAGGCGGCAATCTGGGTTGTGTTTCTGTGAGCAGCCAGACGCTTGATTGCCTCTTCGAGTTTTTCCTGAATCTTGACATCAAAGGTAAGAACGAGATGAACACCAGCCTTTTCTTCTCCTGCATCTTCGGGATCTGCAGATCCATCCACTTTGTCCGGATGAGCGCCGTAATTCTCCAGAAAATCATTGTAATGCCACTCGATACCGGCAAGCCCCCTGTTTTTGTCGGTATAGCCAAGCAGGTGTGCCATTGATTGCTTTTGAGGGTAATGTCTGACGATTTCCTTGCCCAGGAAAATACCCGGTAGTTTCAGGTTTCGAATTTTGACCTCTATTTCCTGGCTGATATCTCGGGCAAGCCAGACCCTTACGGAGTCATTGTTGAGTTTCAGCAACAACTCGTTCTTGCTTCGACCAAGTACAGGTGCCAACCGGTTGGCGGTATCATCCAGGGAGCCAACCTCTCTTGGAAGGGCGTAGACCGATACCCGTTCCATGGAAACAGCCAGTTCTTTATAGGTGCGGTCATAGAGGGTGCCGCGGAGAAAAGGGGAATCTTTATTGGATTCCAGCGACTTGGATGGTGTGGAAATGAGATACGGAATAAGTAATTCGAGATTAACGGAGAGCAAGGAGATCCCAGCAAAAACGAGCAGAACAACAACCAGAACCTTCAAACGGCGTTTGCGGCCTGCGCCCACTTGAATACGTGTCTTCCTGGTCATCATTGAATTCTGTCATCGCTTTGATGACTGCGCAAATACCATTTATTTATCAGCTTCATGTGTGTATATGGTATCAACAACACCATGAAGCGTTGCCAGGTTAAGGAGACCGCATCATGCTCCTCACTTAAGTCTGAACAGAGCGATTTTATGGTGCAGAAATTCGTGCATACCAAATGAGAAAATCGCTCAACTCAGGTTAAAATCAGGGATACATTAATTGGTTTATTTTGCGTTTATTTTCTTTGAGAAAAGCCGTCACAGGTATTGGATTTTCCGCTGTTTCAATTGCTGGATGCGGATGGTATTTCAACATAGAAGGAGGGGCTATGTCGAATACAATCACTATCGAGGAGAGGCTACCTGTGACGGCTCCTGTTTTAATTCAAATACTTTATCTGTCTGGCTTGAGCAACTGACATATTCAGCTTTTCAGCCGCTGCCTTGTGAATATTCTGCGATGAAAACAG
>CAZLGM010000068.1:0-15790 GCA_964558875.1 uncultured Desulfocapsaceae bacterium
CTGATCGACTCCATAGAAAAAGCAGCCAAGGCCGGCAAACTGAAAATTGCCTCAATCAATGATTATACAGCGGAAGAAGTTGAGATCGAAATCAAGCTCTCCCGGGGGATATACACCAAAGACACCATTAAGGCACTTTATGCCTTTACCGACTGCGAAGTGTCGATCAGCCCCAACCTGACGTTGATCAAGGATAATATGCCGGTCACCATGGGTGTTGAGGAGGTGCTTCGCGAGAATACCGAGCAATTAGTAGCCACCTTAACCCTTGAGCAGGAGATTGAACTGGGCCGGTTGCAGGCAAAACTGCATGCCAGGCTGCTTGAGCAGATATTTATTCAGGAGAGGGTTTATAAACGAATTGAGGATAAAACCAGCTACAAGGCAGTTGTTAAGAGTGTGGAAGACGGACTGTCGCCCTTTATTTCCAAGCTGGAAAAAGATATGACTTTGGATGATATCGAACGCCTCCTGCAGATTAAAATCAAGCGGATATCCCAATGGGACATAAATAAACAGAAAAAAGAAATTCGGACAATTCGGGCGGATATCAAGCAGATAGAAAAAAACCTCCAGGATATGGTTGGTTTTACTATTTCCTATATTGACAGCCTGCTGGACAGGTTTGGCGCCAATTATCCACGGCAAACCGAGATCCGCGAATTCAAGGAGGTCAGTGTCAGAAAAGCCGCACTGTCCAATCTCACTGTCGGTTATGATCGTGGATCAGGTTTCTTAGGTCATCAGGTCAGGATTCAGGATGAAAAAAGTGATATCTCGTTCTCCTGCTCGGAATATGACAAGATTCTTTTGATCTACAGTACGGGTAAATATCAGGTCATTCCTGCATCCGATAAACTGTTTGTCGGCCATGAACTGGCCTGGGTCGGAGTTGTGCGAAAAGATCTGCTGTTTAATATTATTTACCGGGACGGTAAGGAGAACAAGGCTTATGTAAAGCGATTTAAAACGCCAAAATTCATTTTAAATAAGGAATATGAGCTGTTCGCCTGCCATAAACGATCAAAGATTCTGCTTTTTACTCAGGGAGAGCAGCGGTACGCCCGTGTCTATCTCATGCCGTCACGACGGGCCAAATCTAATATCATCGATATCGACTTCGACTCCTATCTGATTAAAGGGGCCACGGCAAAAGGGAAGCGGGTTTCTCCCCGGATTGTGCGCAGAGTTATCGAAAGTGACGGCTCTCACATTAAAAAGAAAGAAGAAAAACATAACCTTCCTTTACCAGGGATTGAAGGGGAAGAGTAGATAGAAGAAATATCGAATATCGAAGTTGTTTTCATTCGACATTCGATATTTCTGGTGAAGTTTGCCGTTTCCGATTGGCCTATTAGATTTGAGCAACAAACTCACTCATATCCTTTCTTATTTTCAGATACTCATCCTCACTCAAACCGGCACCAAGAGCAACATATTTTGCCGAATCTGATGTAAGAAAATCACCCGGTGCATGAGCATCGGCGCACACAGCCAGCTTTGCTCCCACTCTTTTTGCCGTGGCAGCAACATGACCGTTGGTAATTGAATGACCTTTACGGCCAGAGAGTTCCAGAAAGATATTCTTTTCAGCCGCTAAGGCGGCATCTTCTTCACTGATTAAACCAGGGTGGGCAAGCAGGTCGGCACCAGCTTCCAGGGCAGCCCGATTAGTGCCGGGAGCAACAGGCTCCACCACCGTTTCGCCGTGTACAACCACAACTTGAGCTCCAAGTTCCCTGGAACGGTCAACACATTCACCGATTAATCCAGGGGGAACATGGGTCAGCTCAATCCCCGCAATCAGTCGGGTTGAGGAATGTTTATTCAAATCAGTAGCAGCCTGAATAATCCTTGGAATAATAAAGTCCATATTGGATGAATCGGCATGGTCTGTAATGGCCACCGCTTCATAACCGAGGACTTCAACCCTGCGCAGGTGCTCCGCAGGTACCAAGGCGCCGTCACTGAAAAAGGTGTGGGTATGAAGATCTATCATGGATTGGACTGTAGGAATTGTCATTTGATCGTATTGTTATAAATTTTTATCTGAATACCAATAATTCTCAACTTCGACAGAAAGAGAGATGTTGTCGGTTTGACTGCCGTATTTCAAGGATCACGAATTTCAACCGATTTCTCCTGAAACCAGGTAATAGTTTACTCTACCGAAGAGTAATCGCCAATTAGGAGTGATCCTTGACCGTAGGCTAGGCAGGCAAATTGATTACATCTCGTGTTAGCCAGAATATTATGGGTATTCTGAAAATATTGTGTTTTCTCAATAATCGTTTATACAACCTGATTGGATTGGATGCAAGTGTAAGGGCAGGGGGCTTATATAACTTTCCCTTTAAGCGAATGCGGCCCACCATAGGTGATTTCAACCATGACAAATTCCCCTGGTTGCCTGATACAATCCGATTCAATATGGACCAGGTGGTTGGTCACAGTCCGGCCGGTAAAGCCGTTGTCATCGTTTCTGGTGACCAGGATTTCCATCTTCTTTCCAGAAAATCCCCTGTTTTTCTCAAGACTTATCTCGTCCTGTCGTTTCTGAAACTGCTGCAACCGCTTCGATTTCACCTCTTCATCAACCTTGTCGGTAAAATCCGCGGATCGGGTTCCGGGCCGATCGGAATATTTAAAGGAAAACGAGCTGTTAAATTCAACTTGATTCAACAGATCCATTGTTCCTTGAAAGTCATCATCGCTTTCACCGGGAAAACCGATAATCATGTCTGTACTGATACAGATATCCGGACGATTCTGGCGAAGAGCCTCAACAAGCTGCAAATATTTTTCCACCGTGTAGTTTCTGTTCATCCTCTTTAAGATTCGATTGGATCCGGACTGGACCGGAAGGTGGAATTGCGGGCAGAGTTTGTCGATATCTCTGAAACATCTGATCAACTCTTCGGAAAGATCTTTGGGATTGGAGGTTGTGAATCGTAATCTCTTAAGTCCGTTTATTTCGGCAACCCCATGGAGCAGGTCGGCAAAGTTGGTCTTTTTACCGGATTGTGTTACGTCATTTGTTCTTCCGTAAGAATTGACATTCTGGCCAAGCAGGGTGATTTCCACAACACCCTGGTTTACCAGTGTTTTTACTTCATCAATGATGTCATTATAATTTCGTGAAATCTCTCTACCTCGGGTGTAAGGGACTACACAATAGGAGCAGTAGTTGTCACATCCCTGCATAATGGTGACAAACCTGGAAAAATCCGCGTTGGTGACAATGGTATCGTCAGTCTTATCGTTATCTATAGAAAAATCAGGGATAAATTGCGGTATTGTGTAATTCTTATCCAGATCCACGGCGATAACTTTTGACTCTCGGGACCGGTTGACAAGATGATCTATTTTATAGATATTCTGGGTGCCGACCACCATGTCGACATGGTCCATTCTGTCAATGAGTTGCTGACCTTCCTGCTGGGCGACACATCCGGCGACGCAGATAGTCAGACCCGGTTTTTGTTTTTTTAACTTTCTGAGTGATCCCAAGAGAGACATCACCTTTTGTTCTGCCTTGGCGCGTATAGAGCAGGTATTTAAAATAATCACATCGGCAGCTTCTATTTCCATTGTTTCAACAGAACCGTGCTGTGCCAGTGTTTGAGCCATGATTTCAGAATCACGCTCATTCATCTGACAGCCGAAGGTTTTTATATAAAATGCTGATTGGTCCATATACTTTATACAATTACAGCGAAGTGCATGCTGGTTAAAGTTGTTTCTAGGTTTTAATCGGGTTCAATTTTGGGGCAATCTGCTTTAGGAGATCGAAAATATCTGTCCGCATTTCTTTTGCAAAACGCAGGCGGATAATTCCTCGATTCATGTCGACGGAAGAAAGACAACAGAGTGAATCATAGCCTTCTAGTATATTTTTCAGATAGGCGTATTTCTCTCTGGTAATGATTAAGAACGTTTCCTCAAGAGCGGGTAGCTGTCCAGTGGTATCCATCATAAACAACGATAATCTAGCAGGTTAAACCGATAGTGATGAATCAACTTCTTTCATCTCATCTTTGTGATTATCAAGCAGGGGATAGACGACCTCCTGAAGGTATTCTTCTGTCTGCTTTCCAGCTCTACCGGTGAACTGAGTAAAATCACCCACCAGTTCGTGCAGTTCGGCTTTATTGAATGGAATACGTTCATCGGCTGCCAACCGGTCTAGCAGGTCATTTTCCTGACCTTGTTCTTTAACAACTTTACCAGCTTCAAGAGAATGTTCCTTGACCACCTCATGCATTTCCTGGCGTGATTCTCCTTTTTCGACTGCTTCCATAAGTATAACTTCGGTGGACATAAATGGTAGTTCCATCCTCAAGTGACGATCTATTTGTTTCGTGAATACAACCATATTAGATGTTATGTTGATGTATAACTTTAACAATGCGTCTGTGAGTAAAAATCCTTGTGGAATGTCCATTCTACGGATTGCAGAATCATCGAGGGTGCGCTCAAACCATTGGTTGGCAAAGGTTGCACCAAAATTTGCGGGTAATCCCATCAGTTTTCTGGCCAGTCCGGTCATTCTTTCGGAGCGCATCGGGTTTCGTTTATAAGCCATGGCCGAAGAGCCGGTTTGTTTTTTGGCAAATGGCTCTTCCTGGACCTTCAGATTGGACAATAATCGTAAGTCGACACCAAATTTATGCGCAGAAGCACCAATTCCACTAAGAGTTTCAGCCAGTTTCATGTCAAGTTTGCGAGGGTAGGTTTGTCCGGTAACCTCAAAAACTTTGTCGAAACCGAGTTTTTGGGCAACCAGTGCATCCAGTGCACGCACCTTCTTATGATCACCTTTGAACAGCTCAATAAATGTAGCCTGGGTACCTACAGTTCCTTTGGCACCACGAGCCTTGATCTGGTTTTCAAAGTTCTCTATATATTCCAGGTCCATTATAAGATCTTGAATATACAGTGTATTTCTTTTGCCAACAGTGGTAGGCTGTGCGGGTTGATAGTGGGTAAAACCAAGAGTAGCCTGGTCTTTATACTGGTCGCAAAAGTTTGCCAGGTTTTTAATAACCTGTAAAATCGCTTGCTTAACAAGTGTGATCGCACGCTTCTGAATGATCAGATCACTGTTGCAGACAACGAATTGTGAGGTGGCCCCAAGATGAATAATAGCTTCGGCTTGGGGACATTTAGTCCCAAATTCATACACATGTGCCATTACATCGTGCCGAATTTCTTTTTCCTTGGCAGCGGCCAGGTCATAGTCGATGTTATCGACGTTATTTTTCATCTGAGAAATCATCTCGGGTGAGATAATATCATCCAGACCGAGCTCATATTGAGCTTCAGCAAGAGCGATCCAACATTTTCTCCAGAGGGTGAATTTGGTTTTCTCGGAGAACAATTCCTGCATCTCACGACTGGTGTATCGACTGACAAGTGGTTCCTGATAAATTTCTCGGGACATGTAAAACTCCAATTTTATCCGTTTCTAACGGGCTTATTTACAGTAGTTATCTTAGCTGATTTAAAATTATTGGACTGAGAAAAGGCTAATAAGCACTAAATCTGGTTTAAAAACGCTTAAAAACGAACACTTTTACCACTTTTCAAACAAAAGGAAAAGAGGGTTGCCGATAGGTTTTTTTAAAAAGCTGCTATTTTCAATATATTTACAATGTCGCATAATGTATATTATGATTAATTTTTAATTATGCCGTAAAATTAAGGGGTTGGCTTTTGTTTTTTAATGGTTTGGCTCCTGCCCTGTTATTTATTGATATTCCTGGGAAGAATCCACCGTTATAGTTTCGGTGGATGGATAGATATTATTTTCACCTGCCAGTTTTCTGATTGCTTAAAACGATTGAGCATAGGTGAGTAAATAATTGAGTGATTTCTCCTCTCGCGCATTTCCTTCAGTAAATGGCCAAGACCAAATCCAATTCCATTCTGATTACTATTTTTTCCGCGAAAACGAACCTTGATATGATTACCGCCATTGCCGACAACACTAATTTGTACCGGTTCAGCTTTGACATCCCGAAAAACCGGCTGCCTGTTTCCTTCACCATATGGCTCCAACAATTGGAGCTGACGGATGATATTTCTTGAAAACACTTTGTCAACACCAACATCAAGATCATATTTAAATCTCTTATTTATCGGTTTACCATCCGTTATTGCTTGTATGTGCTGATTAAATACCTTTTTAAAACCTTCAAAATTCTCCGGAGCTATGGACAATCCGGCTGCCTGCTGATGACCGCCAAATTTTACCAGATACTTCTCACATTTTTGGAGCACTTTGAAAAGATTGACCCCTTCAACCGATCTGGCCGAACCTTTTAATACAATTTCACCGTTTCTCCCTTTATCACGGCCAAACACAATAGCAACCACCCTAAACCGGTCAACAAGCTGAGATGCGACGATGCCGACCACTCCGGGATGATACTCGCCTTCAAGAACGACACAGCTTTCGTCACGATCAAGAAGCCGTTTTGCCCGATCCACCGTCTCTTTATAGACTTCTCTGGTTAACTTTCGTCTGGTACTGTTCATCCTGGTGAGTGATGCTGCCAGTCTGTTGCTTTTTTCCCGATCAGAACAAAGCAATAGTTCAAGGGCCTTTTCAGCTTTACCGATTCTGCCGGCCGCATTAATTTTCGGAGCTATTGAAAAACCGATATCTTCACCGGTAATCAGTTGTGAATGGATATCACAAGACTTCAGTAATGCATTAAGACCAGGATGTTCATACTCCAGCAAGGCCTCGAAACCTCCCTTTACTAAAATTCGATTTATCCCAATCAAAGGAACCATGTCAGCAATTGAACCAAGAGCAACAAAAGAAAGAAAATTCTTCATATTCGGGAGCTGTACTTCACCCTTTTTGAAAAACCCAGACCGATCCAATTCAGCCCTCAATCCCGCCGCAAGATAAAATGCGACACCTACTCCAGCAAGATTATAAAAAATATCCAACACATCTGGTGACTTAGGATTGATGATCACATCGGCAACCGGTATTTCTTCCGAAAGCTCATGATGATCGGTGACAATAACAGAAAAGCCAAGATCCTTTGCTTTTTTGATCTCTGGAAGATTGGAGATACCGCAATCAACAGTTATGATCAGCGGCTGGTCTTCCTGGGTTTCTTCTTTAAATTGAACAAGAGTCCTACAATTTAGACCATAACCGTCAGTCAGACGATCGGGAATATGATATTCGGCTTCTACTCCGATTGATCTGAAGAAATTTACCAGTAGAGCCGTACCGGTCACACCGTCGACATCATAATCACCCCAGACGATTATTCGACCCTGCAAACGGATCATCCGGATGATGAGTTCAACTGCCTCCTTGATTCCCTGAAATTGACTTGGGGACGGCAATTTGGCCAGTGCAGGATTTAGGAAGTCATCGATATCACTTCTTGAGATGATATTTCTGTTATTCAAAAGCTGAATAATAATCGGATCAACCCCAAACTCCCTGGCAAGTTCCAACTGACCGGGTGAACAGGTACTGTTGTTCTTCTGTATATTTTGAGTCAAATCAACCTACCTTTATATAGGTACAATAAGTTTACCCGCGGGTCTCGATTTGTCTATGAAACCAATTTGAAACTGTTTTTAATATGGCTTGTCTGTCAACGACGTCGAACCAGCGAATGGAATCAGATTTATTAAACCAGGTATACTGTCGCTTGGCATAATGCCGGGTATCCCTGGCCAGCAGATTATACGCCTCTTCCCTGCTCCATCTGCCCTCAAGGTAGTTGACTATATGTCGATAACCTAGTGATTTCATAGATTTAAGATCGCCGTGATATCCCATTGTCAGAAGTCCGGCCACCTCATCTTCCAGTCCATCCTCCATCATCTTTATTGTCCGCCTGTCTATTCGTTCATAAAGATGTTGACGGTTGCATGTTAATCCAATTTCAAGATAATTAGTAAATCTCTTGCCCTTGTCAAACTTCTGCTCATCAATATGTCCAGACCAGCTTTTTCCTGTCAGTATGAAGATTTCAAGTGCCCGTATTAAACGGTAATGATCGTTTTTATGAATTCTGGCAGCGGTTTTCGGGTCCTGCTGCTGAAGTTGATCAAGAAGCTCATCAGCACCATTTTCAAAAAGTTGTTTCTTAAGCTTTTCCCTGATTTTTTCATCAGACGGAATATCTTTCATCAGGCCTTCCATCAATGCTTTCAAATACAACCCTGTCCCTCCGGTAATGAGAATGTTTTTTCCCCTTTTGCGGATAGCCTGTACAGCTTCGAGTGAGTCGTGGACAAAACGACCGGCATCATAATGTGTATCGGGATCAACGATATCGATCAAGTGATGGGCGATCCCCTTTTTCTCTTCCTCTTTTATTTTGGCGGTGCCGATATCCATGTACCTGTACACCTGCATGGAATCCATAGATATGATTTCACAGCTAAAACGAGAGGCCAGCTCAATTGAAAGATCAGTCTTTCCAATTGCTGTTGGACCAACCAGAATCAATATCGGGCTATGGATCGGGAAAAGAACCGCCATTAGTATTGAAAAGAAAGATGGTTTGCCAGATAGGCCATTCGTTTTCGACCAACTCCTCGAATGCGAAGCAAATCCTCTGGATTTCTAAAAGGGCCGGCGTTTCTCCGCTGGGATACAATGGTCTCAGCCATCACTGGACCGATACCTTTGATGGTCATTAACAGCTCCATGGATGCGCTGTTAATGGGAATCGGTTTGAAAAAAAAAGGAGAGAGATGGTTTGCCATCCCCTCCTTTCCTTTCTCAGAACCATTTTGGTCGGATGTAAGACACAAGCCGGACTCATTCCAGCTTAGATTGTTAACCTCTTGGTTGCTAAAAAATCGTCCAACCGTTTGACCACTACCCAATTTGATCAACAGCAAAAAGCAGGCAAGGATCAGCAGAATGAATATTCTGTTATCATCCCCCTTGGTTACTTCACTATTAAACCTTTTTCTTGCGTTGTTCATCCCGCATGAGTTTATAGGTGATAGAATCGACAAGAGCCTGCCAGGATGCCTCGACAATGTTAAGAGAAACGCCTACTGTTCCCCACTGTTCATGCCCATCGCCGGACTCGATCAAAACCCTGACTTTAGCACCTGTCCCCTTCTCTCCTGATAATACACGGACTTTGTAATCGACAAGATGCATCTCATCCAGGTTCGGATAAAAACGGGTCAACGCTTTTCTCAGAGCATTATCCAAGGCATTAACCGGACCATCACCCATGGAAGCTTCCATTACCTCATCTCCCCTGACTTTCAACCGGATCGAAGCCTCTGTCTCAGGCGGCCGCCGCATTTTTCTCTTGGTGTTGATGACCCGAAAACCTTTCAATTTGAAGTAATTGGGTAAATGCCCTATTGTTTTTCTCATAAGAATTTCAAAAGAAGCATCAGCCACTTCGTACTGAAAACCGTCTTTTTCAAGCCGCTTGATCTCGGCTACAATGGATGAGACAACAGGATCGTCCTTATCCAGGTGTAGACCAAATTTTTCAGCCTTATCAAGAACATTCGATCTGCCCGACTGATCGGAAACAAGAATTCTACGCAGGTTGCCAACCTGTTTGGGGTCAATATGTTCATAGGTAAGCGGGTTGCGTTTAACTGCTGAAACATGGACCCCGCCTTTGTGGGCAAAAGCGGCCCTGCCGATATAAGGTTGATATTTATTATGGGGAAGATTGGCCAGCTCATCAACAAACCCGGAAGTTTCCGCAAGCTTGTGCATATTATCGATCGATTTGGCCTTCAAACCCATCTTCAACCCAAGGGCAGGAATAATCGAACAGAGGTTGGCGTTGCCGCATCGCTCTCCGTAACCATTGATGGTCCCCTGTACTTGAACGATGCCAAGGTCAACGGCGATCAATGAATTGGCTACCGCAGTCTCCGAATCATTATGGGCATGGATGCCAAGATCCACATCACTGCCGTTCTTTTTCAGGAACTTTTTGACCTTTTTAACAATTTTTGACACTTCATGGGGCAACAGTCCACCATTGGTGTCGCAAAGGATGAGGCAGTCAGCACCACCGGCGATCGCCTGTTCGAGTGTGGACAGGGCATAGTCTGGGTTTTTCTTGAATCCATCAAAAAAATGTTCGGCGTCATAAAACAACTTATCAACGTGAGGACGCAGGAATTCAAGTGATTCTCTAATAATCAGCAGGTTATCTTCCAGCTTAATGCGCAAGGCGTCGGTGACATGAATGTCCCATGACTTTCCAAATATTGTGATGATAGGCGTTTCAGCTTCAAGCAATGCCTGCAGATTAGCATCTTTTTCTGCTGGGTTTTTAAACAACCGCGTGGAGCCAAATGCACTCATTTTGGCATAGCCCAGCTTATCTTTTTTCATCTTTTTGAAAAAGTCAACCGAGGCGGGATTAGAACCTGGCCAGCCGCCTTCAATAAAATCGATTCCAAATTCATCGAGTTTATGGCTGATCCGGATTTTATCCCTGACTGACAGGTTAAAACTTTCTGCCTGGGTGCCGTCCCTGAGAGTTGTATCGTAGAGTTGTATCGATTGAGACATCTTTTCTCTTTAAAACGTAGTAGTTACATCAGTTAGTGATTAATACTCACCTGTATCGGTCACAGCTTTACCTTCCTTGGGCTGTTCTTCAATTTCAAGTACAAAAGCATCATGAAGTGCTCTGACGGCCAATTCCGTGTACTTTTCATGAATGATGCATGAAATCTTGATCTCGGATGTGGAAATCATTGAGATATTGATACCCTCATTGGCCAACACATTGAACATCGTTGTAGCAATTCCGGTATGGTTTCTCATGCCCACACCAACAATGGAAATTTTGGCGATATTTTTATCACCGGTTACCGCCTTGGCTCCGATTGAGGCAGCAATCTCTTCCAATATCTCTATGGCCCTGTCAAAATCATTTCTCATCACAGTAAAGGATAAATCGGTCATGCCGTTTCCGGTGTCCTGATTCTGGATGATCATATCGACATTAATATCAGCATCTGATATTGCACCGAACAACTTTGCGGCAATCCCTGGTTGATCGGGAACAGCAGCCATGGTAACCCGTGCTTCATTTTTATTATAAGTGACTCCTGACACTAAAACGTCTTCCATTACTTTATCCTCCTCAACAACCCATGTTCCTTCTGTTTCCGTAAATGTCGATCGAACATGGATCGGCACATTATATCTTTTGGCAAAAGCTACCGAGCGAATGTCCAGAACCTTGGCCCCAAGACTGGCAAGCTCAAGCATTTCATCATAGGTTATCCGGTTTATCTTTCTGGCTTTATCACATATATTGGGATCGGTTGTAAAAACCCCTTCCACATCGGTTAATATTTCACATGAATCGGCTTTTAAGGCTGCCGCCAGAGCCACCGCGGTTGTGTCTGAACCGCCCCTGCCGAGAGTGGTGATATCATTTTCATCTGTCACACCCTGGAAACCGGCAACAGTGACAACTTTGCCATCATCGAGCGCATCCTGTATCTTCTTGCAATCGATGGATTTGATTCTTGCTTTGGTGTAAGTCGAATCGGTAAGGATTTTCACCTGATCTCCCAGAAAGGAAACAGCATCAAATCCTTGATCCTGTATGGCCATGGCAAACAGAGCAATACTCACCTGTTCACCGGAAGAGAGCAGCACATCCATCTCTCGTCGATTTGGCCGTTCCTGCATCTGGAGCGCCAGGTCAGTCAGTCTGTTGGTCTCGCCGGACATAGCAGACAAAACCACAACAACCTGATGGCCTTCTTTCTTGTATTGCAGCACACGCTGTGCCACCGCTTTGATTTTTTCCGGCGACCCAACCGACGTACCGCCGAATTTCTGGACAATTAGCGACATGATTTCTAGTAAATTGTTGGACTTGAAAACAGCGGTTTCACAGGCAACCGCCAGCCTGCCTAACATGTAAATTTAAACTTCCAAATCTATCCTTATCGAGTAAAATTGCAACGTTTATTATTTTGAGTCCAGCAACAATTGTATACATGCTGCAATCATATTTAGTGAATGGCTGTTAATACTATTGCTAGTATAACGGATGCTGTTTTAGACTTCTTATGTGTCATAAAAAACCAACATCATATTCATAAAATATAAATTGATGGATACATCAAACAATACCTTTCATATTGTATTGGTAGAACCTGAAATTCCACCAAACACCGGTTCTATTGCCAGGCTCTGCGGTGCGACCAACTGCTGCCTTCATCTTGTACACCCATTAGGTTTCTCAACTGAGAACAAGCATCTCAAACGAGCCGGTCTTGATTATTGGCAGCATGTGAATATAGTCCACTGGCAGAGTCTCGATCAGTTTTTGCAAGCCCAGGATGAAACCAGGCTCTTTTTCTATACAACAAAAGTAAACAGGTCGTATACCACTGGTCAGTATAGGAAAGGAGATTTTTTTATCTTCGGTAAAGAGACCAAGGGGTTGGATGAATCGTTGCTGCAGCTGTATCATGATCGTTGCTATACCATACCCATGGAAAACGATCATATTCGAAGCCTTAATCTTGCAATGAGTGCCGGAATTGTTTTATATGAGGCGCTCAGGCAAACAGAATCATAATTATACAATGGAGAATAGTCGAATGGCTGAACGTGTTTATAATTTTAGTCCCGGACCCGGTACCCTGCCCTACGAGGTCCTTGAGCAGGCCGCCAAAGATGTTGTCAATCTTAAACAGAGCGGTATCGGTGTCATTGAGATGAGCCACAGGTCAAAAGAGTTTATGGCGGTTGCTGAAGAAGCTGAATCATTGTTAAGAGAAGTCTTGGGCGTACCGGATAACTTCAAGGTGCTTTTCCTTCAAGGTGGCGCCTCAAGCCAGTTTTTCATGATCCCTATGAACCTGCTTGGCGCAGGCAAGAAAGCAACATATCTGAACACCGGTACCTGGGCAAAAAAAGCGATCAAGGAAGCCAAACTGTTCGGGAACATCGATGTAGCCTACTCAAGTGAAGAACAGAGTTTTAACCGGGTACCAACCGATGACGAATACAAGGTCGAAGGGTCCTCCGAATATCTCTATTTTGTTTCCAACAACACCATCTATGGCACCCAGTTTCCAAACTTTCCGGTGACCGACAAAATGCTGATATCCGACATGTCGTCCGATATCCTATCCCGTCATATCGATTTTTCAAAATTCGGCCTTGTTTTTGCCGGTGCCCAAAAAAATATGGGGCCGGCAGGCGTTACCATAGTGATTATCCGCGATGACCTGCTTGACAGGGCACCGGAAAACACCCCCACCATGTTAAACTATAAAACCCATGCCGACAAAGACTCGATGTTCAACACACCGCCTTGTTTCGGCATCTACGTGGTTGGAGAAGTGTTGAAGTGGTTGAAGGCAAAAGGCGGTATCGATGCCATTGAGATCATCAATAAACGAAAGGCTGAGCACCTTTATGAAATGATTGATTTTGACGACTATTACAGAGGCCATGCTGAACAGGCTTCCAGGTCAATTATGAACATTTCCTTCAATCTGCCCACTTCCGAGCTCGAAGCAAAATTTATTGCCGAGGCAACAGATATCGGTCTCAATGGCCTGAAAGGTCACAGGTCGATCGGTGGCTGCCGTGCCTCCATTTACAATGCTTTCCCTGAAGAAGGTGTTGCCAAGCTTGTCGATTTTATGGAGAAATTTAAAACAGCAAACCCTGCCTGATATCTGGAATTTTGCAGGACACAGAAACCGCCGAAATAAGGCACTTTCTGTGTCCTGGCAGACTTTTGCTGAGTTTCACTAGCTTGACAATGGATAAATAATACACCAATGTTGTATGAGGGAACCGTCATCCGGCCGCCGAGTGAGGCTAATTCGATCATTCTCCAGGTCACCCTTGGCTGCTCTCACAACAAGTGTACTTTCTGCGGAGCATATAAAGACAAACTGTTTCAGATCAAAACAGACAGTTTGATCAATCATGATATCGATTTTGCTGCCAGACATTGTCTGCGTCAGAAACGAGTCTTTCTCGCTGATGGCGACGCCCTGATAATTCCACACAAAAAACTTGTTTCCATTTTCGGCAGAATCAGAAAGAAACTGCCCCACGTCAATCGTATCTCCTTATATGCCAACGCTAAATCAATCCGGCTTAAAACAATTGCCCAGTTGCAGGAGCTCAAAAAGCTCGGCTTACATCGGGTCTACTTAGGTCTGGAGTCCGGTCACGATGATATCCTGGAGTCTGTCTGTAAAGGTGAAACCGGACAGACGATGATAGAGGCTGCTGAAAAAATCAACCTCGCCAAACTCTTTCTCTCAGTTACAGTGTTGCTTGGAATTGGCGGTAAACAACTCTCCAGTGAACACGCAAAACGTACGGCCCAGGTCTTGAACAAAATGAAACCACGCCAGGTTGCAGCTTTAACACTTATGGTCCTTGAAGATACGCCACTTGGTCTCAAAGCACGTAAGGGATCCTTCATTCTACCGGATAAAAAACAGTTGCTCGAAGAACTCCAGCGGCTTGTATCTGAGCTCAATCTTGAACGGTGTCAATTTCATGCCAATCATGCCTCCAACTATCTCCCTCTTGAAGGCAGACTTCCAAGGGATAAGCAATTCCTGCTTAATACTATCAAACAGGCCATCAGTGGCCAAACCGAATTGAAACCCGAATCAATGAGGGCATTATGACCGGGAAGGTCGACTTGAAAAACTTTGACCAGGAGCAACTGGTCGAATATGTCGAAAGTCTTGGCCAGCCGGCTTTTCGAGGCAGGCAGATTATGGGGTGGCTGTACAGATATGGAATTACAGAGTTCTCCCAGATGACCGATCTTGCCAAATCATTTAGAAAGGTCCTGGATAAACACTGTTATCTCTCAGCTTTTAACAATCCAACTTTAGAACGGTCGGCAGATGGATGTGTAAAATTCGGCTTTTGTCTTGAAGACGACTGTATAATTGAGTCAGTTCTTATACCTGAATCGGACAGAAACACATTGTGCATTTCATCTCAGGTCGGCTGTGCCATGAATTGCACATTCTGTCTCACCGGCACCATGGGGTTTAAAAGAAATTTGCTGCCCTCTGAGATTGTTAATCAAGTGTGTGCGGTACGTGATTTCCTTGCCCTTGAATCGACATCAAACCTGATCGGGCCGGATCAAATCACCAATATAGTCTTTATGGGAATGGGAGAACCGCTGAACAACCTGGACAATCTGCTGACCTCACTTTCTATTCTTACAGAACATCGCGGATTAAATATCGCAGGAAGAAAAATTACCGTTTCAACATGCGGTATTGCCCCAAAACTCAAAATCCTGGGTGAACGTTCAACGGTGAATCTGGCAATCTCCCTGCATGCTGCCAATGACCAGGTTCGCGACCAGCTCATGCCCATCAACAAAAAATATCCGATTGCTGAACTGATCAAGGCCTGTCAACAATTCCCAATGCCCAAAAGAAAACGAATCATGTTCGAATATATCCTGTTGAAAGGCATCAACGATTCAGACCAGGACGCTCATGATCTCGCCCTGCTGCTAAAAAAGGTTCCCTGCAAAATCAACCTGCTGCCCTACAACGAATCTCCGGGACTGAAATTCGAGAGCCCGAGCCGCGAACGTATTCTACAATTCCAGGATATATTGCGGGCTGCTCATTTTTCTGTCTTTATTCGAAATTCCAGAGGCTCTGACATTTCAGCAGCCTGCGGCCAACTTGCTTCAAGTAAAAAAAAAGACCATAATACAATATTCTGTGAATAATAACGGAAAACTCTCTATGGGCTAAATTTATG
>CAZLGM010000069.1:0-15506 GCA_964558875.1 uncultured Desulfocapsaceae bacterium
AGAAGAAAAGCAGGGCCAAATTGATCAAGTTTACCAGCCGACGACATGTCATGTCCAGAGTCAGAGAAGTGTTTCAACTGCTGAATGAAACATTTGAGGAACTCTATGGCACTGTTCCACTTACAGATGAACAGATAAGCTATTATTCGAATAAATACATTCCTTTGGTCGATAAAGATCTGATAAAGGTGATGGTGAACAGCAAGGATGAGGTTGTTGATTTTATGATATCGATGCCCAATTTGTCAAGAGCGTTCAGAAAATCAAAGGGAAAGCTCCTGCCGTTTGGCTGGTATTATATACTGAAGGATTTTAAGAAGGGAGAAGTCATCGATTTTTACCTTGCCGGTGTGAAAAAAGAATACAGGGGAGTAGGGCTTGATCTGGTGATGGTCCTTGAATCCATCCGGTCGGCGAGGAAGAAAGGATTTCGCTATGCCGAATCGAATCCTGAACTGGAAACAAATAAGAATATTCATGTCCAATGGGAAAGTTACGGACCGCGATTGCATAAAAAGAGAAGAGTCTATAAGAAGGTCCTGACCTAACCTCACACTGCCTGGAATGATGATAACTACAGGTTGAATGCTCGTTGTTATATGTGGTTTTACCGAGATCAGCTAAAGATATGGTGATCTAAAAATGGTATTGCAGGAAAAAGCCATGGTAATTACTGCCACCGGTGAGTTGGCCATAGACGTTTGAACTGCTGAAAAAACCTGAGCGGTGGTGGATGTTGTAGCCAAACCAGAGATCTTTTAACCAGTCGATATTGAAAAGATCACCGAGATTACAACCAAGTGATACATTCAGATATGCAAGAATGTTGGATTCGGGGTAGTTGTGTCGTTGCATAAACCTCTTTTCAACAAAGGGAGTGAGGTTGGCATAGGATATCCCGGTTGCAGCGCCTACGCGCCAGTGGAAAGGGGTCTTAAAGGGGTAATATGCCTTGACAGCCAGCACATATTCCTGGGTCTGTGTCTGAGAATAGGAGTGGATATGATGAACAAATCCAGGAGTAACATACAGATCGATCTCGGTGTCAAATAAATTATCTACTACCCGGTGACCGTAGAAGATGGAAAGAAGCTGATTGTTGTGAACATCGGCATCTACATCAGCGTGAGCAAAATCGACGACCGAACTGATTGTAGCCCATCCATGGGCAATTTGAATAAAGCTGTTTTTTTGCTTTTCCCATGAGCGTGTGCTGTTTGGAGTGTTGAAATAACCAATACCAGCATAAATCTCACCGTGCCAGTCTGTATCGATCTGCTGACTGGCGGCGGCCTGGGGGTCAAGCAGGGTCGCGCTTAGGCCACCGATGAGGGCGACATGATCGGTAAAAAAATAGCGGCCATCGATACCCAGGGTGAAATCGATGCCTGCGGATATCTGTTCTTCGTCCAGGCCATACTGGAAACTGTTGAAATCATCACTCTTAAAACGGGCTGCAGCAAACGGATGTAATATAAGATTTCCGTTTCTAATTTTTTTATTAAACCGAATTTGGCCATAAAAACGATCCCCGGTAGCCCTCATTAGTTCAATGTCCAGGCTGCTGTCCAGGTTATGGTGATAGCGAAGCTGCCCGCCGATATCGAGCTTGTCTTCTCCGAGTTCACTGTACTCTTCCGGCGGGTTGAAACGGCGAATGCGGGCAATAGTGCTTAACCGCCAATGCCTGCCTTCAAAGACTTTGTATCCTGCTTCCAGTCCGTTAATAAAAAAGGCCTGATTTTCAAAGTAGATAAGTGGTACAAGTAGGCTGGTATCGTGTGTCTTGTGATTTTTATACGGTATTGTATTTGTGCTGAGAGCCAGAGCAATGCCAAACGGTTCATACACTTTAAGAGGTGCTTTGCCTGTTTCTCCGGTAGCGGGAACAGCAGGTAGAACGACTAGTAGAATAGCAGTGAGTAGAGATTTAGATATCAATTGGATGAGTCGTTATGTTATTGAGTTCAGCAGTTTCCTCTGTGACCGGGTAACAAAAACGAGTGGTGCCCGTCAATAAAGCACAGAAGAATGGTAATCGCAAATCCGTAGTAAAACGATTGATAACTTAGAGTTATAAAGAGAGTGTTTACCCAGCTTTCTCTGGTCAGGTGAAGTTAGCTAATACTTGATGAATGATTGACAGTTACAATTCTGTCAACAAAAATCAGGAGTATATTGGATGGCAAATATTCTATATGGGGTCCATGGGACAGGACATGGTCATGCCGTCCGGGCACAGGCAATTGCCAGAAAATATCCCCACCATAATTTTTTATTTGTCAGTGATGATGACGGTTACCAACTGCTTCATCCCCAATTTAATGTTCTAGAACTGCCATCTTATCCCAGCCCTGTCAGCAACCATAAGATGCAGATCACCCAGGCAATAGCCGGTTATTGCAAGATAAATCTCAGTGATGGTTCATATCGGGAAAGGGCAATCCGGCCTGTGGAATCTTTCAAACCCGATCTTGCTCTCACCGACTATGAACCGAATATCATCTGGATCAGCAGGACCCTTGGTATTCCCTGTCTTTCAATTGATAATCAGCACATTGCCCGTTTTGGCCGTCTTCAAATCCCCCTGCATAAACAGTTCGATCTGACCCTTATGCGGATAGCTATGATTCTGCAATTTTCGGCTGTTCAGGATTTCATGGTGATTTCTTTTTTTGATTCGGACATGAAATCAACCGACCGGGTAAAAGTCTTTCCACCGCTCCTAAGGGAGGAAGTAGTTGATCGAACTCCCAGCGAGCAAGAGCATGTTCTGGCCTATCATGGATATTCGACAACAAAAGCATTTCATGCATTTCTTGGATCAATCCCGCACAAAGTGCGTTGTTACGGATCAAATGTCGAGGACAGGGCCGGCAATGTGACGTATAAAAAGAACTGCCAGGAGGCCTTTCTTGACGATCTTGCATCGTGTCGTTATGTTGTTTGCAGCGCCGGTCACACGCTCATCTCTGAGTCCCTCTATTACGGAAAGCCGGTGATGGTCTTTCCTATCAAAAATGCTTTTGAGCAATATCTCAACGGATATTATATCGAAAAAAGAGGATATGGCATGTTGAATGATGCCTTTCGACCATCGGTAGATCGTCTTCATGTTTTTGAACGGAACAGAGAGGCGTATAAAACAGCTATTGGTGGCGGATCATTTAACGGCAATCAACAGATATTCTCGACTCTTGACTATTATTTTAAGACAAAACGGTACAGTATCCAGGACTAGTGTTGTGTCAATGACAATAAGAGAACACTATTTACGTCTACGTCGATTTAAGAATCTCAGGCTGATAATAAGTTTGATATTTAACTTTGTTCTTGGCAACAAATTGTTTGATTCATCTTTCTATCTTGAGCAGCGACCTGGGGTAAAAGGGGGGTCCATAAGGCTATTCAGACATTATCTGCTCACAGGTTTTCATTCGGGCCTCGACCCAAATCCTCTTTTCAGCACATCCTACTATATGGCCCGGAATCCTGAAGTTGCATCATCCGGACAGAATCCCCTGGTTCATTATCTGCAGTCGGACCGCAAGCTACAAAGAAATCCTCACCCTCTCTTTGATATCCCTTACTATCTTGAGCAAAATCCGGATGTGGCTCAGTCAATCCTTGATCCACTTCTTCACTATCTGACTTTTGGCTATAAAGAAAACAGGTCTCCTCACCCGTTCTTCAGCCCATTTGCTTATCGGTATCAACATAATCTGCCGATCAGCTTACAGGTGAATCCGCTTATCCATTTTATTCTCCATGGTCAGAAAGATATTCATACAGCATTCAATGGGTCATATTATCTCAAACAGAATCCCGGAGTGACTGATACCGGAATAAATCCGATGGTTCATTTTTTTCAATACGGCTTTAAACAAGAGCAGGATCTTTATCTGTATAAAAAACGTGAAATCAGGAGAACGGTTAAAACTATTTTGATTTTTGATGCTGTTGTGCCTCGTTTTGACAAGGACTCCGGTTCCTTACGTTTATTCAATATGATAACACTACTCGTGGAGTCGGGTTTCAATGTCATCTTATGGGCTAAAGTAGAACCGGGAGATGAACAGTACATCGAGGCCCTGGAAGCACTGGATGTCAAACTTCCGTACAAAGAAGATGGTATTGCTGACTATCTCATCAAGTGCGGATATACTATTGATCTGGTTATTCTACACCGTTCTACCATAGCTGAAGAGTATCTTGATTACGCCCTGGCCCTCCTGCATGCAAAACTCATTCTAGATACGGTTGATCTTTCATTCTTACGGGAAGAAAGAGAGGCACAGCTGAAAGGAACTCAGGTTGACAACACAATGAAAAGGCAGGAACTTCATTATGCCCATTGCGTTGATCAGGTTTTCGTCGTCAGTCCTGTAGAGAAGGAAATGTTAAAAAAGGAAGGACTGAAAGAAAAAATATCGGTGGTGACCAATATCCATTCAGAGGAGATGACGAAAACTCCCTTTGAACAGAGAGAGGGGTTATTGTTTATTGGCGGTTTTAAACACGCTCCCAATATCGATGGCATCAGATGGTTTGTGCACTCCATCTTTCCACTTCTTACAAAACAGCACCCGAATATGCACCTTACTATTGTTGGAAGTTATCCTCCTGAGGAGATACAGGCCTTGGCTTGTGACTCAATAACAGTAACAGGATATGTGGAAGACGTGGCTCCTCATTTTGAGAAAGCAAGAGTGTTTGTCAGCCCCCTGCGATATGGAGCCGGTGTGAAAGGGAAAATAGGACAGAGTATGGCTTTGGGTCTGCCTGTTGTTACAACTACAATAGGGGCTGAAGGGATGCACCTCAGTAATGGTCATAGTGCCCTGATCGTTGATAAAGAAGAATCTTTTGCCAGGGAAGTTCTCAATGTTTATTCCGATTCCCGGCTGTGGAACACTCTTTCCAGCGAAGCAAGGAAAACTATTGAACGCTACTACACTCCCGATGTTGTGGGAGAAGCACTGCTGGAGGCGATCCGAAGTTGAAATGATCCTGTCGATACCCTCCGACACGAATGAGAAACTAACCCATTATCTTTATCGGTTTGCTGGAATACTGTTTTTAAAAAGCCGCCATTATCAAAACTGGAAACATGATCAGGTATATCTGGACAGGATAAATGATCTGCTCCGGACCATTCGATTTCCAACAGTTGAACAACCTGTTGTTTCAATTATTATCCCCACATTCGGACAGGCCTATTTCACCCTGAAGTGTCTAGAGTCGATCAGACGTAATCTGCCCAACGTACCAATAGAAATAGTGATTGTTGAAGATGCCTCCGGTAATCTGCAGATCAGACGCCTCGCCTCTATTGATACTATCCGGCTGATCCTGCGGGAGCAAAATGGAGGCTTTATTACAACATGCAACCAGGGAGCAAAAGTCGCTCGGGGAAATTATCTCTATTTTCTCAACAATGACACGGAGGTTTGTGAGGGATGGCTTGACAGTATGCTGGCTCTGTTCAAATCCCATACCGATTGCGGGATGGTGGGTTCCAAGCTTGTCTATCCGGACAACCGACTGCAGGAGGCGGGAGGCATCATATGGAGAGACGCGTCAGCGTGGAATTATGGCCATTCGGACAATCCGGACAAACCCGCATATAATTACGTCAAAGAAGTTGATTACTGTTCCGGTGCTTCACTGCTGGTGGAGAAACAGCTTTTTAATTCTCTTGGAGGATTCAGTGAAGACTATTCACCGGCTTATTACGAAGATGTTGACTTTGCTTTTAAGGTACGTCAGTCAGGAAGGAAGGTCTATTATCAGCCGAAATCGGTTGTGGTACATCATGAAGGCGTCTCCCATGGTACCGATATCAACATTGGTATCAAATCATATCAGGTCGTTAATCAGCAAAGGTTGCTTAATGACTGGAGAAAGGTGCTTGAGTCCGGACATGACCCCAATGGTGTGAATGTCTTTCATGCAAGGGACCGGACACAGGGACGAAAAACAGCGCTCTTTATCGACAGGTATCAATCCGGTGGAGCAACGGAACCTGCCAGCTTAAACAGTCTGGCTGGGATTAAGAGGGCGCTTAAGATGGATGTGAATGTGAAATTCTGGCCCTGTGGCGGCTTACATGACATTGGCACGTACCGTTTTCTACAACAGCAAGGGGTTGAAGTCCTTTTGGGACCTGAGTATAAGGATCGTATACACCAGTGGATCAAAGAGAATGGCGAATATCTTGATTACGTATTTATTCAAGATCAGGAATTTGGGAATAAATATCTGCCCGCCATCAAACGTTATTGCCAGGAAAAGGGCATCTACTGCGGCCAGATAGATGAGGAGTTTTTAAAGAGTGATATGTGTTGATTGGGTATATAATCTGTTTTTTTATAACTCCTGGAACTCAACCAAAGGAGACGTTAAACAGACGATAAGGTAACGGTAAATGAGAAAGGAAACGAATAATTGAATAATTGCCAATTGTTAATAGCTCACTGATGATGATTCTGGAGAGGCAAGGAGCTGTAGCTTTTAACTATTAAGAATTTGCAATTGCAACTGACGTTTAACAATTAATACCCTGATAATCACTTTGAAAATACCAGCATGAATCCTCATACAAAACCACCCGGATCGTTGACGGATATTTACCGCTCGGTCTATCGACATCGCAGTCTCATCCTGCAGATGACCAAGAGAGAAGTTATCGGTCGCTACAGGGGATCGGTTGTTGGAATAGCCTGGTCGGTTTTTCATCCCCTGTTGATGCTAGTTATTTACACCTTTGTATTCTCTATTATCTTTCAGGCAAAATGGGGAGGAGATATTGGAGAACACCGGGTGAACTTTGCCATTGTTCTTTTTACCGGACTCATCATCCATACTCTTTTTACCGAGTGTATTAACAAGGCCCCCATGCTCATCCTGAACAATGTAAATTATGTAAAGAGAGTGATCTTTCCCCTGGAGATTCTTCCTGTTGTGGTGATGGGAGCCGCCCTGTTTCATAGTGTTGCCAGTTTGTTGATCCTCATTTTGGCTATGATGATATCCGGTATGGATTTTCACCCCACTGCTCTGTATCTTCCCCTGCTGTTTGTGCCATTAGTTTTGATGATTTTGGGATTCTCCTGGTTAATGGCAGCCCTGGGCACGTATGTCCGAGACCTGGGCCATGCTGTTTTTATCATCTCAATGATTCTGCTTTTTGTCTCACCGATCTTTTTTCCCATAACAGCAGTTCCGGAACAACTGCGATTCTTTGTGTACCTCAATCCTTTATCCTTTATCATTGAACAGGTGCGGATTGTTCTGATCTGGGGAGAGTCACCGTCCTGGTTTTGGCTCCTGGTTTACAGTACTGTCAGCCTTTTCGTTTCCTGGTTCGGGTTCTGGCTGTTTCAACGAATGAGAAAGGGGTTCTCGGATGTCGTCTGAAGAGTTGGCACTTACGGTAGACAATTTATCCAAGTGTTATCATATCTACGAGAAGCCTGTTGATCACTTGAAACAGATGGTGTCTTCATGTCTTGGCAAAACCCTCTCCAAAACAAAACCGAAGCGTTATTTCACCGAGCATTGGGCCTTGAATGATGTGTCCTTTTCTATAAAGAAGGGTGAAACCACAGGTATTATCGGCGTAAACGGTGCAGGCAAGTCAACACTTCTGCAACTTATCTGCGGAACGTTGACTCCCACTAGCGGAAGAGTCAACGTGAATGGTCGGGTGGCAGCCCTTCTGGAGCTGGGGTCAGGATTTAATATGGAGTTCACCGGTATTGAGAATGTGTATCTCTATGGTGCGATCCTGGGACTGACCCAGATGGAAATGGACAATCGGCTTACCGACATCTGCGAGTTTGCCGATATTGGCGACTATGTTTATCAACCGTTAAAAACTTACTCCAGCGGTATGATTATTCGGCTGGCTTTTTCGGTCATTGTCCATGTTGATGCCGACATCCTGGTCATTGATGAGGCACTGTCCGTCGGCGATGCTTTTTTTGTCCAGAAGTGCATGCGTTTCCTGCGGAAATTTATGGAAAAGGGAACAGTCCTTTTTGTCAGTCATGACATCAGTGCTGTCATAAATCTCTGTTCACATGTCATGTGGCTGGAGGAAGGCAGAATAAAGAAGCAGGGCACACCGAAAATTGTGTCTGAGCGGTATCTTGGCAATCTTGTCTATGTTCCGCAAGGAGCTGATACTGACAGCCGGTCCCGGGAAATATCCAATGACTCTGATTCCCATCGGCCGGGAACAAAAGATTCAGGGGAAATGAGGGATATGCGCTTAGATTACATTAACAGGACAAATCTTAGGAATGATCTTGAAGTGTTTCAATTTCAGCCGGATTCCGAGTCGTTTGGATATAGAAAGGCCAGTATTGTCAATGTCCGTATGACCGATGAAGATGATCGTGTTTGCAGTTGGATCGTCGGCGGTGAAAGGGTTGTACTGATTATTGAGTGTGAAGCCCATGAAACGCTTAGCAGTCCTATTGTCGGCTTTTATGTAAAAGACAGGTTGGGTCAATACCTGTTTGGTGATAATACTTATCTGACCTATGTGACTGATACTCCTGTTATTCGATCAGGATCATTTTTTCAAGCCCGGTTCCGCTTTCAAATGCCGATTTTGCCGATGGGCCAATATTCTATCGCCACAGCTGTTGCAGAAGGAACCCAGGACGACCATCGTCAACAGCATTGGTTCCATGACGCCCTTGTTTTTCAATCCCATTCCAGCGCGGTGGTAAACGGTCTGGTCGGCATTCCCATGGCGGCAATAGAACTTGTTGTTTCTGACAGCCAATAAAATACACTATTTTTTTCTTTCCTGTTAGGGTCGCAAAACTGGAAGAATGCGTATATGGGTTTGTTATATAATGTTGCGATAATATGAAAAAAATTCTCTTTATTTCTTCAAATAGTCATGTCCCTTGGGGGGGAAGTGAACTGCTCTGGTCGCAAACAGCCCTTCATCTGCTCACCTCAAAAAGGGATGTGAAGGTAGGGGTTGGTGTTAAAAAATGGCTGCCCGTTCCTGAGCATATCAGGGAAATAGCAACGGCAGGCGGCCAGGTGTTTGATTATGCCGTTCCACCACGCACACCCCTTGAATATTTGAAAATAAAGATTCACGGTTCGATCGATAGAAAACGTAAGAAACTTCTTAAAAGCTTTTCTCCGGACCTGATTGTCCACTCCATGGGCAAAAGCTATGAGGGCGGGAATCTGATGCGATTAGCCGCCGACATGGCTATTGCTTATATCAATCTGGTCCATCTTTCCTCCGAGCTGCAGTGGCCGTGTGACCATGAAGTCGATCTCTACCGTTCTGGATATACCAACAGTTGCGGCAATTTTTTTGTCTCTGACAACAATAGAGAAATGGTGTGTAAACAACTGGGATTTGATATTCCCAATTCTAGAATTGTTAGAAATCCCATCCGGCGACCCCAAAGTGTACCAGAGTATCCCTCAACTGAAAACGGCTACCATCTGGCTATTCCTGCGGCCCTGGTCCCAATCCATAAGGGGCAGGATCTGCTGTTTGACGTTTTTGCCCAGCCAAAGTGGAAGAAACGACCGATTCATCTCAACCTCTATGGCCAAGGAGCATACTCTCGAACGTTGGGTCTCTACTGTGACTATCTTGATCTGAAAAAGGTCCATTTTCATGGACATGTGCAAACTCTGGAAGAAATATGGTCCCGTAATCACGCACTGATCATGGGATCGAGAATGGAGGGGTTGCCACTAACACTTTTCGAGGCCATGTCCTGCGGTCGACCGGCTATTGTTACCGGAGTTGCAGGGATACCCGAGTGCGTTGTTGAAGGGGAGACCGGATTTCTTGCCAGAGCACCTCACCCGGATTTACTTGATGAAGCTCTGGAAAAAGCGTGGCAGCACAGAGACCGCTGGCCGGAAATGGGACGTCTTGCCGCGGAGAGGGTCAAAGGATTTGTTCCTTTTGATCCTGCTGAGGAGTTTTCCAGGATATTGATGAAAATGATGGATACATGATGATATCCTGTCAATAATCTGAAAACTCACGGATTAAGGTTTAGCTTATCCGCTTTTGCCTGTGTGACTCATCGAGATTCTGTTCTAATTTTTTCCGTATGGTTTTTCGTATGGCAATCAGGCTCTCTCCATGAAGGCAGTGAATAAGATACTTCATCAGACGACTTGGGTTTCGCTTTTTCATGCCTATATACTGTTTCCAGAAAAGAACTCTATGTGGGGAAAGAATACCCAGCCGCCACACGTGAAGCGCTACAACCTTCAGTGTTAATATTTTCTGACTGATGGGTGTTGGGCTGCTCTTTGGTTGACTTTCAGGAATTTTCTTGCCATCTTGGGTGGCCATAGCTTTCCTGGTGGGGCGCACACCAAGGCAAAACCTGTACGTTCTCTGCAGAAAACGTGGAGTGGAGTAGAGATATTCCCACATCTCTATATACTCCTCAACGATTTCCTCCAGCGGGCGGGTGGGGATAAAGTTGGGTATCTCATCTTCAGAGTGAATATTGTTCTGATTTTCGAGTAATCTCCCCTCTCTTTCAAGACGTTTATACAGTTTTGTCCCCGGTATGGCAGTGAGCAGGTTCAGCATGGCAACGGGGATGTCTGCCTGTTCGACAAATTCGCATATTCGTTTACCGGCCCCGTTTTCTTCATTGTCAAATCCGATAATAATACTTCACACTGCCGATAACCCGTTTTTTTTGATTGTCTCAATCGACTTGAACAGAGAATGGGTGGCATTCTGATACTTTTGATGAGCCTTGAGGATGTCGGGGTTCGGTGTTTCAATACCGATAAAGATTTCACCGAAATTCGCTGCCGTCATCAGGTCGATCATCTCCAGATCACGGCCCAGGTTGATGGAGACCTGGGTATTAAAGCCAAAAGGTTCCGAACGGACCCTGTTCCATTCAATGATTGCCCGGCAAATTTCTTTGGCTTTGGTTTTGTTACCGATGAAGTTGTCATCGGCGATCATAACAGCGCCCCGGGCACCAGCCTGATAGAGTTGTTCAAGTTCTTCCACCACCTGTGCTGGTGTTTTATTGCGAACCATATTTCCATACAGGTTCGAAATATCGCAAAATTCACAGTCAAAAGGGCAGCCGCGTGTGGTCTGCACGAGATAGTCAAGATAATTATCAAGGTTTACAAGGTCAAAACGTGGTACAGGGGATGTGGATATGTCGGGCCTGTCTTTGCATGTAATGATTTGTCCTCGCTTCTCACCTGAAAGCGCATCGAGCAATATGTTTATGGTTGTTTCCGCTTCGCCGCAGACAACAAAATCACAACCTGCTTCAATCAATTGCTGAGGCAACAACATGGCATGTGCCCCTCCGGCAACGGTAAGCTTCTTCCGTTTCCTGGCCTCACTGATAAGATGGAACATATTATGTTTCTGGGCTGTCATGCCGGAGAACATGACAATATCGGCCCAATTCCAGTCATCTTCTCTCACATCTTCCACATTGAGGTCGATTAATTTTACCTGCCAGCTTTTGGGGAGAAGCGCAGCCACAGTCATCAAACCAAGAGGATAGTAGGTTGCATTGGCTGGAACCATTTTCAATACTTCTGTTAAACTCCAGAAAGTTTGAGGGAATTTAGGGTACAGCAATAAGGCGTTCATGAGTTGGAGTCTACTATTGTGGATTCGTTATAGAGCTGGGCTTAATTCAAATGGTGTAAGTGTATTGTAAAGAATTCTCATGATGAAGAAACCAGCTGGCCATCACAAGAGTTCTCCTTTCATGATGTGGTATCTATAAATTACGGTTTATGCTTTTGAAGGGCGATTTTATTTCGATCTTGTTCGTATAACTTCTTGATGCTTTTACTTACCAGGTGCAACTCCTGACCTAAAATACAGCTAATAATATATTGGGTAAATCTGCTGGGATTATGCTTCAGAACTCCAAAAAACTGTTTCCAGAACTGCAACCTGTAAGGGGAGTCGATTCCGGAAACTATGAGATACCGGAGAAAAACTTTGATTTCACCAAATTTCTTTTTGATTGGAATTTTTGCCGGTTTTACCCGGTGTTCCTGTGCGGTTTCTCCTGTGCTGAAGGCCATGGCTTTACGGGTTGGCCGAACTCCAAGGTAATAACGATAAGCCCTTCCAAGATATCGTGGTGGATGATAGAGATATTCCCACATTCCTATAAACTCATCAAGTATCTCCATGATCGGGCGAGTTGGTATGAAATTGGGAATTAAAAGTAAGGTCAAATCTTTGCTGGTGTCAGCACCATCGGTTAGCAGTCGCTTTTCCTGAGCTAAACGATACCAGAGTTTTGTTTTTGGAATAGCACCGAGCATATTGGGCATGATTATCGGGATAGCAGCCTTCTCCACGAAGTCACAAATTCTTTTACCAGCCCCCTTTTTTTCATTATCAAATCCGATGATAAAACTACCGATAACCGATAAACCGTTTTCCTTGATATTGGCAACAGATTCCAAAAGCGGATTAGCAACATTCTGATATTTTTGGCTTTGAGCTAAAAGAGATTCTTCGGGGGATTCAATACCGATAAACACATCTCCAAAGTTGGCTGCAGTCATCAAATCAATCATTTCCAGATCTTGGCCGAGATTAATGGATACCTGCGCTGCAAAGTTGAAAGGCTCCCCATAGCTCCTATTCCACTGAGTGATTCTTTTACAGATAGCTTTTGCATTTTTTCTGACGCCGATAAAGTTGTCATCGGCAAAAAACACAAGCCCTCGCGCACCTTGTTGAAAGAGTGTTTCAAGTTCTGCTATTACCTGATCAGGTGTCTTGAAGCGGGGAGTGCTGCCGGTGAGTGCATAAACATCACAAAATTCGCATTTAAACGGGCATCCTCTGGTTGTCTGAATCGTTGAACTATAATAATTATCGAGATCAATCAGGTCAAAACGAGGGGTGGGGGAGGTTGTTATTTTTGAATAGGAAGTGTTTTTTATAATCCGCTGATCGGACTCCTGTTCAATTACGTTAAATAACTGATCGATACTGTTTTCGGCTTCTCCGCAAAAGACATAATCACAGCCATGTTCAATCAGTTCCTCGGGAAGTAATGTGGCATACGGGCCTCCGACTACCGTTTTCTTTCCTCGTTTTTGAGCCTCCTTGAGCAGAAGCCATACTTCTGACCGTTGAGCAAGTGTACAGGAAATAAGAATAATATCTGACCAATCCCATCCATTTTCAGAAATGTCATCCACGTTGCAATCAATAAGCTTTATACTCCACTCTTTTGGCAGAAGTGCAGCAACAGTTAGTAGACCTAACGGGTAATACAATGCTTTAGCAGAAGTGCTGGAAATAGTATGTTGAAGATTCCAGATAGATGGTGGAAATTTGGGGTAGACAAGCAAAGCATTCATGATAGAATTCCTTGGCAGTTAGCCTGTATTTCTTATTCCAAAAAGAACTGAAGAGTATTGAAAAAAGCTAAGATTGCCTACATCCTCCTTTGGTTTCCCAAATCGTCGGAGACGTTTATTTTTAGGGAGGTTGTCAATCTGCGCCATTTGGACCTCAATATCTTAGTTTATACTCTTTATGGGTCTTTAGAAAAAGACCTTTCAGTGGAAATGCTGTCTTTTTCAGGAAAAATCAGTCGGTTAGGTGTCCCCGCAATCAAAAAAATAGCAGTCGACATCTCCTATTGGTACGGAAAACAACCGAAAATCATCAGAGATCTGTTTCGAACCATACCATTTCGACGTTGGCGATCTCTTGAAGTGGCTGGAGAAAATATCTGGGCGTTTCTGGCTGGTTTTACCCTGGCAAGACAATTCGCAAGGGAAGGTATAGATCATATTCATGCCCCCTGGGCCAATGGGCCTGCCACTGCCGCCTGGGTTGCATCCAGGCTGACCAATATTCCTTTTAGCTTTACAGGCCGCGCCGTGGATATTCACCCTCCCGATGGAGCTTTGGAAGAAAAAGTCAGAGCCAGCGAGTTTGTTCGAGTCAATACCAAAGCAAATCTGGCGTATTTAGAAAAGAAAGTTCCTTTATCAGATAAACCGATTCACTTAACCTATAACGGATATCCGATTACAGATTTTACTGCTTCTGCTGTAAAAATGGTATCGCCGTATCGCATTTTAGCAGTGGGACGTTTTGCCCGTTTTAAAGGGTTCCCAACGATTATCAGAGCAGTTTCACTCTTGCGGAAGATGGATATGGATGTTCATCTGACACTTGGTGGTAGCGGCTGGCGGCGAGTTTATTTTCAGTTTCTCTGTTATCGTTTTGGAATTGCCCAATATGTTTCTTTCCCTGGCTTTGTCTCTCATGATCATATTTCCAAACTGTATCAGGATGCCGATCTCTTTGTCATGGCAAGTGAAATACATAAAACCGGTGAAAGTGATGGTATACCCAACGTACTCATGGAAGCGCTGTTGCACCGTTTACCGGTCATCACCACAGATCTTCCTCAAATGAGAGAGGTCGTTCAAGATGGGGTTTCCGGCCTGCTGATACCTCCGTCTGAGCCATCTGCCCTTGCGGAAGCAATTGTCAAGCTATTGAATAACCGAGAGAAAGCCTTGCAGATGGCAGAAAATGGACGCGAAGTGATCCGCACCCGCTTTGATCCTGGGCGAAACCATCGATTGGTGGCCAGATTGTTTGAAGAGGCCCTGGCTGATAAACCAGACACAAGAGTTGATTCAGGCATATGAGAACAGAAAAGAAGCCGTATCCACTTATTCTTGTCCTGCAGGACCTTGAATTCGGTGGAACACAGCGATATGCCATTAACTTATTACAGCATATTGACAGGACATTGTTTTCCCCTGAATTGTGGGTTCTCCGGGGAGGCATGGATATGGCTCCTCTGGCACGGCAGACCGGAGTGAAAATAACCTGGTTTTCGAGGGGCAAGTCTGTCACTCCTTTGGCTTTATACCGTTTTGCCAGGCATCTTGCCGGAAAAAGGCCATGTTGCGTTTATTCGCTGACAACCGTTCCAAATATCTGGTCGACTCTATTCTGTGGAACGTTTAAGATCCCGGTAAGAATCTGCAGCTGCAGAAACATGGAACCTAAACAGCTGGAGAAACTGCTCTGGCCGTGGACCACCCACATTATCTGTAATTCCCGTGCAATCAGGCAAAAGTTGTTACAATCCTACGGTGTTGACTCCAATCGGATATCAGCCATTAATAATGGTGTAGATACGATTTTTTTTCGACCTTCTCCTGAAAAACGTGATCCTCATCCCACGTTACTTTTTTCCGGCAGGCTGGTGGATGTGAAAGATCCTCTGACAACACTCAAGGCTTTTCAGGTTGTGCGTGAGCAGGTTCAAACAGCGAGGTTGATCATAATCGGCAACGGACACCTTGAGTCCCAACTTAAACAATTCATTTCAGATCAGGGGTTGGAAGGGGCTGTGACGGTACAACCTGGCACCGAGGATATTCTAGACTATCTGCAAAAAAGCTGGTTGTTTGTTATCTCTTCACGAATGGAGGGGTCG
>CAZLGM010000070.1:0-14762 GCA_964558875.1 uncultured Desulfocapsaceae bacterium
CACCACACCCTCCCACCAATTGACAGAGGATTATATTACCGGCCGTTTCGGTTAGCAGATAAACATCTGTCTGTTTTCCAGATTCTCAGGAGGAACAATGGTATTCTCTTCTGTTTTGTTCCTTCCACTCATGTTTTCAGTTGATACTGGTTGAGCAATCAGAATCCAAAAGATAGGTGAATACAGCCGGTAGTTAACAAAACAATAACTTTACCGGATACTGCCTTGCATTTAATTCTCCCCTAATTTATCACTAATATAGAGTTGTTATCCTTTTTATAAGTAATGAGGTAAACGTTTCTAATCTATTCAGATACAGGAGAGTGACAATGAAGTGTAAATACCTGTCACGATTCAGATCGGAGTGCGGCAACTGGTCGGTATACAGCTGCAAGGCTGAAAAAGGAATGTACAATCCCGCATTACTCACTCAGGAAGAATGTTGCAGGAACTCGAGTCACTTAGATTGTCCGGCCTATATTCGTTGTGAAAGGCAGAAACAGAAGTCGGAAATGAATTCGGTCGGTTTGCTCAATAGTTCTTGTGCGGGATAGGCTTAATGTTATATGCAAGCAGGCCTATTGATCGAGCGTATAATGGCTGCATAATTCTTCAAAGCACTTCTTAAAGCTGCAACATCGCACATGGCTGCTTGCTTTTTTGCCCATCGATTGTAACAGAGCCCTATTTAGAATACTTTCAATTCCCTTGGCAAGAGCCTCGCTGCTTTTCCCTTCGACCACAATTCCAGTTTCACCGTCGTGAACGTTGTCTTCCAGCCCTCCTCTATTGGTTACTACGACCGGCAACCCGCATGCCTGGGCTTCCATAAGTGTCTGGCCGAAGGTATCGTTAATTGAGAACATGTTTTGAACTATTCGTATTTGCGTAGAAATAGTGAAAGTTGACGGATCTAGACAGATCCGCTTCCTTATTATTGATCTATGCTGACGAGTTAGTGCAATATGATTTAGCTGTGAATTCCTGAAAAACCGGTTAAAAGAAGAGGAGATATTCAGCGGTCAAGCATTTGCTGAAGGCAGAGTATCTTGATATACAGCCATCATTAACTGGGAGAAGAGGAAGAGATGTCTTTGGATCAAATTGTTCCGGTTCTGCAACTATCGACAGGACCTGTCATTCTGATATCAGGTATAGGCCTGGTTCTGTTATTTATGACCAATCGGCTTGGCCGCATAGTTGATCGAGCCAGGCATCTAACAGACACACACGCTGAACCTGGTGATCAGCAGGCAGGTCAACATCAGGCCCAGCTCCGTGTGCTTGCCCGGCGGGCTCGACTAACCAGTCGGGCAATTTTGTTCACTTCAATAAGCTTGTTTGCTGCTGCTATCCTGATTATTACTCTTTTTCTTACAGCTCTTTTAAAACTCGAGGCTGCCATTCTGATTATAGTTCTCTTCACATTCTGTATGGCAACCCTGATTATTGGTCTGGTCTTTTTTTTGATCGATGTCAATCTCTCATTGTCAACACTCAAGCTTGAAATTGATATTTCACCCTGATGAAAGATAATGGATTTATAAAAAGTCACTACATATCATTGCGAGCGAAGCATGGAGTCCTCTAATGCATCAATTTTAATTAAGATTTCCATGGTGTTCCATTCCTGGCAATAACAAAATCGCACTTTCCTTGACTTTTTACCAACCCATCAAAGATAAATACCTTGAATTGGAGCTTCCTAAAAGAGACAGCCATGCATTCTGAGATAATAATCGACTGTAACGACTTTACTTATGCGACTCTCCCTGTGATAAATAAACAGGTGTTGAGGATGGGAATTGCCGGCAACTACGGCCTGGTCTCATCCGATGTTGAGTGGGCAGCGGAGCAGGGAGCCAGTTACTGGCTCTGTGGTAGAAGCTATAGAAAAGTGACTGCAGGAATAAAGCGGGTCATCAGCAAGGACAGGGATAAGCATGTTGTGGCCTATCTAGGTTGGGGATTCCTTGGTTCCCAGGTCCGAAGAAATGTCGAAAGAACTCTGCGCGAGCTCAATACAGATTACCTGGATGTTTACAAACTCAGTTGGCTGGGCAGGGCCTCTTTCGACAGTCGGGGGGTTATGGATGTGATGCTGAAGTTGAAAGAAGAAGGCAAGATCAGAGCCATTGGCACCAGTATCCATGACCGCAAACGGGCGGGGCAGCTTGCCGGGGATTCTGATTTTGATCTGTTTATGATTCGATACAATGCCAAACATCCCGGAGCTGAGGATGATATCTTTCCTCACCTGAACAAACGCAACCCTGCACTTGTCAGTTATACGGCGCTGGCCTGGGGACAGTTGATAAAACGGGTATCAGGTATAGAAATGGAATCCTGGCCGGGGAAAGGTCGGCAACAGGTTCCACCGTTGACTCCAAATCTCTGCTACAGGTTTGTGTTGTCCAATCCCAATGTGCATCTGGTATTGACCGGGCCGAAAAATAGAGACCAGCTCAAGTCAAATCTGGAAGCCCTTCGTCAGGGTCCCTTGAGCAGCGAGGAGCTCGACTGGATCAGGATGTACGGTCAGGAGATCAGGTCAAAAAAGAAATTCGATTATATTCCATGACCGTTCACATGCCTCTTTTTTATCATTGCGGCGAAAGCCGGAATCCAGCAATCTTGATAAACTATGGATTCCAGATCAAGCAAGCTCTCTTTTCCTGTACCCAATTTCAATCGATAAGGGCAAGACCTTGTTTGACAGTTTGCCTTGCCTCTTCACCATCTAGAAGAGCAAGCAGCTCAAGGCCAAAGTCAATAGCGGTTCCGGCTCCCCTGGAAGTGATACAGTTTCCGTCAACCACTACCTTTTCTCCAGTGTGCTCCTGAGAAGACAGATGGGATACAAAGCCTGGATGGCAGGTGGCCTTTTTACCGTCCAATAAGCCATGATGTTCAAAAACAAGTGCGGGGGAAGCACATATTGCACCATATAACCGTTCTTCCTTGCGTTGTTTTTTCAACAGCTCGGCAAGTTCTTTAGAATTCTTAAGGTTTTCAGCACCTGGAATACCTCCGGGAAGAACGATGAGGTCATATTCCTGGGACAGACAATTACTCAGTAGTTTATCGGCAAAAACGGTAACATTATGGGAAGAGGTCACCTGCAGGTTATTGCCCAAGGCTGCAGTATCCACCTCAATATTACCACGCCGCAGGACATCCACCACACCTAATGCTTCTACCATCTCAAAACCTTCCGCTAAGGGGACGAGTACTCTTTTTCCCATTACCCACTCCTAAGTTAACATGATTAATAGATTATGTACTTTCTAAGAAAATCTATGCAGAATGCAGGAAAAGCATTTGTCATTACCACTTTCTGCTTTCGTGCATTTCAACGCTGTTTCATTCAAACCTATTGATAGCATTACCGTCCGCACTGAATGTCTGATTCCACAAGTTATTGTTTCACCTGTTGATTTCCCTTTGCCCAGATGAGTTGATCGATATTGGGTTTGAATCCAGTCTCTTCTTTTGTTGAAAGCCTTGCAATAAGTTCAAGCCTGAGTCCGTGAACGTCCAATAGCGTATCATAGATGTGGTTAACCGTTTCATACCCAGATAGCAGGTCACACGTTTACTTTTTTTTATCTTCGAATTGCTCAATAATCTCCAAAATTGACAGCAGTTTGGGCTTGGGTGGAGTTTCAAAACATTTCCTGAACTCTTCACCACTGAGTTCCTTTTGAAAGTAGGCTCGAACAGGGAAATAATCGAACCAGCAGTCCAGTGCTTTAAAGCAGGGGACACCAAGATTTTCCTGTCTGCAATATGAGAAAGAAATGAGCTGTCCAAGTTTTGGACACCTGATCTGAAAACTGTCTTCGGGGGGGATACTTGTCGATTTCATAGACTTCATCTAACCAATTTGAATTTGGTTGTAAAGGGGTGGATCAAACTCATGGATCAAAGTAAACAAAACCATTCACTGGAGTGTCATCTTTTTCTTATATATTCCTGTAGATATCAAGTCTTTCAGTAACTGAAGAGTACCGATTTACCCTAGATGGAAAATATGAAAACAAAGAATCTTCCTTTCTATCCTGTCCAGTCAAGATTTCTTTTCTATTGACATACCACATTGTGGTGCTAATATGGATAAAAATCATTCCTATATGATAACAATCCTCAAAAAGGAGGTCGACTATGATGACACTACAACAGTTACGAGATAAAAGAGAGTTGGTTAACAGTATTAACTGGGATATGACTCCAGAGCAAGCTGTGGAGATGTACCTGGAGTGGGGAACAGGATGGAGCCGGGGCAACGATTTTGTTTCCAGTGCCGATGATGAGTCGATTTACTTTGTTATTTTTGATTGGGAGGACAAACCGACCCTGGCAACCCTTATAAAGAGGGATGTCGAAGGTATGGAAGAGCTGGCGAAAATCAATATCCCGGAAGAGCTTTTCCACGAATCCTGGGAGCTTGATGGCAAGCGCCCTGGTGGCACCGTTCATCCACCCAGTCCGAGGTTAAAAGAGTGGTTGTGCGAGCGGATTGATGGGCCGCCGTTAGACTGGTCCATAGCCGCATAAGTGAAAAAAAGCCCTTAAGCACTGCATTTTTGCACGATCATCGTTTGCCGCATAGCCACCAAATAGCGACAAACGATGCTTGCACAAAACTGCAGTGCTTAAGGGCTTTTTTTTGGTGATATGAGAGAGTCTGCAACAATATTAAGTTGTGCTGATTACATATTTCGGTCTATAGGCACTGCATTTTTACACAATCATGATTTTTCATATAGGGTCAACTGTAGCGATAAATCATGCTTGCACAAAACTACAGAACCTGATGGCTTTTTTATAAAAAGCAGGAGACAGAAAAAATGAAAGTAATAGTTATTGGAGCAACAGGTACAATTGGCAGTGCGGTATGTAATCTGCTGTCTGAAGCTCACCAGGTAATTGGTGCATCTCGTTCAAGTGAGCTATTCGTTGATCTACAACAACCTGAAACAATTGAAAATATATTCAAGCAGCATCCGGATGTTGATGCGATTTTATGTGTAGCTGGAGAGGCAGTGTTTGGTCAACTCGACAACCTAACTGATGATGAGATAAAATTTGGAATTGATAACAAGCTGATGGGTCAGGTCAATCTTGTCAGAATTGCACGAAACTCCATGAAAGAAAATGGAATTGTTGTATTAACAACAGGTATTTTGGCTCAGAATCCAAACCCGCATTCATCTATGTTGACAATGATTAACCGAGGATTGGAAGGATTTATTGAAGCCGCATCTCTTGATATGCCAAAAAAACAAAAGTTGCACGCAGTCAGCCCGCCAATGGCGAAAGAAACTGCCGAGAAACTGGGCTGGGGACAAGGTGGTGTTCCGGCTAATGAAATAGCAAAGCTGTACCAAGAGGCACTAATATCATCTCAGCAAGGGCAGGTGTTTTCTTATAACCTAAATCCGTGACAGCAACCGTTATTATCGCAAGAATGGAGCAAAACATGAAAACATTGACATGCAGGCAGCTTGGTGGGGCGTGTGACCAGGAATTTCATGCCGACTCGTTTGACGAGATTGCGGAATTAAGCAAACAGCATGGTATGGAAATGTTCCAGAAAAAGGATGAGGCGCACCTGAGAGCAATGAATAAAATGCAGGAGCTTATGCAGGACCCTGATGCAATGAAAGAATGGTTTGAAAAAAAGAGACAAGAATTTGAAGCATTACCGGAAGACTAACACACTCTATTTATAAAACTGATATCTTCAGTTATCAGGTCAGGTAATCCAGTACCTTACGTGAAGCCTTAACTTCCTTTCGTTTAGCATAAGCTTCATGGTTATCTTCGACTTTCGATAAATCATAGCGATAATTAACCATGATGCCTGCTGCTGTTTTTAATCCCCGTGGTGATGTATCAGCCAACCAGTTAACGCGGTCAAGAATGGCGCCATTCCCAAGATGAAATCTGGCAACCGGATCAAGTGGCCAGCCGTCGGGATGTTTGGCATTGATCAGATAGTCAGCCGCAACTTGAGGCAGGAACTCAGATAATCGAAGAACGATATCAGAGTCATTTGTCCAGTCGCCTAGTTTAACGATTGCATACATTTCAGCAATCTCTTTGCTGTCTTCTCTTTTTGATTGACGATACAACCATTTCATAAATCCTGGAACCGGTGACAGGGTTACAAATGTACGCAGATGAGGCAGCTCGTTAATCAGTTCCTGTACAACCTGCTTGATGAGAAAACTGCCAAAGGAAATGCCACGCAATCCTTGCTGGCAGTTGGAGATAGAGTAAAAAACAGCCGTTGTTATGTCCGAAAACCCAAGCTCTTCACGATCTTCCGCCAGCACAGATGAAATAGACAAAGGAATCCCCTTCGTCAGGGCAACTTCAACAAAGATCAACGGTTCATCGGGCATCGAAGGGTGGAAGAAGGCGAAACACCTCCGGTCCGCCGGTTTCAGTCTTCGTCGCAGTTCTTCCCAGGTGCCGATCTCATGCACCGCCTCATATTGTATAATTTTTTCAAGAAGATCAGCTGACGTTGACCAGTCAATCGGCCGGAGGATAAGAAAACCACGATTGAACCAGGAGTCAAACAGGTGAACGAGATCGAGGTCGATACGTTTGAGCGTGGGTGATTTAGGTATGGCATCAAGCAGGTTTTTTCGAAGAGAAACAAGCGCTGCTGTTCCCCTAGGGGCAAGATTCAGCCGCCTGAATAATTCCTGACGCGGGGGCTCGACTGCGCTCATAAGTTGCGCCAGAGCATCGGGAGAGTTGTTCTTGATGAAGTGATCGGTTGCCGACCGTATTTGCTTAGGGTCAACATCAAATCTGTCGGCCAGTTTATGAAAAAAAGCCCGCTGTTCATTCTGGTCCAGCTTGCGATACCTGGATAATATTCGATTTGCCAGTACAACTTCGGAAACTTCACCCCTTGTTGAAACCAGAGTCTGGCAAAGTTCAGAAAGAGATTTGCCGTTGTCCTCTGAGGTGAGTGTCTCGATCAACCGCTGACTGCGGCTCATAATTGATTCAAGTAAACTCAGCAGCGTAGTCATGGGTTGATCCTCTTGGTATTATCCAGGCAACCTGATGCGTTTGTCTTTTTTTAGTTTTTTGCTCTTCTTATATAAAATAATTGTTTTGCCGATCAACTGCACAAGACCGCTTCCCGTCTTCTCAGAGATTTCTGCGGCTGCTTCTTTTTTACCCACCCCGCTGTTCTGGCCGATCTTCACTTTTATCAGCTCATGGTTCTGCAACTCCCGTTCGGTTGCTGAGATAACGGAGTCGCTGATGTCCTCTTTACCGATCTGGACAACAGGCTTGAGGTGATGAGCCAGAGATTTCAGATATCTGACCTGCTTGGGTGTGAGTTGTTTCTGTTTATCTGTATCTTTTGACATTGATTCAATTAGCTGAAAAGGTTTTTAAAAATTTCATAACCGCCGACCCAGGTGCCGATAGATGATCCGAGTCCTGTGAAGAAAAAGACCAGGAAGACCCTGAGCAGCTTGTTTTTCCACCAACCGGTAACAGAAGCGATATCATCGCCAACGGTTTCAAATTCCTTCACAACCGGCGGTCGGGTCATCACCTGGATGAAAGCGGTGACGTAACCGGCACCGATCACCGGGGTCAGGCTTGTTACAGGTGCGGCGGCAAAAGCGCCGATGGTGGTCAGCGGATGGGCCAGGGCGAGCATGGCGCCGATGGACGTTGGAATGCCGTTGGCGATTATCCAGAACAAGAGATTGGCGCCGGCGTCTGAGAGTCCCTTCTGAATACCGATGGTGAGAATCGAGCCCAGAATGAGGATTGGAAGTGACCAGCCGAAAATCTTCCATCCCTTGGAGACAGGAGGAATGGCAGTTATCTCCTCCAGCCTGTTTGAATGATCCCGGTCAAAGGATTTTATCATTCCAGGGACATGGGCAGCACCGACCACAGCAACAATTCGTTCACCTGAAGCCGCCTTGATCTTCTCAGACATGTAGATGTCCCGTTCATCGATCAGTACGGTTTTTACTTCCGGCAGACTCTCACCCATTTCGTTCATCAACTCGGAGAGCATGTCCTTCTGTTTGAGTTCGGTCAGCTTTTCTTCGCTGATTTCAGTCTTATCGAAAAGAGATCCCATAAGAGTAGCAACCAGCAGTCCCTTCTTGTACCAGGATGTCGATTTCCAGGCCCGCCGAAGTGTGATTCTCACATCACGATCGCAAAGCGATATGGGGATGCCCAGTTTGTCCGCGGTCTGGCAGGCCGAGAGCAGTTCCATGCCGGGTTTAACGCCAAGCTGGTCTCCCAGTTTACGCTGAAATGAACTCATGATCAGGTTGACCATCAGTGTTGACAGCTGTTTGTTGCGGATGATCTCTTTTAAGTCCTTTGATTGCCACTTTTTCTTTTGCGACAGCGATGAGTAGCGTTTGTCATCAAGTTCGACACAGACCCGATCCGGCCGTTCCTTCTCGATGACGGATTGAACCAGATCGATCGATTCCTGGGAAATATGGGCTGTTCCGATCAGGATAAAGGTCCGGTTACCCTGGCGTATAATATGAACATCCTCAGGGTATTCGGTGTCGGATGAGCGGGGTTTCGATGTCATAAACAGTATGAGTAATTCGGTATTACAGGTCTTTCTTTCGTCGTCGTTTTGTCAGTATATCCCACTCAACAGGGACGATAATTATGGTTAAAAACGTGGCACTGCATAAACCGGTGACAAAGGTCATGGCCATGGTCCCCCAGGTGATTGAGTACTCAGGGATCCCTAGAGCCATGGGCAGCAGCCCCAAAGTAGTCGTCAGTGTGGTCAGCAGTATTGGCCGCAATCTTATATTTGTCCCCCTGAGCAAGGCATCCCGTCGGCTCAATCCTTTGCGGTAGCAGGAGTTGATAAACTGGACCAGGACAAGGGAATCGTTGACCACCACACCGGTCACCCCTACAATGGCAACGAAACTATTGATTGTAAAGAGGGTGCGCGAAATAAATGTTCCATAGACTACGCCGGTGATCCCGAAAACAACAGCAGAAAGAATGATCAGAGGCTGAGTATATGATTGAAACTGAGCAGCAAGAATGACATAGATGATCAGCAGGGAGATGGAAAACGCGTAGGTCAATGAACGATACGATTTCTGGGTCGATTCGTGCTCTCCGGCAAAATTCAGTCCCGCTCCCGGATAGCTGTCCATTATGGAACTATAAAACTTCTTTGTCTTCTCAACGATGGCCTGGCCTGATATTGGCGAGCCCGCATTCAGGTCGGCGGTCAGCGTGATTGCCCGTCGGCCTCGAAAGTGATTGAGAAAACCCGGCTCCAGGTCGTATTCGATGGAGCAGAGATCGCTCAACCGGATAGCGCCATCGGGATGGTCGATAACGGGTACATCCAGTGCCTGGTGAAGCTGGTCTTTGTTAAAGGCGACTTTGAGTTTAATATCGATCTCTTCATTATTCAGGACATATTTACCTACCGGTTGACCGTTGATTACGGTGGCGGCAAGGCCGGCCACGTGGGAAACAGTCAGGCCGTATTCTGCTACCCGTTCTTTATCGACGCGAATTCTAAAAACCCGTCCCGCTTTGCCCTGATCATCCTGCAGGTTGCTGATATAGGGGTGAATCTCCTCACTGGTTTGCAGGAAATGTTCAATCCGTTTGGCGAGTTTAGCCACATTTGTTTCATTAATTCCCAGGATGCGAATGTTGATGTCCTTACCGGCAGGCGGACCGTCTTTTTCCGGCCTGATCCGCAAGGAAAAGTCGGCAGGCACCAGCGGTGCCAGTTTTTCCCGCATGCGGTCCAGATGTACCTCAACATCGTTTTCAGGATAATCGTCAAACTCTCTTACGTTGCCGGCAGGCAGATTGACAACCACATGGCCGAGATGGTTGCCGTAATAGGGGATGTAATCCTCATCGATCATCATCCCGCCGAAACCGTTGGCCGATTCCGCCTGTTTTTTGCCTTCGACCATAATGGCAGCAGAGACTTTCTTGATAAGCGTATTGGTGGTTGACAAAGATGTCCCTGTGGGACCGGTCAGCTCCACATAATATCTTGAATAGTCATCCGGAAAGAACTTGATTCGGATCAGGTTTGTTTTCCCCAGGTGGGAGCTGGCAAAAATGAAAAGAGCAATAACAAAACCGATGAGCAGTAGAAACAGCGAACTGAACCGAAATTTGAGCGCAAGCAGCAGCAACCTGTTGAATCCCGATCGAACAGTGCTCATGAGCCTGCCTTCTTCCAGTTCCCATGGACAGAGATGGTCAATTGAGCTTGAATCCCTGTCATCAGAGACAGTTACCGCAGCTTCTTTTGGCCCGAAATCGAGATAGTGGCAAGGCAGGATGAGCAGACATTCCAGAAGCGAGGCACAGAGGGCAAAGGTGACGGTCTTGGGAATAAGAGCAAAGAAGTCGCCGATCGATCCGGTCATGATCAACATGGGAAGAAAGGCGGCAATGGTTGTCAGGGTGGCTGAAACAACCGGCAGGAATACTTCCGCCGTACCGTCAACGATCGATGGTTTAAGAGGCTTTCCCGCCTGGAGATGGCGGTAGATATTTTCAACCACCACTATGGCATCATCGACAATGATACCGGACACCAGAATGAAAGCGAAAAGCGACACCTCATTGACCGAATTGCCGGTGAAATACATGAAAACCATGGTCACCAGAAAGGCGAACGGGATGCCGATAGTTGTAATGGCGGCATTGCGTACACCCATGAATCGCCAGATAATAAAGCAGACCAGGACGATACCGATGAGCAGATTTACACCCAGGACCCGGACCGAATCTTTGATTTTTACAGTGGAGTCCTGGGTGATGATCAGGTTGACATCTTCCTTCTGATAGTGAGGCGCCAGTTCGTTTATGATCTTCTTCACATCCCGGGCAATAAACAGGGCGTTGCCGGACTCTTTTTTCAGGATATTTAAAGTGACGCAATCCTGGCCATTCACCGAGGCAATGATAAACGGGTCGCGATAGCTGTGACGGGCGCTCTTAGCGATGTCTCGAATACGAACGAAACTGCCGTCGCCGTCGACACGGACAATGGAATCAAGCACCTGGTTGATCTCTTTAAACCGCTCATCCACCTTGATAATGAATTCGCCGCTTTTAGTCGTATGGTCGCCGGCGGGAATAGAGATGTTGGTCTGGTTCAGTGCCAGGGCCACCTGGCTGAAAGTGATGCCCAGACGGTGCAGTTTGTCTTTGTCCAGACTGATGTGAAACTCCCGGACATATTCGCCCCAGAGTTTGACCTCCTTGACTCCCTCGATCTGGGAAAGAGGAATTTTGAGTTCATCACCGATAGCCGTCAATGTACTATTGGGCTGGTTTCCAAAAATATTGACTCCGATGGTAGGGAACCAGTCGTTGACATCGAGGTAATTGAACTGCGGTTCATCAGCCTCTTCCGGAAGGTCACCGACTATTCCCAAAACCTTCATCCGGAGATCATCATACAGCGAGAGGTAGTCGGAATCGTCTTCAAATTTTACCAGTACTGAAGATCGTTCACGATAGGAATTGGACTGTATGTATTCGACATCTTCCAGGTCTTCCAGGGCGTCTTCGATTTTCTTGGTGACCAGTGACTCCACATCACTGGGGGATGCACCCGGAAAATAGGTAATGACGAACACTTTACCGAAATGGATATTAGGGTATCGTTCTACCGGCATGATCAGCAGAACAAAGGCGCCGATGATAATCAGAACGACAAAGAGCAGGTTGAAGAGGACCTTCTGACTGAGAGAAAAGCGAATAAAGGAGTTCATCTCAAAGCAATTAGGGGACAGGTTTCCACCTTGTTTTTCAATGAGTCGGCTGACTGAGGTATTCTTCTCCCACTTTCAGCTTCTCACCACTGACCAGAACATGGTCATCAAGCGTGGCTTTTCCAAGTAGAACAACTTTTTGTTTTACACCGTCATCCCTGGTCAGCCAGAAAAAATTGTGCCGCTCCTGAACAGCGGTTGCCGGAACGATATAACCGCCTCTACGGTCAGGGAGAACAAGCTGTAAAACAGCCCGTAAACCACCACGGGGAGAAGTCAGTTTGTTCACCTGGTCGGCGGCAATGAGCAGATCGGCTTTGATCTTTCTGCTTTTATCATCAAATCCTGGTGTGGTTCGGAAGATTTCTGCGTTCAGAGTCAGATTGACTTCCGGCAAAAAGAGCCGGGGCGGGGAACCGGTTTTCAGTTGTTGATACTCGTTGAAAGCAAGAGTGAAGGGGACAATGAGTTCCTGAAAATTGCCGATTTTTGCAAGAGGCTGTCCGGTGCTGATCATCTCCCCCGGATCAATGTAGCGCTCCATGATCTGAAAACCTGAAACCGGTTGAATGGTATGACGAGTCAGTCTCTCCTGTAGACGTTGCTGGTTGGTGACCAGATTTTCAAGCTCTATGACCGAGAGGTCGTATTGTAGCTGGGCCTGGTCCAATCTGGTTTGTGAGACAGACTTATTGGCCAGCAGTTTTTTATACCGTTTTAACTCCTGCTTATTAAAGGATATTGTTTTTTTTAATTTTTCCTGTGCCAATCCGTTGGTGGCCAGGTCAAGACGTATGAATGCGGGGTCTATCAGGATAAGGGGCTCAGATTCTTTGATAACATCACCGACCTCGCCTGATACTCTTAAGCAGCGTCCAGCGACTTCGCTGCCAACAGTGATCTCAACTTTCGGCCGGGTAAAGCCGGTCAGGCTGACTGTTGTCTGTGGGGTTCTCAGCGTAAAGGTCTCTTGGGCGTAACTGATCTGGGCTGGTGTTACAAGCAGCAGCCAGATACAGAACAGAGCCGCCATGCAAGTGCTCTTTACTGGATTGAAATGACAGATACTGAGTGCGGCAATCGATTGGCACTTTTGAGTGCGAGTCTTTAGTGCCATGTCAACAATTCACTGGTGAGGAAAAGGACAAGTAGTATGCAACAGTTCCTTGTTGACATGACACTAGCGCTGAAGAATTACACATTATCGATCTTGAGTCGGTTGCCTGGTCGTATAAGGTTGGACTTGAGGTTGTTCAGCTTCTTGATCCTGGAGGTGGAAACCTTGAATTTCCTGGCGATGGTCCAGATTGAGTCTCCGCTTTTTACCGTGTACCAGTAAGGTTTTCCAGAAGAGCTGTCATCAGTTGCAGCCCGTTTCTTAGTGCCCGCAAGAATAATGGTATTGTCGCTATGCGGTTGATCAACCTTTGAAGCCTTGGTGCTTTTCTTGCCAGGAGCTATGGATTTGAACGGCTGCCGATCGATATACAGAGAGAGTTGCCTGCCAGCGCGGATTTTGTGGATGGAGGTCAAACCGTTCCAGGCTACGATCATCTCCGCCGGTACCCGATACCTATTGGCAATTTTGGAGATTGTTTCACCGGGAAGGATTCGGTGCAGAATAAGGCTGTCCTTCAAAGCAATTGCCGAACCGCTGCCGTCCGTGGGCAGGAGTGTGTAACGGATTGTCGAGTACGGTATACGCAACCGTTTACCGACACGCATCTGATTCTGGCGGATGTTGTTTACTTTCAGCAGTGTGGTCTTATTAATGGAGTATCGTCGGCAGATGCGTCGTAAGGTCTCGCCTTTTCTGACGATATGGGTCTTGTATCCGGTTGAAACGATACTGTGGAGACGACTGAGATTCTTAGCGGCAAGTTCTTTTGAACCTACTGGAATTTTCACCTGATATCTTGCCCGGTTTGCCGGTGTCGTTCCCTTGCGCAGTTCCCGGTTCAGTCTTCTGATTTCCTTAATGTCTCCATCACTGATCAAGGCCACGGCCCTTAAGTTCAGACCAGGACCCACATCAAGAGTGTCGTAGGCAAGAGGCTTTTCAAGCTGGACGGTATCGAATCCATATTTCTTGGGATCTTTTGCAATGATAATTGCGGCAATAAGCTTGGGAACATAGCGCTTGGTTTCCAGCTTAAGATAACGGTGTTTTGCCAGTTGCCAGAAGTCCTTGCTCTTATATCGCTTCAGGCCATATGATATCTTCCCGGGACCCGCATTGTAGGCGGCAACAGCCAGGTACCAGTCACCGAATCGTTCATACAGATCCGAGAGAAAAGCGATAGCCGCCAGGGTGGATTTTTCAGCGTCACGTCGCTCATCAACGTATGAGTTAACTCTCAACCGGTAGAGCTTGGCCGTAGGTTTGATGAACTGCCAGAGACCGACCGCTCTAGCCCTGGAGTAAGCCCGTTGGTTGAAGCCCGACTCTATCATAGCCAGATAGACCAGATCAAGAGGCAGACCGGCTTCTGCCAGTTCCTTGTGAATCATAGGCAGATATCTGCCGGAGCGGGCCAGCCAGCGGCTGAAATACTTCCTTTGTTTGTTTTGAAAGAGATTCAGATACATCTGAACCTGTTTGTTGATAACGACGGGAAAATCGTATTCAATGGTCTGTTTTTTTGTATCTTTTTCCGGTTCCTGTCCCCGCTCCCAGTCACCGGTCTGACTCAGCGCTTCCAACTCCTGTTGAAGGTTCTCTGTTGATTCCACCTCCTGCATGACAAGCTCCTCATTGTCCTTTGCAGACGGTTCTTCCGCCGGTTTGATCCATCCGACCTGCTCCATATGAGCACTGCATCCACCTAAGAGGAGAAGAAGAGCAAGACTGATAGTTGCTATAGACCGGTGGCGGGTTGATTTCATCATATCACCATTGAGAGAAGCTTATTGAGATATCTTTTGTAACAATGTACACTCTTTACCCGTTGA
>CAZLGM010000071.1:0-14684 GCA_964558875.1 uncultured Desulfocapsaceae bacterium
GTCCGCCGCCATGCATCTTCAATGCGCGGATGGTAGCGGTGAGAACAGAGACATGTGGTGTAAGACCGGAGTAGCGGCACTTAACATTCCAGAATTTCTCAAAACCGATATCTGCTGCAAAGCCAGATTCTGTGATGTTGTAATCAAACAGTTTTAAGGCAACCCGATCAGCAATAATTGAAGACTGACCAACAGCGATATTTGCAAAAGGACCAGCATGAACCAGACATGGATTGTATTCTGCGGTACACATCATGGTTGGGTTGATTGTGTTACGCATGAAAGCAGCCATGGCATTACCAACTTCCAGGTCACGGCAGGTTACCGCATTGCCTCTCTTGTCAAAGGCAACGGTGATATTGTTAATTCGCTCTTTCAGGTCAGCAAGATCTGTGGCAATGGAAAGAATAGCCATCAACTCGGAGCCTACAGCAATACCAAACTTTGACTGCATGGTGAAACCGTCAAAGCGGCCGCCAAGACCGATGACAATATTTCTTAATGCCTGGGCACAAAAATCGATGATCCATCCCATCTCAACTCTGGTAGGATCTATATCAAGCCGTCGCATGCCGGTCAATCTATCCAGCTGCTCATCGTTATAGTTCCGCTCATGCTGCATACGAGAGGTCATTGCAACCATGGCCAGGTTATGAGCGTTCATGATATCGTTGATATCACCAGTCAGTCCCAGAGAAAACTCTGTCATGGGTATCAGCAGGGAGTTTCCACCACCAGCCGCTGTTCCTTTGACGTTCATTGTCGGTCCACCGCTTGGCTGGCGCAATGCACCACCGACATTCACACCTCTCTTGCCCATACCTTCCATCAAACCACAGGCGGTAGTGGACTTCCCCTCTCCAAGTGGTGTTGGTGTAATTGCGGTAACCTCAATGTACTTTCCGTCTGGTTTATCCTTAAGCCGGTTGATAATCTTTAGAAAATCCAACTTGGCCAATCTACCCATAGGCAAAATCTCATCCTTCTCAAGCCCAAGCTTATCCCGCCACTCCTCCGGGGTCGGCATGTTTTTTTCAGCGGCTTCAGATATTTGCCAGTCTGCCATTTCCACTGCATTGTAAGCCATAATCTTCTCCCTTTTTGCTAATAGGTAATGTAAACTGCCCCACAAAACATCAATCAAGATAAAGATATCGCAACTATAATAAGTAATTTTTTATAGTTGATTTTTCTATCTGTGTCAAGATTCCGGCGTGACAATGCAGAAAAACATTACCTGACAACTGCCAACCCAAGCTATTAATATAACAGTGATTATTTTGATCAATATTATTGATGATCGCCAAGGACATCTCTTGACATAACAGAGGAAGGAAGGAATCGACTGTCAAAAAAAACGGGTAAGTTTTCCTGTTTAAGTTGTTCTTCAGATACAGGAGACTTACCCGCTTTCAGGTCTATGAGAGATGGAGGTTCAAGGATTACTCTTGTTTCCAGAATGGAGAGAGTTTACGGAGAAGAGCAATTATACCAGGCATTTTTTCAAGGATAAAATCGATCTCTTCTTCAGTATTGTACATACTCAGTGAAAAGCGGATGGAACCATGGGCCGCTGTAAATGGTACTCCCATCGCCCGCAGCACATGGGACGGTTCAAGTGATCCTGAAGTACAGGCCGAACCTGAAGAGGCACAAATATTATGCTCGTTCATATGCAGTAAAATGGCTTCGCCTTCGACATATTCGAAACTGATATTTGTGGTATTCGGCAACCGTTCAGTTTCATGACCATTGAGCATTGATTTGGGAATTGAGCTCAACAGACCTTCTTCAAGTTTATCACGAAGCTTTCTTACTCTAGTGTTCTCAACTTCTATTGTGTCTGCGGCAAGCTCACAGGCGCGTCCAAGTCCGACGATGGAGGCCACATTCTCGGTACCGCCTCGTCGGCCATTCTCCTGATGGCCACCAGCCAGAAAAGGAACAAAAGGGGTACCACGACGCACATAAAGAACTCCGATTCCTTTTGGGGCATGCAGTTTGTGCCCGGACATTGAAAGAAAATCGATTCCAAGTTCTTTTATATTGATAGGTATCTTGCCTACTGCTTGGACAGCATCGGTATGAAAGAGGATGTTTCTCTCTTTGGCCATCCTTGCCATCTCTGCAATGGGAAAGATCACCCCTGTTTCGTTATTAGCCCACATCACCGAAACTATTGCAGTATCTTCTGTGAGCGCTTTTTCATATTCAGCCAGGTCGAGCGTACCATCAGAGGCAACTTTGAGTTTTGTTATCCGATGCTTATGACCGGTAAGCGTATCGAGGTTTTCGCACAGATTCTTCACAGCCGGATGTTCTACCCGTGTGGTCACAACGTGTCGTTTTTCTGGAAAAGCCTGCAGAGCTGAGAGAATTGCTGTCGAATCACTCTCGGTTCCGCAACTGGTGAACACAATCTCATCACTGTCCGCACCAATAAGAGCGGCAACTTTTTCACGTGCCTCGGTTACATAACGGCCGACCTGACCACCAAAATTATGCATGGATGAGGGATTGCCGTAACACTCTGTTAAAAACGGCATCATGGCTTCAACAACTTCGGGGGCAACCTTGGTTGTTGCGTTATTATCCATGTAAATAACGTTTTTTTCGTTACAGTTCATTATTTGGACTCCTCCACTATCAACGTGTCAAGGACCTGTTCACGTAGTTTTTTCTCAACATGATCCTTCAGTGTGGTCTGTGATTTCGAGCAGCTGGTACATGCGCCGCGCAGGGAGACCATAACAAAATCTCCATCCACATCGATCAACTCTATATCGCCGCCGTCTTTGCGAAGCGCCGGTCGAACTTCCCTTTCAAGGACCTCTTCGATCTTTTTGATCTTCTGTAGTACGGTCATCTTGGGCGGTTTCTCGACAGGGATGACGAGTTCTGCCAACCCTTTACCGGCCCTGGCTTCAGCCAGCAGGTCTCTAAGTTTGTCTTCACATTTACCGCAACCGCCTCCGGCTTTAGTAAAATTGGTGATTTCTTCAACCGATTTCAGGTCCGATTCTTTAACAGTACGAATGACTTCGACATCAGTCACACCAAAACACTCACACACGACTTCACCTTCAGCCATGGGCAAAATAACACCACGATAATCGGCAATGGCCGCTTCCAGCGCCTCTCTCCCCATAACCGAACAGTGCATCTTCTCTTTGGGAAGACCACCCAAGGCTTCAGCAATATCTTCGTTGGTGATATTTTCAGCATCTGAGACCTTCATTCCTTTGACCATTTCCGTTAAGACAGAGGAAGAAGCAATGGCTGAAGCGCAGCCAAAGGTCTTGAACTTGGCATCGGTGATGATTTCCTCCTCATCGATTTTCAACGTCAGCTTCAAGGCATCTCCGCATGCAAGCGATCCTACGTCTCCAGTTCCATCCGGCGTGTCTATTTCACCAACATTTAGAGGATGGAGAAAATGTTGTTGAACTTTATCTGTATATTCCCACATGTCACTCTCCAGAATATTGTATATTTTTAGTTTGTTATACTTTTTTCACCGTCAATGTCCGGCTTCCCATCGAGTAAATGTCATTTGGTCAAGAAAGCCTTGAGAGAAAATAACCCCTCTTAAACAAATTGCAAGTATTTTGAGAATAATTCTCAAAATACTGCAATCAAGCTATAATTATTAGATTTATTTGATTAAGTAATTACTCCAATTTCTTTCAACATACCTTTTGCTGTTTGAACCAGCTCAGCTTTTCCGGTATCTGTTCGTGCCTCAACATAAAAACGCACCTTGGGTTCTGTGCCTGATGGTCTGATCATCAACCAGGACCCATCTTCAAAGATCATTTTTCGACCATCAATGGTGATCAACTCTGATATGATTTTATCCGTTTCTCCCACTGTGACAGATGCGCCAACACCATATTTTTCAAGAGCCGCCAAAGCAGAGGTCAATTGTTCACCTTTCAGACTGACCTCGATGCCATCACGATCCGGATAAAAAGCGCCATACTTTTCCTCAATATCCTTGAGATACGCACCAAGCGTTTTATCAAGGGTCAGCATCATATCAATGGCCAGCATCAAGCCAATATAGGCGTCTTTTTCAGGAGTATGCCCGATAATGGAAATACCATCAGATTCTTCAAAAAAGACCAGAGCTTTACCCATAACCGGTTTGAACTCCTTAAAGCCGACCCGTGGTTCAAACAGCTCTTCATTAAACTGATCAGCAAGCTGATTGGCCAGATTTGAGGTGGCCACAGTCTTAGCTACCATCCCCTGCTTGCCCTTGATCTCATGTATAAAATGATAGGCCATGGCACCGAACTGGTTCATGCTGATTTCAGTCTCTCCGTCGGTAAATCTGATTCGATCACCATCCGGGTCGATAATCGCACCAAGTTTCAGACGCTCCGTACGTTCAGCCAGAGTGTCGACCACACCGGTCATATTTACCGCTGAAGGTTCAGGAGCAATACCGCCAAAGGTCTTATCGTCATTTGACCGCAGGTGAATCAGCTTATCATTGGTACTATCATTAAAAAGAGCAGATACATGGAGCCTTGACGCACCATGGACTGAATCAATGACAATGACCATATCGGACTGCTGTTCAAAACCATCGATTACCCGATCAAGATCGATTCCGTGAGTATTAGTATTTTTACGGACAAGGCTTTTCCACAGTTCCAATGAATCAAAGGGTTGAACAAGAGGATTGGATTCAATGGCGCCATATTCTTCAAAAGAGACCAATTCCGAGCGATTTTCCCCTATAATTCTGCGGCCGTTCCTGGTGATTCTCGATGTTAATTCGGCTTGAGCCGGTCCACCGTCTGCGGCATTATATTTGAACCCTCCATACTGCATCGGGTTGTGAGAAGGTGTAAGGTTTATGGAGAATGCAGCCCCCAATTCAAGCAAAGCCGCAGATAGAACACCCGTGGTTGATTCGCCGGTATAATGAACTGTAAAACCGTTGCCGGTCAAAACATCCACAACTGCTTTTCCAAGCACGTTACCGCCAAAACGATTGTCAAAGCCGACGACGCATCCACGCTTCCTGGCATCAGCAACGGATGCGACGCCAAGTTCTTTTTTTAACTCTTCATCATTTTCACAACCAAGATACAGCTCGACGATGGCAGCCGTCACAAAGGAAACGGAACGAATATTGACATCTTTGCCCAGAATTCCTCTCCAGCCGGAAGTCCCAAATTTCATCTGGTTGGTGGGTGGATTTGAGTTGGTAAGAATTTCATCGAGTATAAGCGAATACACCTCATCTATTTTTTCCTGCCATACTCCTGCCTCTTTGTTTCTTTCGGCAACCAGTTTTACGAGCAAACCGAAATAATCGCTTTTCTGATGACTGCCCGTCGTAATAAACTGTGAATAGAGCTCTTCGAAATAATTCGCATTGGTCATTGCCATCACCTCACTGACATCATTGAAAAAAAAGGTCTCTTCCCCCTTTACCATATTTTTCCTGTCAGATGTCGGATTTTCTTTTCGATTACTGAAAAATTCCCGACAACATTGACAAGGGTTGACGGATTTTGCCAAATAATTGTATAATGATCTCTTTTGACAGTTAACATCAATTCAATTGATGGAACAAAATATACGTTTACGTTTAAATCTTAATTTAAGTGGGAGAGAAAAAATGACAGCAGGTCATGAGAAAGAATTGATTCTATGGTTTGACGATATTGGAATTGAAGATGTACCGGATGTTGGCGGGAAGAACGCCTCCTTAGGTGAAATGTATCAGCATCTTACCTCAAAAGGAGTTGCTGTTCCTCACGGTTTTGCCATCACAGCGTACGCTTATCAATATCTCATCAAATCAGCCGGTATTGAAGATGATGTTAAAAACGCCCTGGCAGGCCTTGACACTCACGACCTGAAGAACCTTCAAGAAAGGGGTGAAAAAGTCAGAAACATCATTCGCGGCGCAGAGTTCCCCCAGGATCTCAAAGACGCCATCATTGATGCCTATAAGAAGATGGAAGCTGAATATGGCGAGAATGTCGACGTGGCCGTCCGCTCTTCTGCAACAGCCGAAGATCTTCCGGATGCTTCCTTTGCCGGTCAGCAGGAAACTTATCTGAATGTGCGCGGGTATGACGCCATACTTGATTACTGCAGTCAGTGTTTTGCCAGTCTGTTCACCAACCGTGCCATTTCCTATCGCCACGATAAAGGCTTTGGCCAGTTTGATGTTTATCTTTCCATCGTTGTTCAGAAGATGGCTCGTTCCGATAAAGCATCATCCGGTGTTATTTTCTCCATCGATACTGAATCCGGTTTTAAAGATGCGGTTTTTTTAACAGCTGCCTGGGGTCTCGGTGAGACGGTTGTTCAGGGCGCAGTCAATCCGGACGAATATTATGTATTCAAACCAACCCTCAAAGAAGGAAAACGCCCGATTGTCAGCAAGCGTGTCGGCTCTAAAATGATCAAGATGATCTACGACAACGATCCGAATACCGAAGAGCCTGTAAAAACCATTGATACAACACCTGAAGAAAGAAACAGCTACGTCTTGACTGATGATGATATTCTCAAGCTTTCCGAATGGGCCTGCATCATTGAAGACCATTACGGCAAGGCTATGGATATTGAGTGGGCTAAAGATGGTGACGGTGAAACCACCGGTACAGGTGAGTTATTCATTGTCCAGGCAAGGCCTGAGACGGTTCATTCTCAGATCGCTGCCGGAACCATGGAGACTTACAAACTTAGAGAGAAAGGTAAAGTATTGGTTGAAGGTCTTGCTGTCGGCACTAAAATCGGTCAGGGTGAAGCTAACGTCATTGAAGATGTCGAAGGTATCCACGACTTTAAGGAAGGCCAGGTTCTGGTTACAGATATGACCGATCCCGACTGGGAACCGATCATGAAAATTGCCGGTGCCATTGTCACCAACCGCGGCGGACGTACCTGCCATGCGGCTATTATTTCCCGTGAACTTGGAATTCCCTGCGTTATAGGTACAGGAGATGCATCCCACATCATTAAATCAGGCCAGGACATCACCGTTTCCTCTGCTGAAGGTGAGACCGGCTTTATCTATGAAGGTCTGCTCGATTTTGAAATTGAAAAAGTCGATCTTGGCGACATGCCGGCTACCAAGACCAAGATCATGATGAACCTGGCAATTCCTGAAAAAGCGTTTGCTGAGTGCCAGATCCCCAACGACGGTGTCGGTCTTGCCCGTGAGGAATTTGTCATCAACTCTCATATCGGTCTGCATCCACTGGCTCTTGTCAACTATGAAGAGTTAAAACAGTCCAGTGATCCTGAAAAACAGCGGATTGTCCAGCTTATCGATGCTAAAACCGGTGCATACGCCGATAAGAAACAGTTCTTTATCGACAAGGTTGCCGAAGGTGTCGGACGTATTGCCGCTGGTTTTTACCCAAACGATGTCATCGTTCGTCTCTCTGATTTCAAAAGTAACGAGTATGCAAACCTGGCAGGCGGTACTTTGTACGAGCCTGAGGAAGAGAACCCGATGATCGGTTGGCGTGGCGCATCAAGATATTATGATCCTAAATATCGTCCCGCCTTCGAACTGGAGTGCCAAGGTCTCCAGAAGGCCAGAAACGAAATGGGACTGAACAATATTAAGCTGATGGTCCCCTTCTGCCGTACACCGGAAGAAGGCAAGAAAGTCATCGAAGTTATGAGGGAATGCGGTCTTGTACAAGGAGAAAATGGGTTGGAACTGTATGTGATGTGTGAAGTTCCAAGTAACGTTATTTCTGCAGACGCCTTTGCCGACATTTTCGACGGTTTCTCCATCGGCTCCAACGATCTTACCCAGCTGTGTTACGGTCTTGACCGTGACTCAGGACTGATTGCCGGTATCGCCGATGAACGTGACGAGTCTGTAAAAGAAATGATCAAAATGGTCATCAAGACCGCACAGAGACGCGGCAAGAAAATCGGTATCTGTGGACAGGGGCCGTCCGACTTTCCAGAGTTCGCCACCTTCCTGGTCGAACTGGGTATCGATTCCATGAGTCTAATTCCAGATACGGTCATCAAAACCCGACTTGCCGTCCATGAAAAAGAAAAGGAGTTGGGCATTAACCCATAAGTGTTAAACTGCTTTAATAACAAAAAGGCCTGATCCACGCGGATCAGGCCTTTTTTTATTTCTCCCAAACAAGCTGGTTGTCATACAATAAGTAGACGATTATATGGCGTCATGGTAAAATTGTACGTTCTTTAAACAGCAGGTTACCATCGCAAAAAGAAACGGATAAGATTATGTCTGAAAAAATAGGCTTTATTGGCGGTGGCCAGATGGGTGAGGCGTTGATAAAAGGGATAATCAGTGCCGGTCTGTACAAAGCCGAACACATTCTGGTAGCAGAGCCGGACTCCTCCCGGGCAAAATATCTTCAGGAAAGCTATTCAATAACAGTTTTTGATGAAGGCGCCACTCTCTGGTCAGAATGCTCAATTGTGATCCTTGCGGTCAAGCCGCAGATCATGAAATCGGTCCTTAGCGACTCAAAAAGTAATATCAAACCCGATCACCTGATCATTAGTGTTGCAGCAGGACTGCCTATTTCGTTTTATAAGGAACAGATAGGTCTTGAATCGTGCAAGATTATCCGAGTTATGCCCAACACTCCGGCACTGATCATGGAAGGAGCTTCAGCTATCTGTCGCAGTGATGCAGTGACCAATGAAGAACTGACCCAGGCAACCGAGATCCTTGATAGAGTCGGCCTGTCCGTCGTCTTGGAGGAAAAACATCTTGATGCGGTAACAGGTCTCAGCGGTTCCGGTCCTGCCTATGTCTTCTCGTTCATCGAAGCCATGATTGACGGAGGAGTTAAGATGGGGCTTACAAGAGATACGGCTCAACAATTGACCACCCAGACCATTCTCGGTTCGGTCAAGCTTCTTGAACAATCGCAGGAACATCCTGCCGTTTTACGTTCCAAGGTGACATCTCCTGGTGGCACAACCATCGCCGGACTGCATGTCCTTGAAAAACAGGGATTTTCCGGAATCGTTATGGAGGCCATCCAGGCTGCCACCAATCGTTCAATCGAACTCGGTAGCAAAGAATGATGACACCCTCCCCCTTTCTGGAGCAGACGCACTTCAGCGTTAAAGCAGCCGGGATTATAACTAAAAAAGATGATCCGGCCGTTGAAGAATTCGCGCAGAAGCTGACTGGCTGGCTGCAGGCTGAGAACATTGATGTCCGGCTCAACAGGATCGATGTCGATCTTGACATCATCATCATTCTTGGCGGGGACGGCACCCTGCTTCATATTGCAGAAGAGGCTGCCTTAAATAGTATCCCTATACTCGGTATTAACCTTGGGAACCTAGGATTCTTAACCGAACTTGCCCAGCATGAAACCAGAAGAGCGCTGGATGAAATCCTGAATGGCCCGGTCATTGTCGAAAACAGGATGGTGCTGAAAGCCAGGATCATCAAACAGGACAAAGCTGAACCATATCGTTTGAGTCTCAACGAAATAGTGATCTCAAAGGATGCCATTGACAGGATACTCAACCTGTCCACCAGCGCCGATGAAAAGCACATCACAACTTATAAGGCCGATGGCCTTATCTTTTCAACGCCGACCGGATCAACTGCCTACAACCTGTCAGCCGGTGGGCCGCTGGTCTACCCAGGAATGAATTCGATCCTGGTTACTCCCATCTGCCCGTTTATGCTCGGTTCACGACCTATTCTGCTGCCGCCGACTATGAAGCTGACTACCCGGTTGATCGAACCCAACAGCGCCACTTACGCTCAGGTCATTATCGACGGCCAGTCAATATGGTCGATGAACAACGAGGACATTCTGGAAGTGGAAACAGCCAAAAACTATCTGCAGCTTATTGTCTCCAAGCAGAAAGACTATTTCTCTATTTTACGCAATAAACTGCATTGGGGTAATCAGGGGTGTTAACCCAATCGGTATCGGGATCGGTTTCTACGAGTGTTTTTCGATACCGATAGCGATACCGATAGCGATTTAACTCATAAATTACTTCTTCTTAATCCGGTACTTCTTCATCTTATACTGGAGAAGACTCTTGGTAATCCCAAGTTTCTCCGCAGCCCTTGCCTGAACGTAATCGGTGTCTTCCAAAGCCTGAAGCAGCATCTTTTCTTCGATGGAATACAGCACATCGTTGAGCCCCACTGAGTCGGGTATCAGCTGAGTCAGGTCAATTTCGCTGCTCCAGCTTGCCGGTGCAGCTTTATCGGTATGCTCAGGCTGAACATCTTCCGGCTCTATTCGATTATCGTCACACAGAATTGCCGCCCGCTCGATAGTATTCTCCAGCTCTCTGATATTCCCATCCCAGGGAAGAGTCAGCAACAGCCGTAAGGCATCGGTTGACAGCTCCAGTGTATCTTTACCCAGATTTTTGGCCGATTTCTTCACAAAATAATTGGCAATGGCCGGCAGATCGTCAACTCTCTCCCGCAGAGGTGGCAGGACCACATGAATGACGTTGAGGTGATAGTAAAGGTCTTCCAAAAAGGTTCCCTTGGCAACTTCTTCCTTCAGATCTTTGCTGGACGACGATACAATCCTCACATTAACATGGATCGTACTTGTCCCTCCAAGACGCTCAAAGCTCTGATCATGCAAAACTCTTAGCAATTTCGTCTGGATCGGCAGAGGAATTTTACTGATTTTCTCAAGATAGATGGTGCCACCATCCGCCGCCTCAAACCTGCCCTTCCGCATGATGTTGGCTCCATCAAACGCACCCTTTTCATGGCCGAACAGTTCACTGTCCAACAAATTTCCGGTAAGAGCGGCACAATTTACCGAAATAAAGCTATTGTCCTTTCTCGGGCTGTTCAAATGGATCGCCTTGGCCACCAGTTCTTTACCGGTTCCAGCCTCACCACTGATGAGAACGGAGGCTGAGGTCGGCGAAACCTTCTCAATCAAGTCATAGACCGCAAGCATCTTAGGATTCTTGCCGACCATATCGCCGAAACCGACTCGCGAATGCATCTCCTTTCTCAATTCGACGTTTTCCCGAATCAGTAAATAATGTTTAATCGCTTTGTTGATGTTGACCAGGAGTTCATCATTGGAGAATGGCTTGGCCAGATAGTTGAACGCCCCGGCCTGCATGGCCATCACAGCTTTTTCGACCTCAGCAAACGCCGTAATCATTATCACCGGTAATTCAGGATATATTTCCTTTATGGCCTGGAGGAACTCCAGCCCGTCCATACCGGGCATCTGCATATCGGTGATCACCAGATCAAGATCGGTGCTCCGAATGATCTCTAGCCCCTCGACTCCTCCCGGAGCCGTAAAGACCTCAAACCCCTCATCTTTTAGCAGTTCGGAGAGAACAACCAGATAATTGGGTTCATCATCAACTATAAGAATGGAGTACATTATCTTTCTCTTGTTTTCGGTTTCTTTTTTTATTCATCGAATGGATGATTTCTTTGCCCTGCAAACTACTCATACCGATTCCAACGCTTGCGCGATACTGGTTGTCACCATGATAATCACTTCCACCGGTAAAGATCAAATCGTATTGCGATGCTATTTGCTTAAGTTTTTTTCGAAATGATTTGGATTGAGTGGGATAGTACAGTTCAACCCCATCCAAGCCCTCCGGCATCAGTGAATCAAGGAGTTGCGGCAACTCCTTTAATGACCGGCTGAACTGAATAGGATGGGCAAGCACCGCAATGCCTCCCGCCTGCCTGATCAACCTGAGGGCTTCAAAAGCAGGGAACTCACGCCTTTGTACATAGCCGCAGGCATCCTTCTTCAAATAGAGTTTAAAGGCCTGGTCGATTGTTTTAACTATTCCTTTCCTGACCAGCAAAGCACCGATATGCGGCCTGCCCGCCTGCCCCTGAGCCGATACTCGCTCCAGTTCTTCGGACGTTATGGTTATGCCGAGACCGTCAAGTTTTTCAAGAATCAAATTATTCCGTTCCACCCGGGCATGCTGAATTGTTGCCAATCCTGACTGCAATTTTACATTGTCAGCATCGAGATAATATCCGAGAATATGCAGCGGCCTTCCCCGGTGAACCACACTCAGCTCCAGCCCCGGTATTGCCTCGATACCGGCTTTTTCTGCCGCCTCCATTATTTCAGCGGTCCCGTCCATGGTATCATGATCAGTCAAGGAGATCGTGGACAGACCGCACTCAACCGACAACGCCACAACTTCATTCGGGCTTCTGGAACCGTCGGAAAAGGTTGAATGAATATGAAGATCAATTGTCATAATTCTGTTTGTATTCAGTTAGGTAAATGTAAATGAGAGCCTTGAGTAGAACAGAAAATCAGAGTACCTTCAAGCATCAAACAATCTTAGCTGATAAAAGCTGAGAACTATTACCTAGAAGCTGGATCTATATGGCCCTGATCAATAAAGACAGTGTATTAAAAGATTGCCTCCAGGCCCTGAAGAAGGTTGAGATTCAACAGGGTGTTGAGTTGCTTTCCTACAAACGTAACAGGACTATTGCTATCCTCCGGTTGGATAATGACACTTTTCTGATAAAAGAGAACGGCTATGTTGTTGAAGAACTGACCACGCCCTTCAATAAACTGTCAAAACTCCTAAAAGTCCGAATCAAACGCGAGTTTCCTCGAAGTCGCAAAGTTCGGTTGTATCGCTTCTCTTTTCCTGAACAGCTTGAACGAAAACGACAAAAAATATAACTTGGCCCAAATGCTAAACTTGACCAGGAATTGAGTTCACACTACTATTAAGTAAACAAGCATAACAGCTCATTTAGCTGCCATAAATATAAGCTGAATATCTCTCATGTTGATTATTAAGTGTAGCGGCTGCCGTAAAAAAATCTGGCGCTATGACAAGATCGGCCAGGGTGAAGTACTGCGCTGCCATAAAAATCGCATCAAAAAGATATACAATCAGCAAATGAATGGCCATAAAGTCACCTGTTCCTGCGGCAGGGAAATCGGTATCGACAAAGGTTCTTTTTATAAAATGATCGCCTCCGGCTTCACATACAGAGGAACAAAGAGAAACGGTTGAAAAAATGAATCTACGAATGAATCATTTTATTACTGTGTTGTTGTTCGCTCTCTTCATGGGTTTTCCCGTTCACAGCTCTGGCACTGAATCGGTTATTCCTGAAAGTGATACCTCTATCGATGTATATTCAAATATCGTCCCTGCCCTTAAAAAAGAGCTAACTGACAGAAGCCTGCAACTGGGCGACCCCATCTATATACGGATATTTAAAAATTCTTCCGAGCTTGAGTTATGGATGCGAAAAGGGAAACGATTCATTCTTTTCCGAACATACCGTATCTGCGATTATTCCGGCTACTTAGGACCCAAATTACGTGAAGGGGACAAACAAAGCCCAGAGGGCTTTTATAGTGTCGGGATCGATCAACTCAACCCGTGGTCAAACTTTCATCTCTCCTTCAATCTTGGTTTTCCCAACAAATATGATAGAGCACATAGTCGGACAGGCAGTGCCCTGATGATACATGGCCGCTGTTCGTCTGCCGGCTGCTATGCCATGACCGATTCAAGAATGGGTGAAATCTACACAATAGCCGCCCATGCTATCAGCTCGGGCCAGCAGTTCTTCTCTGTCCATATTTTTCCTTTTGAGATGACATGGGAAAACCTCGCCGCACATAATAAATCCGAATGGATATTCTTCTGGGAGAACCTAAAAGAGGGGTACGACTTTTTCCAGGAACACGGCTTTCCACCGTTTGTTGGTGTTGAAGACAAAAGGTATGTATTTTCAAAAGAACCGGCCGCCATACCTGTATTGAGCCATCAAACAATAGAAGAGGTTAAACAGGCCACCCTGATTCGTAAAAAAACACTTGCGTTTATCAAGAAGATCAAGCAAAAGCGATAACAATCATCCCTCCCAATTCTCACATCCCGGCCAACCGATCTCTGTCAACAATTCTGATCGTTCTTCCCTGAACATCAATCAACCCTTCCTTGCTCATCTTAGTCAGAATCCGCGAGAGAGTCTCAGGTATGGTACCCAGCAGGCTTGCCAGTTGGCCTTTTGAGATATCCAGTTCAATAGTATCACCCCCACCCTGTTCCTCACTGGAGTAGATCAAGTATCCAGCCAATCTGGAAGGCACTTCTTTTAAAGAAAGGTTCTCGATCTGAGTAGCAAAACGACGAAGTCGCATGGACAGCAAACCAAGCATGTTAATGGCAATAGACGGTGTTTTATGGACCAGGTTGACAAACTTGTCCCTGGGGAAAAAGAGTAATTTTGTTTTTTCAAGGGTTTCAGCGTTGGCCGGAAAAGGATAACCATGAAAAACGGGGGCTTCGGCTATCATTTCTCCCGGATTGCAGATATGGAGAATATATTCTTTTCCACTGTCTGATATTTTAAAGATCTTCACCTTTCCTGACAGAACCATGTAAAAGCCTTCCCCTTCATCACCTTCGAAAAAAAGCGGCTCACCCTTCTTAAACTTTTTTTTACTGGCTATTTGTTCAATCTCACCCAACTGCTCTTCGGATAAACCCTGGAACAGACCGCTCTCAGAAACAAATTTTGCACAATCCATATTCACCAAGTCTTGTTAACTGCCAAAGGAGTTTTGTTTTCTTTCTCATCGACCTGAGAGAATTTACTCGTCTTCCATCATTTTTTCAATCTGATGTCTGAAAGGATATGGAACCTGTCCATCCTGCTC
>CAZLGM010000072.1:0-14521 GCA_964558875.1 uncultured Desulfocapsaceae bacterium
CCGGGCTTTTTTTCAACCTGACAATGGCCATGATTCAGTTGCTTCCCTGGCCTCCGTTTCTTACAGGTTGTTTGCTCTTTTCTAACAGAAGGATTCCTGGAGCCTACTGGACCGGCTTTGCTTTCACCTTCTTTTTATTGGTTTTTATTCCGCCGGACACAGGCTTTGGGCGTATACTATTTCCGGTCTATCACTTTGTCATCAACACTCTTATTCAGTGATCCTTCAAGCGAGGGACTTGGTTTTTCTTCATCTTTTGCCACTTTACATCCTCGGATTCAATTACTATTGTTTGATCCGTAAACCCAACAATCATTTCACCTTTTATCTCGTTATCAAATTGACATGGCTACTTTTATTTCGTTTCTTTCCGCTCCCTTTCGCTGGCTAGGCAAAAGCATAACCTTTCTGAGAAACCTCATCTTCAATCTGTTATTCATTCTTTTAGTTCTGTTTATCATCGGATCACTTTTCATTGACAAGGCCCCACTAATTAAAACCAACAGTGCCCTCGTCCTTTCCATTAACGGTGACGTGGTCGAAGAGAAAGAGGAACTCAAACCATTTGAAGACATATTATTTGACAGTCTTGATATCGAGGATATACCCGCAGAAGTCCTACTCCAGGATATTCTCGATGTCATTAACAGCTCTTCTAAAGATCCCAGGATCAGCTGTCTTGTTCTCAAGCTGAAAAAAATGGGAAATATAGGACTCGATCAGCTCCAGGTTATCGGCAGTACCCTTGAACAATTCAAACAAAGCGGTAAAAAGATCATTGCCATAGATGACATGTACAGGCAGAAGAACTATTATCTTGCCTCTTTTGCCGACAAGATTTTTCTTAACCCTGCTGGCTCTGTTGAAATTACCGGTTTCGGTCTCTATCGGCTTTACCTGCGCGATGCCATCGAAAAGCTGCGGGTCAATTTCCATGTCTTTCGTGTTGGCGAATATAAGTCGGCTGTGGAAGTTATTACTCGTAATTCCATGTCATCCATTGTCCGCCAGCAAAACAGGACCTGGCTGACTTCCCTGTGGAACGATTATACCGATACTATCACGACTCAGCGCTCACTGGCTCCCAGAGCACTTGATTCCTACACCAATAACTTTTCCACAAAGCTTGCAGTTGAAGATGGTGATCGAGCCCAATTGGCGCTTAAAACAGGACTTGTTGATGAGATAAAACAACGACCGGAAATCAGATCATATCTGGCAACACAATCAGCTCCAGATAAAATCTATGGCTTCAGACAGATCTCATTTCGCAATTATCTTAAAACAATCAATCGTTCCTATCAAAGCAGCGATACTGCCAAAGACAAAGTCGGTATCATCATTGCCAGTGGGACAATTCTCAACGGCAAACAATCAGCGGGAAGAATCGGCGGTGATTCCCTTTCCGAAGCCATCCGCAAAGCAAAGCAGGATAAATCAATCAAGGCCGTTGTTTTACGGGTCCGTTCAGGGGGTGGTTCACTGTTTGCCTCTGAAATTATTCGCCAGGAACTTCTTGCCCTGAAAAAAAGTGGAAAACCGCTGGTCATATCAATGGGATCTATTGCCGCTTCAGGTGGATATTTCATCGCTGCCGATGGTGATGAAATCTGGGCATCGCCATCAACAATCACCGGTTCGATCGGCATATTTGCTGCGATTCCGACCTTTGAAAACAGTCTGGCAAAGATGGGGATCGCAAGCGATGGGCTTGGCACAACCAGTATCGCCTCGGCCCGCAATCTGGCAAAACCGCTTTCTCCTTCTATTAAAGAGGCTATCCAGCTATCGGTCAATCACGGTTACAGCCGACTCCTTGATACCGTTTCCAAAGGCAGAAATATTGACAGAGACTCACTTAGTCAGATGGCGCAGGGTAAACTCTTCACCGGCAAAAAGGCACTGGAACTTGGTCTAGTGGACAAACTTGGCACACTGCAAGATGCAATTAAAAGCAGCGCTCAACGCGCGGGCCTTACAGATTACTCTGCCGAGTACGTTTCTAGAGCAGTCTCTTTGGCAGAAAAACTGGTCAACCACTTTTCAACATCCATGGCGGCTATTGTCAAGGCATGTTCTCCCCTGCATCCCTTTTTAAAAGAGATTATGCAGTTGATCCAACCGTTAAACAAACATATCTTTTTTAATGACCCCCACGGAATCTATGCCCATTGTATGATCGATGAGTTTTAACACACAATTCTCTTGAACTGAGCACATTAGGTCTTCAAATTCGATTTCGATTATGTTGACGTGAAATGAGTAAAAATAAAACCGAGATGCATCAGGTCTCGGTCTATTCGAAAGGCAACAGGAGAAACTGGATTATTAGTCTGTTTCGAGGACGTTATGGTAGATAAACTCGGACCATTCCCAGGAAGAATCAATGATTTTAAAACCAACATCCATGGAGTTGGTCTGTTCATCCTTTTGGAACCAGCGTGGTTGGATACAAACTCTGAAGTGCTTGTTGTTACCTGAGATAACAGCGACATAGTGCTTTTTCTCGGCGGAGAAGCTATAGGGAACTTTACTCATTTTTATACCGTTGGAAGAAACGTTGCTGACAACTCCTACCAGAACCTGCTTTCCGTCGGCAATATCTCCCAAAAAGCCATCAACAGCTACCCTCCTGTGCTTTCTCTTTGATGGAACCTTCTGCGAAACCTTCTGCGGTTGATGTTGTGCGAGCATTTTCTTTACCTTACCAGTAGTGCAGCTTATTCCCATCGAATTCTGCTGAAAACGCACTTATTGTTATTAAATTATATCAAACTCTAACACACTACACAACCTCTTTTTCCCACTAACAATTCATATCTCTTGGTGACATCTCCTCTTTTGAGTTTGTTTGGCTTTAATATCAGGTAGGTCGACATCATCAAATAGATATTCTTTGTAAAAACTCTTTTTTTTTTCTATCTTCGATTATTCTACTAACTGGTGATCGATTTGGGTTTGGATGTGTATTTATTTTAAAACGGCAAACGCGTCACCCCACAATTCGTTATAAACAAAACAACTGTTATGATCGACGAACAAGCTGAAACAAAAGCAAGGCAGTCCGGGAGCTATGACTGCTGAGTTGATATTGAAACTTTTAATCCTGTGAAATCTTCAATACTCATTTTCCTGCTGTCTATCCTTCTTGTTATCGTTATTATCGGTGCTACAGGGCTTGGTTTTCTTACCATTCATCCTGGGGAAGTGCTGAAGATTATCGGTTCCAAACTGTTCTCTCTCAACCCGGCTGAGACTGCAAACCCAACCTTTTCCTTCGTTGTCCTTGAAGTCAGACTGCCTCGTATCCTGACCGCGGCTCTTGTGGGAGGTGGGCTGAGTGTTGCCGGGGCTGTTTTTCAGGCCATCCTGCTTAATCCCTTAGCCGATCCGTACACCCTTGGTATTTCACCGGGAGCTGCCTTTGGCGCATCACTTGCTATCATTTTCACAATCATTGGTCTTAATGTGCCACCCTGGTTGTCTATTCCTGTACTCGCCTTTATCGGTGCAATCGCAACCCTGGCTGCCGTCTTTTCCCTTTCCTCACCTGATTCGCAGTTTTCTTCAAATACCCTTATTCTTTCAGGGGTGATCGTTTCAGCCATTCTGTCAGCCGGGATCGGTTTTATCAAATACCTGGCGGATGAACAGGTTGGCGTCATTATTTTTTGGCTGATGGGATCTTTTGTCGGTAAAACGTGGGGAGATGTCGCACTGGTTCTGATACTTACTTTGCCCTGCCTGCTTTGCATTCTATTTTTTTCACGTGACCTCAATATCCTGGCTCTTGGAACACGAACGGCTGATACTTTAGGAATTAACAGCACTAAAATACGAAAACTGATGCTTGTTTGCGGTTCTATCATGACAGCAGGCTGCGTCTGCGTGTCTGGAATCATCGGCTTTGTCGGTCTGATTGTCCCTCACCTGCTCAGAACAGTCATGGGACCTGACAACCGCTTTCTAGTGCCCGCCTGCTTCTTAGGGGGGGCAGTTCTGCTGCTCTGTGCCGATACTGTCACTCGGGCCGTTTTGCCCACAGAACTGCCGATTGGCGTCCTTACATCACTGATTGGAGGTCCATTTTTCTGCTATATTTTTCGAAAAAAACTGGCAGGGGTAAAATAAGATCATGGCAAAAAGTGATCAAGCTGTTTTCCAACTTGAGGGAGTGTCATTCTCCCACGGTGACAAAAAAATTCTGGCAGGGATTGATCTGACCATTGAGAAGGGAAAAATCTATGGTCTTGTCGGTCCCAACGGCAGCGGCAAAACCACTCTGCTTGATCTGTTATCACGAGGACTACAGCCACAATCAGGACACATCAATCTTCACGGCCAGTCACTTGCAAATTATTCCAGCAATCTGCTCTCCAGACAACTGGCCTATGTGCCCCAGGAGTTTCATCTCGGGTTTGATTTCAGTGTATTCAATGTGGTCCTTATGGGACGCCACCCATATATCCCACGGTTTGCCAACCCGACGAAGAACGACCTGGACCTTGTTGGGCAAGCCCTTGAGCTGATGGATATTGTTCACCTGAAGAACAGACTGGTGACCGAACTTTCAGGTGGAGAGAAACAGCGGGTCATCGTAGCACGTGCCCTTGCTCAGAATACAGATGTCCTCATACTTGATGAAGCAACCTCCAACCTGGACATTCAACATACAATCCGGATCATGAAAGTTATTCGCGACAAGACCAGGACACTTCATCTGACTACTGTTGCCGCGATTCATGATCTGAATCTGGCGGCCGGCTTCTGTGATGAGCTAATTGTGTTGAAAGATAAAACGATTTTCAAGAAAGGAAATGTTGCCGATATCATCAGTCAGCGGCTCCTCCATCAGGTTTTTTCCGTTGAAGCTGATATTGTCAACGACCCTGCCCAAACCGCACCTCGCATATTTTTTGATCTTCAATAGACCGGATGTGGCAGTGCAATAAGCCTTGGTTCTTTAGCGACACCTGCAATAACCCGCCATCAGCACCTCTGGACAACATATAATTTAATCGGGTACAATGTATTAAAGAACAATCTTAATCTCTTATCTTCTTGAACCTGAATCCGTGAGCATTTATCATTTAAAACTAAAGTAACAAATCCACTGATCTTAGATTTATCAACAGGTTAATGGTTAAAACTGTAATCTTCGTCACGGATTCAGGTTAAAGCCAATCATCTAAGAAGTCCTTTCAACCAGGATAACAGATGGAAAAGAAGATCATTCTATCTCTCGATCATTCAATTTACAGCAGCCATTCTCTTGCCTATGTTGCTTTGCTGTTCGCCGATCAGCCAGATGTACGTTTTCATTTATTAACCTGTATCCAATCGAGTTCGCTGCTCCCAGAACCAACCGACACTAAAAATTCTCTATTTCCTGAGAGTCTCAGTCATCTTAAAAAATTGGGTTTCAGTAACCGAATCTTTCAAAAAGCTTCCCGGAAGCTTAATGATCTGGGGATCCAAAGCGATAGGATCACCAGTTCAACCATCAGCACCGGCACGAATATCGGCGCTGCTATTCAGCTTGAGGGAGAAAAACTTCTTGCCGACAGTATCGTTGTCGGCCGCCGAGGCATTGGTTTTGTCGGAGAAATGTTAATGGGTTCCGTGTCAGCAACCCTTTTCAAACGCTGTCATACTGTACCGTTGTGGATTATCGATGGTGAAATCGAATCCAACAGAATTTTTGTTCCCCTGGATCGTACCATACCTTCGTTGATGGCAATTGATTATCTTTGCCATATTTTTTCAAATAGAGACGATATCAATTTTTACCTGTTCCATTGCCATAGATTGTTCGGCAGCTCAAAAAAAACGATTCCTGAAAAATTTTCCGATCAACTCGACAGCGACTATTTTGATCGATTGCTAAACGAAAAGGATTTCGTGCTGAAAGGACCTGCTGAACTTTTAGAAAAGGCGGGTATACCTGAAGGCAACATCAAGCTCCTGCCGGAAGTAACTGATATCGAAGAGAGTCATTCAATTATTCGAGAAGCCTCTCAGAATGGATGCGGTACCATTGTAATTGGCCGCCGTGGTGCAGGTATGGCCAAAGGACTGTTTGGCGGTGTCTCAGACCGTACGTTGTATAAGACCCAGAATATGGCTTTGTGGATTGTCGGTTAGACGGGAAAACAGGTATTAGGTTTTAGGTGTTAGGTATCAGCTAATTGCCTTCAGCTTTTTTTCGGCAACTTACCGTAATAACACCGCAATGCTTGTTCCTCTCCAATCAAGGCGCAGAAGTTGCATTTAATGCACTTTGACCTCGTCTGCTTGCCATTTTGAAATTTAGAAACAATATTTGGCTCGATGATAAAAGGGCGTGACATTGAGACAAATGGTATACCCCGCTCAGTAATAATTGAATCGATATCAGCAATGTTATCTATGCCACCAACCACAATGACAGGGATAGATACCTTGGATTGAATTGTGAGGGCTGCTTCAAGGTTATAATTCTTTAAGGGTTTGGGTTGTGCAAGAAAGGTTTTCAATAGAGGGGTCATAATTGTTTTCACAAAAGAAGGCAGCTTTTTGTACTTAAAGCCATGGGACATTGCCGCTTCTGCCGGCAGCTTCTCACCCCGCATGATAAAAAGTCCGTCCTCAATCACACCGCAGGAAATTTCTATTGCCGCACAGCCGGAACTCTCTAGTTTTTCAGCAATAATTACAGCCTCGTCAACCGACATCCCGTTTTTGCGACCGTCATAAGCGTTCATCTTGACCAGAATGGGAAAATCACCGACAAATGTTTTTGCCCGTTTAATTATTTCACCAACAATTCTATATTTGTTTTCAGTCGATCCACCCCATTCATCCTTCCTGTGGTTATAGTATGACGACAGAAATTGACAGAGCAGGTAGCCATGGGCAAGGTGGAGTTGCACACCATCAAACCCAGCCTGTTGGGCACGCACAATAGCCGATACAAAGTTATTGATTATGATCTCAATTTCAGATTCCGTAAGCTCTGCCGGGATATCCTCATTATAAAACCGATCTCTTATGGCCGAAGGTGCTACCGTCGGTAGTCCTGTTATTTTAGACCTTGTCTGTCTTCCACAATGAGCGATCTGTAAAATGATCGGTGTTCCGTTTTCATGTACCGCATCAGTCACCTCTTTCCACGCTTCTATGCAATCTTCACCATCGATCATGGTCATTCGGTACTGGGGGCTTTTTCCATCCTGTTGAACACCTGCATAACCGGTAATTATAGCCCCGACTCCTCCCCTTGCCAGTCGGACATACAATTTTTTCAACTGATCTGTAGGCAGTCCCCTGTCATCCGCCATTCCTTCATGGGTTGCAGATCTTATAACTCTGTTTTTTAAATTGATTGTTTGTATTTCAGTTTGTTCATAAATTGTATGGTTCATCTGCCCTGTTCCCCCAATTCAAAGCTATGCAAAAGCCACTTTTTCCGTTTTTGTTCGGAAGACATTTTCACAGAACCGTAATAGGTCCTCTTGACTGGTTTAACACCACAAAAGGTGAGGATATCCTTCATCATCTTATATCCCGGGTCGCCAACAAGAAATTGATAGTAGAGAGGTGGAGAATCCATAGTGCTGATAATTCTGGCTGTTTTTCCGGTTAGATATCTGTCCCAGGCCACAACTTTTTTACTCTTTTTATATTTAAAAGCAAAACCGGGAATCAAAGTCCGTTCAATAAAGGCTTTCATTAACGCTGGCGGTGTTGCCCACCAGGTTGGATAAATAAAAACCAGATGATCAGCCCACCTAATTAGGTTCTGGGCTTCCAGGATATCCTCTTCGATATGTTGCTCTTCTGAGTAACCGTTTTTCAAAAACGGCGAAAAATCCAATTCATTCAGGTTAATTCGTTCCACAGTTTTTCCGGCAGAAACACAACCAGCTTCATATTGATCGGCAAGGTGCGATGAGAAACTTTGCTTAGTTGGATGACCGACAATAATAAGTGTTTTATTCATTTCTCAGGTGTAATCCCTTTCAAGAAGATCTTAATGATAAAATCCAGATACACCTCATCATAGTTTTGTGGGTCTTCAGTTAGGCCGCATTGTAACAGAAACTGGTCACGGGACTGAAACCAGTAAGCAACCAGGGAGAGAAAACCCAGGATAACAAATTCAGGCTCTATATCGTCACGCAAGATCCCTTTATTCTGCGCCTCCTTGATGGTCGCTATTCCTTTTTTTTTCAAATCAAAACACTGATGGTTGTCTTCTTCCTCCAGGCCTTCAACCTGAGCCCTTGCCAGCAGTTTAACGAACCTGGGATTTTTTTTGAAAAACGAAAAATAGACCCGAATTGAGGCTTCCAGCCGCTGAACGTCTTCCAGCATCGGATTATCTAGTGTCGCCGATTGGACCTCATAATATTCGGAAAACTTGCGGTTGAATACCGCCTCCCAAAGTTTACGCTTGGTTCCGAAATGATAGTGAATCTGGCTTTGGGAGACTCCTGCTGCTTTAGCCAGTTCAGATGTGGAGACTTCTCCAAATCCTTTTTCCGCAAACAATTTTTCGCCGGCATTAAGGATATCCTGCCTGGCCTCGTTAGAATTATAACGTCTTTTCATAATGTTGCATTTAATTTTAATTCGATTGATCGATTTAATCATAGGTATATTTGCTCAATTGTCAAGCCTGTACATCATCAAATCCGCTATTTGATATACTTGAAATTTTTGTAAACTTTAGTCCCCACCTGCATACAAAAGGATGCAGGTTGTTTGCATATCTACATAAAGAGAACAATAATAAAGCCATATTTATTTATAATCACGTACTTCTTACGATTTATTACTCAAATTAATGGTTGGCATTTAATTTGCTAATATTGATTTAATATGCGTTCGTCCGCTATCCGGATTTTAAATTATTAGGGAAGCGAAAAGATTAATTTCTACAATTGGAGGAAATGAATGTCACGCACACAGGAAAACATGCCGACTATCATCATGGGTGGTGTCATGCTGATTTACGGCCTCATTGCCCAAACAGGCGCCCTGCTGCCGATCATGAAGTATTTGAGCGTGCACAAATCCATGGAACTGCAGGTTTCAATGGGCATTATCGTTGGTATCATTGGCCTTGCCGGCGGTATCCTCAATATGGTCCGTGAACCGAAAGACACGGTTTTTGATCGGTTCATCCTGCAGCCGCTGGGTGGTATCTTGATGCTGCTCCTGCTCGCAATGGCCATTCGTTGGTATCTTGAGCCATTGGTCAAAATTCTGAGCAAGACTTTACAACCTACCCTCGGATTCAAGATCTACAAAGTCTTGAACCTCAATTATGTTGTTCTCGGACTTCTGGTCGGGGTCATCATAACCAATACCCTTGGCATCCCAAAATTTGCCGCCTCAGGTGTTAAGTGCGCCCGTTTTGTTCTTAAAATGGGTGTTATCATGCTGGGCGCACGATACAGTTTTGCCGAACTGGCCAAGCTTGGTGTTTACTCTATATGGTTGATCGGTATTTTCGTACTGGGAACCGTATTCATGGTCCTCTGGTTGGGAGGTATATTTAAACAACCAAAGTCCATGACCGGTGTACTATCCGCCGGTATGGGTGTCTGTGGTGTTTCAGCAACCGTTGCCGTTGCTCCTGTTGTTAAAGCCAAGAGTACAGAGATGGCCTATACCATTGGTACCATTCTTTCCTTTGGTATCATCTGCATGTTCCTTTTCCCGACCATTGGGAAGCTTGCCGGCATGAATCCGGTCCAGTTTGGAGCCTGGGCAGGGACAGGTATTCTTAACTCGGCACAGGTAGCCGCTGCCGCTTTGGCCTTTAACGCGGTTGATATTAAGACCTTGAAAGTTGCTGAAATCTTCAACATTACCCGTGTTCTCTTCCTGCCTATTATCGTTCTGGTTCTGGCGACCTGGTTTGGTAAGGAATCCGGTCAGAAGCTGAGCTTCAAAACAGTTGTTATCGACAAGTTCCCTATCTTTATTCTCGGTTTCCTTCTTCTTTTCATCATGTCTTCTTCAGGTCTGTTCTCACCTCCGGGTCACTACAAAGGGAAATATATCGACGTGAGTTACAACGATCGTACCCAGATCACCACAGAAGAATGGGAAGACCTGGATGCAGCAATAAAAGCAGGTACCATCAAGGGGCTCACTGAGAAACAAATGGAAGCGGTTATGGATCTGCACAAGCAGAAGCAGATTGCCGGTGAATTTGAAGATCGTAACGATAAGAAGAAATTTGACACGGTCGGTCGTGCCCGTATGACCGAGCTCCAGGGTATTCTTGCGGCAGATAAAGCCAAAAAGATTAAACTTGATAAGAAAATAAAAGGTGTCATCAAGCATGCCGTCAAGCAGGTTAAGAAGAAGTCTAAGACCGTTACCACCTTGACCGATGCCATGATCTGGTTCTTTGCCTTTGGCCTTATCGGGCTTGGTATGCAGATTACCAAGAAGGCGATTACCCAGGCAGGCGGCTGGCCACTGGTTATTGGTGGCATTTCCGGTGTGACAAAGGCGGTTCTTTCATTCTTTGTCGTCCTTTGGCTTGTCAAAGACGTTGTTCTGCATTAAACTTTCTTTACAGGAGATAAAATTATGAGTGAAGAAAAAGTGACAATCGAAACCGGTGATGCCGGCAAAGGTACTTCGGAAATCAGCGATCAGGCAAATACTGAAGAGCTCGAAGAAAGAGCACTTTCCGTATTTGCCAGTGAACGCAATGAGGACTTAACCGCCCTTATTTTCTGCCTGATTACTACCTTTATCGTACTGGCTACCACTAAGTGGAACTGGTTCTAGTCGTCTAAAACCAATGTGACCTCTTGAAGGTCGCTTTATGTAAACGACAAACCCGCAATCGTTTTACGATTGCGGGTTTGTTCTCTTTCAGATCATCATGTTTAAGAAAATCCTTCTCTGCACCCATGGTTCCGAAGGCGCCCGGAAAGCCGAGCAATATGTCTTCGAGAACCTGATGCAACAATTGGCTCAGGCTCAAGTCACCGTACTGACCATTATCGATAAGGACTGGTCGGTCATGACCGGTGATGATTGGCTGAACACCTCAAAATCGCGCAATACTTTCATCGATTACGTCGAAGAGCAATTGGGCAGAGAGATAGAAGCAGACTGGCAGCGAATTAAAGAAGAATATGCTCAGGCAGCAGAGGCCCGTTTCATGAAGGTAGTCGGTGACATTGAGGAAACCATTGCCGAGGTCGCCGGGAAACTTGAGTGCGACCTGGTTATTGTTGGCGGATACCGGAAAAAACCGCGTAGGTTGACCAGCCTCAACATGGAGCCCGGACTTGCAGCCAGAATCTCAAATGAGAAACTTCATCCCATTCTTTCTGTGCCTTTACTGACGATCAATTAACACGCCACCATGGAACCCGTCGCTGAAAAAAAATATGATTGCGGTCTTGAAATTCAGGACTCACGAAAAAAAATCAGAATTGGAGATATTCTCAATGCGGATAAGCTCCTGCGTTTGAATCCCTTCTGGTTTGTCAATTCACTTACAACTGATGGTGACCAGTTTACTGCTGAACTCAAGGATTATCGCAACGACCAGGAATTTCAGTTAAAAGGTACATGTGTCTTCGACAAAGACAACCTGATATCAATCGATTTTGTAGATGGAGAGTGGACAAGCATCACCCTGTTTGTAAAAGAAGGCAATCAACTCTGGGCAAAGGTTAACTTTCGTGAACAGGTGGCCGAACCGGAGTCTGAAGAGGAACAGAATCTCGTTTACTGGCTGCGCGGCATCAAGGAGTATCTCAGGCTCTATTTCACCAACTCCCTCAATACCCGCTTTTTCAGGATGGTCATGAACAACATGATCCTGAAAATGAACCCCTCCCAGAGAAAAATCTGCGTAATGATTGTCCGATTCACAATTCTCGAGATTGTGGTCATCGCCATCATTGTTGCCGGTTATTTCCTGTTTATGAAGAAATAACCGACCGATTTCTATCAACTTCTACAAAGATCTCTTTCGAATCTCACGCTATCGTTTCGGTGTGACAATTGCTGTGGCGCTCTTGCTGTTATCAAGATATTTTCTTGCCATTTCAGTCAGTTCTTCTTTGGTAATGGCCGCAAACTCTGCAAGTATGGTTGTCGGCCAATCAAACTGCTCGGGATGCCTTGACGACAGCGAAAGAACCGAATTGAGCCAATAGGAGTTAGTCCGTTTCATATCCTTGATAGAGGTCAGTGAGGGGGCCTTGGCCCGTTTCAGTTCTTCTTCACTCACGCCTCCTGTTCTTAGTTCATCAGCCAATTTAAATACTTCTTTTTTCAGCTGCTCCACCTTTTCCGGTTCAACCACCAGCATCACTTTCAAGGCGCCATAACCGTCAAATACCCGGCTGGAATGGTTGTAAACAACAGGTGAATACGTAGCCCCCAGCTTCTCCCTGATCACCTTGCGCAAACGGTCTCGAAAGACGGAAGCCAGGGTGTGCAATCGTCTAGTTCGGTTAATGTCCCAGAAGTCATCTGTTGGCCAACCGATGACCAGTAATGCCTTGTCGATCTTGGTATCCACTTCGGTTGTGAGTAGCTGACCTGAAGGAAACTCGATTTTATTCTTATTTTTTCCAAATTGTTTCCTCTCAGGCAGATTACCGAAATATTTCACTGCCAGCCTCTTCATTTTTTCCGGATCAAAATCACCGACAATTGATATTTCAAGTGATCCATGCTTGAATTGCGGCAACAACCAATTACCGATCTGTTCCAAAGTGACGTTTGAGATTTTATCCCATGGATCCAGACCAAAAAAACGGTGATTATCACCAAAAAACCGGTCAACCTTCAACTGGGTCGCACCGTTTATATCACGCTGAAGACCCAGGTAGATCTGTTCAACTTTCTGTTTAGCCACAGTATACACATCTTGGCGCAGACCCGGATCAAGCAGATAAGTGCACAGCAACTGAAACAACTGCTCACTATCCTTGGTCACGCTTTTACCCATCCACTGAAAACTTGTCTGCCTCACCTTAAAGTGGAGATTGGCAGTTGATGCGGCCAGGGCAGATTTGATTTCGGATTTCTTCATCTTCCCTGTTCCGGAACCGTTGATCACCGATTCAGCAAGCAGACGCATGCCGGCAACGGGCTCGCTGACTTTTCCATTGCCCACATCGGCAACCAGGGAGATTGAATTCTTCTTAAAATCGGTACGCTTCAAATTAACGATTACACCGTTTGGCAATACTATCTTTCGAGTTTCGATTTCTTGAAACCGGTTGACTTTAGCTGGCTCCACCTTGTTTGCGATCAGGTTGAGATAGGGAAAACTCAGTGATTTTGAGTAGACCGGTTTAGAGACTTGTTGCTGCAAAGATTTTGAATAAAGAGCCTTGATTGTTTTCAGTTGATTCTGGTTGTCACTTTTGATAACCGCGTTGCCGGTTACGGAAATCAGTCTTTTATCTCCGCTCCAGGTTTTTTTCAGTGTTTCATGGAGATCGGCAGCACTCATCGCTTGAATAACCGGTAAATACAACTTTTTCTCCTGTTTCGGTGATTGAAAAACACGGTTTTTATTAATGTGGTAGATAATCGAGTTGGCAAGCTGCTTTGAACTCCTGGTATTGGCGGTCAACACTGCCGATTCGAATTTGGCTCCCAGCTCTTTTTTTACCCGGCTTGCCTCGTCATCGGAAAAACCATACAACAGCGCCTGTCTCAGAGTTTGTTCAAGAACCGACATGCTCCTGCTCCAGTTCTCCGGACTGCTTTTCACATGGATTGAACCGTAACCGATGGTTCCCATATAGATGCCACCATAATAGCTGCCGCTGGAAAAAGGTGAGTTGCCTGATTCAATCAGTTTCTGTACTCTGTGGCGCATAATGAGTGCAACACCATACCTTCTCAGGTTTTCCTGCTGCAGTGCAAATGAGTCATTTTGTCTGGGCTCATTCCAGACACGTTCTATGGAAATTTCAGTGTGTCCTTCTTCCGGTTCATGATGATAAAAGTAGTCAGTTCCTTTATGATCGATCCTGCCAAGATCCGGACAAAGGGGCGGTGATGCTCCGGCAGTGAGGTGACCAAACTGTTTTTCCAATAATGGTTTCACCCTATCCGGCTCAAAATCTCCCACCATCACCAGAACACTGTTTTCTGGACGATACCAGTTGTTGTAATAGTCAAGCAGTCGTTTTCTGTTTGCCTCTTTTATCGTCTTTTCAGTACCGATTGGCATACGATGTGGCAGACGCGTGCCCTTCATGGTGAATTTTGTCGTTGCCACATGGGTCCTGTATGAGGCAGAGTCCCGTGAGCGTTTTTCAGAAAGGATCACACCCCGTTCACGCTCAACTTCACTCTCGGGAAGCAAAGCCCCTCTGGCATAATCACTCATGACTAAAAGACCCTTATCGATTTCCTCATCAGAATTTCCCGGCAGAAGAATATGATAGACCGTTTCATCATAGGTTGTATGGGCATTGGTATCGCCGCCAAAACTCATCCCGATCGATTGGAAATATTCAACCAACTTGCC
>CAZLGM010000073.1:0-14447 GCA_964558875.1 uncultured Desulfocapsaceae bacterium
GAGTGATTACCCTGTTACTTTTTTTCCGTTACTGAACTTTAGGGGTAATCAGAATCTGGAATAATACGGTACATGTCTTTTGGCATGGACTGCCAGCTTACGCGTCATTTCATCACATTTTGAGCGCAACTCCTGACGACTTTTCCACTGCCCTATACTCAACTCTCTGGTTACTCGGACGAGTTCTCTTCGGTAAATCTTATAAACAAAAGATGCCCCTAACATGATATTTCTTATGATCCTGACGAAAGAATATTATTATATAACATTGCGTATTGATTGGAAATTGCATCCAGGGAATACTGCTCGACCACTGTTTGTCTGGCTCCGGCACCAAGCTGTTTGGCCAATTGTTTGTCAACTATGAGCCGTTCCATAGCAGTTGCCATCTCTTTTTCATCCTGAGATTGGATCAGGAGTCCATTTTCTTTATGTTTCACAATCTCTGGTATCCCGCCAACATTGGTTGCAATGACCGGCAGGGCCGTCGACATGGCTTCTAAAAGAACCATCGGTAAGCCTTCCCGCTTAGATGAGAGAACAAAAATATCCGCCTGTTGCAAAAGATCGGGTACATCTGTCCTTGTTCCCAGTAAGAAAACATGATCCTGTAAGCCCAGATCCTTTTGGGCTTGTTGCATCGTTTCCATCAATTCACCATCACCAACAACAACTATACAGAATTGATATCCTTTCTCGACAAGTATTGTTGCTGCTCGAAACAGGGTGATGTGATCCTTGGCCTCGGCCAGCCGGCCGACTGTAATGAACACCGTACCCTGGAAACCTTTGGGGAGGATGTTTATTCCCTTTCCTCGTTGAACCGCAGAATGAAAACGTTTGGTGTCGACGCCATTATAGATTACCTGCAACCTGTTTCGAGAAACACCTATGGTTTGAACAAAAAACCTGTGCAGGTTTTTTGAAATAACGGTGAAATAATCTGCCTGTTCTACAGCCTGACGACTTGCCTGCTGTAATTTAACTGACCGCGAGATAGAGTATTTTGCATGTTCTGTTACCACAACACCCTGCACACCTGTCCCGTGTATATAGGGGGCTACTGTTGAATACAGACTTACATGGTGAACATGGAGAATATCAACACTTAAACGATTGAGAATGTTTGGAAGAAAAAAGCGGCGAAACGGCTTATTCCATCGAGTTAAATCAATACCGTGGCAGGGAATATTCATTTCGGATAACACCGCTTCCATTTTACCAGGTTCGGGATAAAGGAAGAGAACCACAGGGTCATAATGCTCTTGATCCAGGTGGGCACAAATATTAGCCGCCACCATTTCTGAGCCACCGACCATCCTTGAGTAGATAAGGTGGGCTATTCGACTTTTGTTCATACCTGAATCCGTGACTGAGAATGTTGTTTTGCTTGGCAACACTTTAATATATCACAAAATTATCGGACTATATAATTTAAACCCAGAAACACAACTCGCCCTTCGGGCCATCCGCTCACGGTTTCAGGTCATATCCTTCCTGACGACAAACCAAAAAATTCACCCAACCCAATGATTACGAAATGAGCTTCTTTTTTCGTGTCATAAATCCTTTGCACCATAAAAAGAGCTCACGATCAAGGTAGTAGAAGAACGCCAGATAGGTCAACAAAGCCGTAAAGGATATTATTCCAATCCTCAAAATTGCCGGTAACGATCCAGACCCTGACAGGTATGTACTCAGTGTGAAACCGTTGATACACACAAAGATAGCTAAGGACATCAAGGTGTTGAGTAGAACCGGCTTGAAGAGATGATGAAAATAATCTCTCAAGCGAAAACCGACGACCCTGGACAAACTCACCAAATAGAGGGCAATAAAAACAGGATAAAAAATGAGCCAGGCAATAATGAGCCCCTGTATGCCATACTGTACACCAATCGAAAACGCTATGATGGCCATAACTGCCCCAAGGGCCATATTTTTCAAACCCACATCCGGTCGTCCGATGGCATTTAACAGAGGTGAGTGATAATCGGAAATCAACCTGATAGATGACAGAAGAACGATGACCTTAAAAATCGGTATGGCAGCTTCCCATTTCTGTCCCAACAGAACGACAATCAGATCATCGGCTACCCAAAATAGAAGCAAGAAAATTGGAAAAGAAAGATAGGCTGACTTTTTTACCAAAACAAAGAAAAATTCGACAAGTTCCTCTCTTTTTTCAAAGCGTGAAAACGCAGGCAGCAGAACCGGCTGTAACACGGAATACAATTTTTCCATAGGAGCTGAGGCCATATAAAATGCCATTGAATAAATACCATAGAGATCCTTGCCAAGGAATTTTGAAGCCAGCCAGAAGTCCACCTCCGAGTAAAGCCACCATAGATACCTCTGTCCGGTAACCGTTGCACCAAACTTCAAATGTGAGCCACTCTCCTTTGTTCTAAAAATAAGTTTTGGCCTAAAAGGTTCCCACACAAAAACCAGAGTACTTTTAACAACCGAAATGGCGATGATACCATACACAAGACTGGTTGCTCCAAAACCTAAAAGTGCGCAGCTGATAGATATAAGACTACCTGACATTGCCGCAATCGACATGACCAGCCCAAATTCCTTGAACTTCATTTTTCTTTTCAGAAGTCCCGCCGGTATTTCCGACAGGGCATTGAAGAAAAACGAAATCGACAGCAGCCGCATAAGGCGGACCAATTCCGGCTCGCCCCAGAATGCAGCTCCCAGCGGAGCAAGAATATACATCAGTGCGGTGAGGCAGCAGCCGATGACCAGATATTGCCAGAACAGGGCGCTTGTCTCTTCTTCACTGAGTTCTTTTTTCTGAATCAGGGAAACGGATAGCCCGAAATCTCCAGTTAGAGACACCACTCCCGATACAAGTGTTGCCATACCAACCAATCCATAGTCCGACGGATTGAGTATTCTCGCCAAAAGGATAGTAACGATCCATGTCCCGATCTGGGTTACTATCTTATTGATCGCCATCCAGCCGATTGAAGAGGCAAACTTCTTTTTAACCGCTTCCTGGTTGCTTATATTATCCAAGTGTCTTGTTTTTAATTGTTGTCACTAAGTTACAGAAATGACTTAGTTCTGTTGTCTATCCGAAAGAGCAAGGATCTTCTTTCGGAGCCGTTTCAAGTTGTCTGCCATATATGCCCGGTTTTCTTCTCTCCAGTATCCAGCCTGCTCACTTAAGTGTTCCCGATTCTCATAGGCAAACTCAATTGCTGCGGCGATAGCGGATGGTTGATGTGTTGTATAGGTAGCACCCTGCATAAAATAGTTTCGCAGGGCACTGGTATCCGACAGCACAAGGGGTTGCCCCTGGGCCAGAGCTTCATATGCACCACAGACAAGACAATCTTCCCATTTAGTCAAATCGACAACAACCGAACAATGGCCTAAGTAGCTCCAGTACAGCTCTTTATCTATATAACCAAGCAGAGTAACTCCGGAATACCTGTTAGAATCGAGACCAACTTTTTTATAGTTTCCTGAAACATAGAGATGGTACCCTTTCCTGCTCAGCAGGTTCATGGCATCAAATACATTTTGATACGGTTCATCAACTGCGAAAGTGCAAATCAGGAACACTGACTTTTCCACCAGTTTATCCGGTTGCCCGGCGGAAAGGGGTTGCGGCAGAGGGTCCTGGCAGACGAAGCTGGTACCGCCAAGTGCAGTAACATATGCCCTATGACCCTCATTTGTCACAATCACCAAATCCGCCTTTCTGTTGATAGTATCCAAAACCCATTGCAGCCATTTTTTACCATTGAACGGATGGATACCTCCGAAATGAGCGTCAGATATAAATGTAAAACCGAAAAAGGGTCGGAGAAAAAGCAGCAGCAGGTTTAAAATAACCGAAGGATTCTGACCGACAATAATCCGGGGACGTTTTTTTTGGATAATCCGCAGTGTTGACCAGATTGACTGGCAATATCGATTCATCCTCCCCGGATATAACAACTCAATCAGTTCGGCTCCAATACCGGAAGACATGGAATGATTTCGAATCTGCCTTTCCCAGGTAACCCAGATTGTTGATGATTCCGGCTGTTGTTCTGTAAATCCCTGCATTTTTCAGAAATGAGTCTTAAAAACAGCTTCTCAAACCACTCAAACACTTGTTTACTATTTTTACCCGCTCGACGCGCGGAATCATATCGCTATTCCAGGATCTCTTGATAGAGCAGGCGTATCGTCTGTACTCGTTTTTTTACTGAAAATGACTCGCAAACCCGTTTTTTCCCCTTTTGGGCTAATTGTACTGCAGAGTCCGGATCGTTAATAACTCGTATCATTGCTTCTGCAAGTTTCTCCACCGATTCCGCAGGCACGAGAATACCGTTCTTCTCATGTTGAATGATCTCCACTGTCCCACCAACAGCTGTTGCAATCACTACTTTCCCAAAAGCCATTGCCTCAAGGGCCACATTGGGAATCCCTTCAGATCTTGACGGTAATACGAGGGTGTCTGCTGCTCCTATATAGTCACCAGGGGTTGTTGTGAAGCCTGCAAAAACAACCTGCCTGCTAAGGTCAAGTTGCTTCTGGAGCTTCTTCAATCTGTCAAGATCTGGCCCATCACCAACGATAACTGCTCGGGTATCTGGCTTTTTTTTATTCACCAAGTGAAAAGCTTTTAAGAAAATGTCCACTCCTTTTTCCCGGCTCAACCGGCCGACCACAGCAAAAAGATGATTACTGTTTTTTGCTGCGAACAGCTTTTTTGCATCTATCTGATGACTCGATTTCCTTACCGGATGATCAGGGTCAATTGCATTGTGTATCACCCTGACTCTATCCCTGTTTGACCCACCAAGCACTTTCCGTCGCTGAGCCAAGCTTACAATCACTGTTTTATCTGCAAAACACTGCAGTAAATTATCGATGACATGATACAACCTTGCCTTCAGGTTTTCTGTTGTTGTTCCATGTAAGAAGCAGATCCATTTCAGTTTCATCCTTTTCTTCAGGACAAATCCGACAAAGGACAGTTTATAACCATGCGTCTGAATGATATCAACCTGATCGTTACGACAAAGCTGTTCAACCGATGAAATGAGGCGAAAATAACTCCTTGAGTTGTGGATTACCGTTTTAATCCGGATCCCCCTGGCCATCGCTTCTGACATGAGTTCACCCGCATCTGCCCCAGTGGTCAGGCAATTTATCAGAATATATTTCCCAGGGAACTTCGGCAGGGTTTCCATCAATTGAAAAACCCCTTTTACCGGACCTGAAACAGTTCTGTCACCAATGAGGAGTAAAACGCATGGCATCACGTTATCCTGGTTATATTTGTCACTCATTTACTGGGTTGCTTACAAATCCAAATAGATTTCAACGAACAGAACTTTCATGCCTGTTATGATTTTTTTGAATCCGATCAAATCTGAAAAAAATTACAGTTCCAGGGTATTGACTAATTGAGTGGAAAAGTAATTTCCAACCACAGAGTTACCCCTATTATTTAAATGACCATCAAGACGATAATAGAGGTCTTTTCTATTCTGTTGGTATTCTTTCGTGAGTGAGGACAGAACCGGTATCCACCTGAAATCCTGTTGAGAAGCATATTCAGCAAAAACCGTATCGATATAATCAGTATCGATTCCTTTTGGTGTAAAGCCTCTTGCCTTTGTGATCACCTGAAATTGCTGTGGAATTGAGAGGACAACAAGCTTGGCACCATTCTGCCGGCACAAGGTGTGTGCCTTAAGAAAAAGATCCTTTGTTATCGAAAGCTGTTGTTCGAGCCGCTCTCCGGCAGGCTTACTGAAATACTCTTTTCTTGCTGTTAAGAGATAAAGTTTGCAATAGAGGTAATCATTGCTCATCACAAGCCGTTTAATCAGGGACACACTGTGAAGAGATGAAATTTTATCTCGCCTGAAGTCTTTGGCAATTTGTTCAGTATCGACCCGATTATTATGAATGGATTCATTTGTGAACAGATCATTAGGGAGAAAGCCGATAACTACAATTTCAGGGCTATATTTCAACAATAATGATTTCAGATAAAGGAGTTCACTTCGAGTGTCATAGCCAGCCACTCCAGCCTTCACGATACTCACCTTAAGTCCCGTTTTAATAAGATTTCTTTCCAAGATAGCCGGCCATATATTTTCATAATTAGCTCCGACACCAAATGTGAACGAGTCTCCCAGCAGCAATATACGAGTTTCTCCAGCCGGTTTTGGAATTTCATGTTGCTTTTCATCACGCATTCCAACCTGATTAATTTTATATTCAGCGGTAAATTCCGGTCCCTTGACGACCTGGTGGGCATTGGGTCTATAAACAAAACCCAGCTGAGAGTCTTTCATACCAAGCGACTGGTTTTTTAAATTGGTATATTGTGTTGTTTGAGGAAAAAACAGTCTTACTGTCATCTCAAAAGCGACTAAAAGAGCTAGACTGATCGCCATAACCATCACAGTGTCTCGAATAACTGCAAATATCTTGAAAGCCCTGTCTTTGCTCATTTCTCAAATATCCTTTAGGTTTTCACTTTTCATCTTCGACTTAAGATCACTTGATCCAAGGAGTCTTAATTCGATTTCAGGAGCTTTTTCGTCGAGAGCCATCCACCATGTTTTTTAAAATAATATAACAGACCAACAAAATGGCTCCGCGATACTTTGGAGAAAGGATTATTGTGGGATATCTGTTGTGTATGGTGAATAACGGTAAAGTGCGGAAAATAGACAATATCTCTTCCTTCTTTTCTTACGCGCACAGAATAGTCAAGATCTTCAGGTGAATAAAAGATCTTCTCGTCAAGATATCCCACCTCATCAAGAAGTTCTTTTCTGAAAAACCAGCAAGCCGAAATAGCCGTATCCACAGCTGTATCGTCTCGAAATGGAAAATCTGAATAGAAATCAAGATCAACTATTTTTTTACCCGTGACTACTTTAAAAACCTTGATAAGCTTATGCCAAAAAGTCGGAAATCTTTTTACCGAATTCTGAATTGTGTGATCTGGGAGAACAAGTCGAGGCGCAACAATACCAATATTTTTATTGTCATTAAGCCGATCGATAATAGTTTGCAAACTTCCCTTTTCAAGTTCTGTATCGGAGTCAAGGATACAGATCACCTGTCCCCTTGCCTTTTCCAGCCCTAAGTTTCGTGTATATGTTGTTCCTCTGTTTTCTTCAAGAAGGATACAATGAAATCTACCAGGTAAACGGGCTGTAAACTCACTGAATATAAAGCGGCTGTCATCTGTTGAACCATTGTCGATAACAATAATTTCAAACGCGACCTGTTCACGGTTGCACTTTGCAACGATACTGTCAAAACAGGGTGTTAAAAAAACATCAGAATTCCATGTTAAAATGACAAACGTTATCGAAACCAGCTCTGATGCCTCATCTGCCTCAAGGAGTTGTCGTGAGTTCTCAATCATACTCATTTGTGTGTATATCGACCTAAAAATCCATGAGTTGCCAGCAAAAGAGAAAGTCCGATAACAAAAATGAGAAGACCTGAAAAATCGTGGAGAAAGCCATGGGCTATTTCAGGCCCATACCAGGAAGCAATCATGGCCGTTCCAGTCAGACGAATGATATTGGCAACTATGGCAATAGGTGCCGCTGAGAAAAAAAGAATCAGCCTTTTCCAACGGTGGTAGGTCGCAATCCAGGCAAGTATACCACTTAAGGCAAACATGGTCATCAGCGACCGGAGACCGGAACAGGCAGCGACTACTTCCAGTGTAGTTTGTGGCAAATGCAGGACATTACCCTCTCTGAAAATAGGGATTCCAAACAAGCGAATCATATGTTCTGTCAGCATTGAACCAAAAAGCTGCATAGGAAAAGCGATTTTACTCCAAATAATCGCCGGTAGAGGAATCATAAAAAAAAGATAACAGACCGGCAGCAGGAGAAGCTTGAAATAACTCTTGCCGAAAAGAAACAGGATGCAGCCAAGAATGACAACGATCATGGATGTTCGCTGCATGAACAGTTCTGAACCGATCTTGGCCACAACCAGAAGGGCAAGGCCGAGGATCAGCACCACCAGGCCGCTATTAGCTGGGGACAATGGCATACGGATCAATTTGTCCCGTACGGTGTAAACCATGTACAGGCTGACAAGAGGAATGAAATAGCCGTGGGAATAATCCTCATTGCTGCCCCAGTCGATCACCAGTTTTTTAAGGAAAGGAAAATAGAGCGCAACAAGGGCCAGCAGCAAAACACCAAGCACCAGTTCTATTCGATCGCTCAGCCGACTTTGTCCACCACTTTTAACGAGCATCAGCAGCACCCGGCAAATACCTTTTCAGTTGAGCGACCACCTGGCCGGCAAATTGTTTTGCCTCCTGTTCTGCTGCCTCGATGTCGCCATCTGTTACATTGATCATGATCCTGATGAATGACCCATCCCGCCTTTTTTTAAAAATCGCGTCCCACACCAGGTAAATCTTTTCCCAATATTCGGAGGCAATTATTCGTCCCCTGTTCTGGAACCAATACAGAACAACCTGGTAATTGGAGCCGTTTCGAATCAGCATTCTGGCAACCGTTAATTTCGGCTCTCCATCGATACCACCGCCGATAGATACCGGTTTCACCGAATCGATTCCCCATCCGCCACCCGGTAAACAGTTCTTCGGTGAATGATATCCGCCATCCACGCCAACCGACTCATAAAAGGCGACATAAAGGCTGATCCTGTTTCCGGTTGGTGTGGTGTAGGTAAAATGAATATAGTCATCGACTCCCAGCAGCTCAACGACTTCGGCGGATGACTGATGGGAACTGAGCAGCCGGTAAGAACCAATCCGGTCTGGAAATGTTTTCAGTGGTTGTTTGATCGGAATAGAAGTGACCATGGCGGTGGACTGCAGTAAAAGCCAGGTCAGTCCGAATAGTGCCAGGACAACGGCCACTCGCCAAGGGGTTTTGGGGTCAGTTTTGCGCTCCATTGAATCTCAGTTACCACCGAAATAGCTCTTTCTCTGCTTCCAAAATCAGATAGACTTGAGACTCCTGCCAATCTTCACCAGCAAGTTGAGAGTCAAAATTGACATATCGGTAACCCAGGGAAAGAGTGTACCAGCGCGCAAAGGAATAATTCAATCTGACACCGGCTGCATACTGGTTCTCATAGTACTGTTCGGACTCTGATTCATCAATTTCTGCGGTCTCCGGGTTGTCCAGCGTGACAACCTCTCTGAGGTCACTCCGGTATGAACCCGAAAGGATCAAGAAAAGATCCTGGTATGGTTCATACGCAAATTCCACCCTGGCAACATAAAAATCGGACAATGTCTCTTCATCCACACTGGAGAGCATATCGACTTCATCACCCTTTTCATAACTCACCATCAAGCTGCCGCCCTCAAACCGGTATGTGAGTTCGGCCTGTGCATTATACCCCCAGGCTTCTTCCCGCTCATCGGGTTCCACCGATGTTGGGCCGCCGGAAAGCAGTATACTCAGGTTCTCTGTCAATTCTCCCTCCCAGCCGAGGGTCATTTCCTGGATGACAAAATCGTCTCGACGATATGCCTCGAACTCATAGCGCTGATATCCATATTTGATAAAGAACAGATTTTGCGGCCAAATGTCGATATCAAGCTGTATCTCGCCAAGGCTCTCTTCGAGGTAGACTATACCATCATCCGGGTTATATTCATCGGTCTCAACAGGAATTGCCGGATAGTAATCACCTTCAGTATACTGGAGAAAACCGGATATTTTCCATCTGCGCATTAATCTATAAGAAAGAGATGTATATGCCGACTGAACCTCTAGATCACGATAATCGCTTGCCGGGCTGGTTGTCCGGGTTGTGGTCTCTTCGTCAGTTCCGGTTTCCTCTTCACTATCCACATCGTGTTCGAGGATATTATTATTGTAACCGACTGACAGGACCGAGTCTTCACGGTAGGTGTACTCGGTTACGAGCTCAAATTCATTGCTCATGAATTTCTCCTCACTGAGCTCGTTCGATTCACTGCTCTCACTTGAACTCTCTTCGCTGGCAGTTGTGGAGGATTCCGACGTCTCCGTGTCTCCTGATGTATCCAGACTCTGGTAGTCTGCAATTGAATACGTATTCGAGACCCGGATAAACCAGAGCCGGTTTAATTGTCGATAAACACTGACAAAAAGATCATGATCAACATCTTCTATTTCCAGTTCATGATCATATGTGTAGCTCGGACTATAGCGGATTTCCAGGCTGTCTCTCTCACTATAATTCCTATAAACAAGAAGGGGCGAAACACGTATCTGCCTGACATTCTCACTGACCTCGTCACTGGACTCAGTTGAAGATGATTCTTCGGCTGTTTCGGTTTCTGTTCCGGTCTCAGCCTCTGTTTCTGTTTCGGTTTCGGCTGGAGGCTCATTTTCCCGGTCAACATACAGGTAATCAACGCTTAAACCGCCTTCGACAACCTGGGTTCTGGCGGATGCTTCATCGACCAGCCAGACCGCTCCCAGTATCGATAGAACGAGTTTCACCAACCTCAGCACGTGATTTCTCCTGTCATATTGAACATTTTTAAAGAAAATGCTCACTACTATCGCCAATCGGTTTCACCAGCCTGATATTTTTTGCGCCTTACTTGTTAAAGCTGGAAATAAAAACAAAAAACTTGAGTATGAATTTAAAATTATGTAATTGCCTAAACTTCCAAGACACTTGCCAGGTTCGGTGTGATTGTGCTAATGAACAATTATCACATCGTTGGACTGAAGAGTTATATTTCGTTTAAGGTCGTCACCATCGAGGAAATCATCATAGTCGAACTCCAGAATATTACCCTCGAATAGTGATAGTTCCTCATCGTCTCCGGTCAGCTTCTGTCGGACTACTGTAATATTCGAATTGGCCCACTCGGTAAACCCGCCGCAACTGGCAACGGCCTGCACCAGGGTAATGGGATACGCTATCTGGTAAACCCCTGGCCTGACTACCTTTCCCATCACCGTATATCGACGGCTGTTGCTTTGTAGCAGCACCGTTGTCACAATGGGATCATCAATGGCAGTCTGGAACAGCTCTTTGAGATAGTCGGCAAGCTGAGTCATAGTCATACCGGCGACTTGCACATCACCAATATGACTGAGCGATATCCTGCCATCGATACGCACCTTGATCTGTCCTTGAGAAATGGCATCCCCACCGCCGGATGAAGAAGCCTCAGTCGCCCCTGCTGCCGACATGGTACCTTCCCCATAAACGGTGACAGCAACTATGTCGCCGACACCGATCACATATTCCTTATTATCCTTCATCGAACGAGCAGCCTTACCCATCACTTTTTTCCGGGCTTCTTTCAGAAGTTCTGGACTCACGGTTACATCCGCTGATGATTGGGCCGCCAACCCGGTTGCCACCTGAAGAAAAAAGAGTGTCGCAAAACAAACTGCTGTAATTACATAATTATTCATACTGTCTCCGGCATTGAATTGTCGTTTCACGCTCATCAAATAAGTCATTAAAGGGGACATCATTATTACCACCTTACAACCAAGCAGTATCCCACTGATTTCACTTAACTAATAAACAGGAAGCTTTCAATGACCATACAGGCCACCGATAGTGAACGAATTGGTTATCCAGTTGATATAGCACATAATTACTGTAATTTCAAATAAACATGGCCGATGCCGATGCAAATCCTAATCATCTTTCTTTTCTTTGAACGACAATCAGACATCTGAACACACGGAAAACCTTTTTTTCCTGGGAATAGCTTTTCATTTTATATATACTTTCCATTTAACAGATTCTTCAGAACCTTCAGGATTAACCAGCTGTTTACTCAATATATTCTGTTCAGCCATCCCTTCGTGAGGTGAGGTAAATGAACTATTTTCGTACTTCTGTTGTTATCACCATTACTCTCCTGCTCTTTTGTCTGGGCGGCTGTTCCAATCCGGAAAAGGAAAAAGAGGCTCACTATGAGAAAGCTCTTGAATACATCAACAAGGGCGACAATAAAGCCGCTATCATAGAGCTGAGAAACGCCATTGGCCTGGACGGAAAACTGGCAAAGGCCCATTATCAACTGGGCCTGCTCTACCTGGAAGAAGAAGACCCGGCAAAGGCGTTTAAATCCTTTCACCGTGCAGTCAGCCTCAACCCTGACAACCTGGATGCCGGGATCAGGCTGGCTGAATTTTATTTAATTTCGCGCAAGAAGGATGAAAGCCGAAAATATGCCGAGCAGGTGCTTGCCAAAAAACCGGACCATCATGACGGCCTGGTTCTACTTGCCAATCTCGAACTGATCGACGGTAATTTCGATAAAGCCGAAGAAATCGTCGACAAGGCTTTGGCAAGCCATACAAATTCATCGAAGCTTTACAACACCAAGGGACGCATCTATTCTGCCAGGAACCAACCGGACCTGGCAGAAGAGGGGTTAACAAAGGCCATTGAATTCGGCCCGGACAATTATGCCAACTATCAGACACTTCTACTTTTTTATCAACGGACCAAGAATATAGAAAAGGCCCAAGGTCTGCTCGCTGATATGATCAAGCGGTTTCCAGACAATCCTCAGCCCCATATCATACTCAGTCGTCTGCATATAAAGAACAAACAATTCGATCTCGCGGAAAAAGAGCTGAAGCAGGCCATCCAGACAAAGCCGGATGACATCCAGCTCCACCTTCTACTGATTGAATTTTATAAAAAACAACAGCAATATCAACAAGCTGAGTCGTACCTTAAGGAAACGATCACTTCGATGCCAGACTCGCTTGACTTACAAGTTGCACTGGCTAACATCCAGTTTCAGATGAGGAAATACGATGAGGCTAAAGCCGGATTGGAAGCTATTCTGAATGAAAATGAGCTGCATGGTGGTGGTAATCTTTTAAAAATCAAGTTCCTGATAAAAGATAATAAAAACAGGGATGCTGTTACCATGCTGGCCCCATTAATCAAGGATTATCCCTACTGGCCCGAACCGTATTTTCAACTTGGTATAGCCCATCTTAAGCTGCGGGAATTCGAACTGGCCCAACAGGCGGTCGAGCAGGCCCTTCGGAGAGCCCCGACCGAAAGCAGATTTCATACTCTTTTTGCCCAAATCCTTCTCCTGCGGGGAGAGAGCGAAAATGCCGGAAAAGAGGCAAGCGTTGCCATTCGCCTTAATCCCAAAAACTTCAGGGCAGCGGTTATCCTCACCAAGGCCCTTGTCCAGGAAAAACGCTATAAGGTGGCAATCAACGTCCTGAATAGAATGCTTGAACAACGGCCTGACCATCCTGAGCTTCTTTTCAACATCAGCCTGTCCCATATCGGTCTGGAAGATTATGACAACGGCAAAAAGATGCTGGAACGATTGATGGAAGTGACTCCGAACAATTCAACCGCATTAAGCCTGTTAGCCAAGCTTTCCTCAAAAGACGACCCTGACCTCGGCTTAAAATTGATCCAGACCTATCTACAGAAAGCACCTGACAGTGGCGGCCACCATCTGTTGCTCGGTAGATATTATCTACGTAAGAATGAACTCGATCCAGCTATGGCTGCCTTCCGTAAAGCCCAGGAGTTGGATCCGGACAATCCTCAACCGTATATCTTAATTGGCCGACTTCTTACCAAACAGGGCAAGAGGGACAAAGCCATTGAAGAATACCGTTCACTACTACAGGCATCGCCAGACAATATCGACGCCCGCATGGGGCTGGCGATCCTTCTCGAAACCCTGGATAAAATTGATGAAGCGACTGGGCTCTACCAGGAGATTCTCCAGATAAAACAAAATTTTGCCCCGGCTGCCAATAATCTGGCCTGGCTGGTCAGCAATAGTGAGGAGCCGGACCTGGGCGAAGCGTTGCGTCTTGCCATGACAGCTAAAAAAGCCTTGCCCGAGAGTCCTGACATCTCCGATACCCTTGGCTGGGTCCATTTCAAGCGTAAAGCCTATAACCTTGCCAAAACTCAATTTGAGTATGCCGTTTCCATCAAGCCTGAGGCTGGTATATTTCTCTATCATCTAGCGCTGGCCCAGAGCATGGAGCAGGATAACATGAATGCTATCCGCAACCTGGAAAAGGCTCTCGCCACCTCTGGTCCATTCAAGGAGAGAAAACAGGCTGAAGATTTATTGCAGCAACTAAAAACCAAAACTCAGTAATAATCATGGCAGCCGAGAAAAAGCTGATATTAGACAGCTCCACCATCCAGGATCGTGTCCGCCAACTCGGAAAAGAGATCAGCCGGGACTACTCTGAGAAACCCCTGGTTGTCATCGGTATCTTAAAAGGCGCTTTTATTTTCATGGCCGATCTGGTCCGGGCAATTGACACTCCACTGGTTGCCGACTTCATTCAGGTCTCTTCATACGGCAGCGGAACTGAATCATCGGGTAAAATCAAGCTTGTGAAAGAACCGTCCACCGAACTGGCCGGTACCGATATCCTGCTGGTGGAAGATATTGTCGACTCCGGTCTGACCATGGCCTGGCT
>CAZLGM010000074.1:0-13994 GCA_964558875.1 uncultured Desulfocapsaceae bacterium
TGATGACGGTGAGTATTTCGAAGCGGCCTACGTGATCCTGCTGCACCTTGCACTTGCCGCTCAGGCAGACAAAATCAAGCAAGGTAAAAAACCTGATACATTCATCAATCCGAACAACCTCTCTCAACGAAAGCGTCGGACACTCAGACACGCCTTCAAAGCGGTAACAAGCCTTCAGGATCTGGTGGCTGCCGATTTCGGAGAACTGGTTTTATAACAGCAGTTTCTGGTTTCTGGTTTCTGGATAAACCAGAGAAAAATAAACGAATACCTCCCAGCTGCCCAGTGCATTCGATAGTGCTGTAGCTTTGGGCAACTGGACTGTACGATTATAGTAGAGTTATTTCGTGCAGTTCAGTTGTGCGAAGATGCAGTGCTAGCGGATGCACAACCTCCTATTTGTGCATTCGCTGCTTCTTATCTTCCTCCTCAACCCTCAGAAGCCTCTCCGACTCCGGCTTGGCCAGTTCCGTTTGTAGATAGATTGCACGGTCTCTGACCTCTGGCGGCTTTTTTGAGATATTTCTTAAAAAACGCCATATGAACCCGGGGCCCTCCACAGCTTCATCATCGATTGAAAGCGCCTTTTTGTAATCGGCAAGCGCTTTTTCATACCGACCGGTTTTATCATAAAGAATGCCTCGATCAGCCCAGGCAATAGCATTACTGGGATCAAGCTCAATGGCACGGTTTAACGCCCCTAAAGCCTCATCATACTGTTTACGCTGCATATAGGAGATCCCTAACCCTAAATGGGCATACACATGATCCGCGTTTTTATCAAGAGCCTTTTTAAATTCCTGCTCGGCCTCCGCATAGAGACCGTCTTCAAGCCGGTAATTACCGGTTTTCACATGCCGATCTCCAGGCACATCTTCCGGTCCCGCCCTCCAGAAAAAGATAACAGCGACCACTAAGGCGAAAACTGCCAATGCAACCCGTGCCTTAAATCTATCTTGAAGTTGCCCTGCCATATCAACCTGCCCCTCCGCCAATGAAACGGACCATAATGATTTTATTGTAGATAAAGGCAAAGGTTATGGCCACACCAGCTGCAATAAGATATGTTTTTTTCCGCAATTTCTGAATTTCCTCTTCGGTTAAGTTCCTGTTCAATTTACGCTGATTCCTATTAATAGCAAGTGAGAGCATGAATTTCCTCAAAGGAAAATAGAGCAGGATCCCAAAAGCAATTGAGGTTATTCCGTACCAGAGCGACATAGTTCAATCCTTCGCAAGCAAATTAAGACGATAATATATCCAACAGTAACGTCCGGATTCAACATACATGCTTCCAGAAGTCACCCATAAAAAAGGCTTCGGGGTATTATCCCCGAAGCCTTTTTCTATACTACCTGTTTGTAATTATGACTATTTTTCAGCTTCCGCTTTTTGAAGGTCACGGTCACCGATGTCCTCCAACAGTGCAACAATTTCCTTCTCAGGAAGTGTGGACATTTCCTGCTTGTAGGCAAGCATCCACATCATAGCCACACCAAGAGCCCACCAGATGATCTGCCATACCCAGATGGACGGCATACCGAAGATCCAGGTGGTAGCATCGTTGGGGTTACCAAAAATGGTATTACCAATAACAGCGCCCGGTCCAATAGCGAAGATGAACCAGATAATGGTGAGTACCCAAGCGATGGGAACGAAGCTCTTCTTCTCAGGAGAAAGACCAACATGCTCCTGAAGATAATCATGGAACTTCATCTTATGGGCATAATCTTCTTTATTCTGGGTGAACGATGAAATAATCAGCGCAGAACCCAGGTTGAAGAAGATACCCCAGAAGGCGGAGTGCATGGTCAACGGCCAGCGACCCCATGCCTCAATACCGAACCAGGCTGTACCGATGGACTCGGTGCAGGTTACGGCTATAAGTCCAAGAATCATACCAACGGTGATACCCTGACGGGTCAGCCATGGCCACCAGCAGATACCGATCAATGCCGGCCACATCTGGAAACCATAGGCAACCGCCAGGCCACCCAGAAGAACCAGAGCGTCTTTAGATGTGGTGGCAACAACCAGCGCCAGACCACAGATCACAACAACACCGATACGACCGAACAGTTTCTGGGTCGCATGCGAAGCATTGGGATTGATAAAACGCTTATACAGGTCACGGGTCAACATACCGCCGGCTGTGGACATGTAAGCTGAACCGGTGGACTGCATTGCGGCAAGCGCACAGACTGCCAGCAGACCAACCAGCCATGGAGCCGTATCAGACAGCAGGTGGATGAGCGCCGGAACGATCATACCCTGCTTACCGGGGCTCTTCATAATATCGCCACCGATATTAATAAGATCCGGATAACCTGCCTTAATCATCAGCGGGTCAGCTCCGATCAGGTGAGCACCCATACCCTGAATAGCGGTGAACACGATGAGGATAAGACCAATACCGAATGAAGACGCCCAGACCTGCTGCGGAGCAAACGGTCTCGGGTTCTTGTTGGTAAAGGACCACATGGTGAATGCAGGGGCGGAATGAATACCCATCAGTGCGAACATATAGGTCAGACACATCATACCGGTCCAGGCGCCACCAACCGCCTTTGTTCCAGCCGGTATGAACTGTATCACACCTGGGATGGCTATATAATGACTATAGCCGTCCGGCGTTCTTTTTGGATCAAGCTCCGCCAATTTAGCGATACCCTGCTGCAGTTCGCCCCAACCGCCGACGTAGGACAGTGTGATGATACCGATGGCCAGGATACCTCCCGCCAGCAGTACACACTGAACAGTATCAACATAGGCGACAGCCCGCATACCTCCAGATGCAACGTACAGAATAACAACCAGAGACAGCAGCCACATACCTGTTTCAACGCCCATGAGACCATCTGTCAAAACGTTGAACAGAAAACCGGAAGCGCGAAGCTGCAGACCAAGGTAAGGTACGGAAAAGATCAGGGCGACGAGAACCGTCAGAATCCTGATGGCGTCGGATTTGTAGTACTCACAGTACATCTCACCGGGAGTAACGAAACCGAAACGTTTTCCTAGTACCCACTGCCTTTTGAGGAACATGACACCGGTGAACGGGATGGTAATTGCGTAAAATGATGCATACGCGTACTGAAAACCGTCACGATAAACCAGACCGGGATGCCCCATGAACGTCCAGCCGGAGAAGCTGGTCGCGGTTGCGGCAAGGACGAAAACCCACAGAGGAATTGTTCGTCCGGCGACAAAATAGTCGGATGCCGTTTTCGAAATTATCGCGCCTTTAATCCCCCAAAAGACACAATATGCCCAGTACATAATTACAAATACGAATAACCACACTGTTGCTGTTGTCAAAATCGCCCTCCCTTAGTTCATTGAATCTTCACCGGCGCGTTTTCCCTTCCTCTGGCTACCCTTCATAACCAGGCGCACCAGCCATTTTCAAACAACTACCACATTGAGACATAATGCTTTTCCTACTATAGCTATCATTGTATAATTTTTTTGATAGTTAATTGCAAGAAAAATGAATACCAGTTTTATTGATGAATAGTTAAAAAAAAAGTGAAATAACATCCTGTTTTCTAAGCAATCCTTTCAATCTCTACCCCCCTCAATAACGGATTTCAAAACACCTTTCTCCGCACTTTGCCGGCCTTTAACAGCTCGTGTAAATTTCGCAAATTCCCGGAGTTCAGCAAGGTCGATCGAGAATATTTTTTTACCAAAAAAAGAAAAAGATAGGCAGCCTGCAGAGCATCCTCAAAGCTATTATGAACACTGTATTCGGGGAGGCCAAATTCCTTTGAGAGATCATGCAAATTATAGCTGCTGGCCATAGATTCATCTTCATGAAACTCTTCCAGTATCGCCTTTTTGTACTGTATAGCCATTACCATGGTATCGACGGCAGGGTTGGCGACCTTTCCTCCATACAGCTTTTGGGTCGCCCCATCCAGAAAATCCATATCCAGGCCGACATAATGACCAACCAGTATGGAATCTCCAATAAAATCAATAAAGTCCGGCATTACCTCTTCAAGCGGCTTTGCCTGTTTCAACTGTTCAGGAGTAATTCGGTGAATTAAGGTGGCATCTGTATGATCCGTCCGCTCCGGCTGAACAAACTCATCAAACAGCTCCCCCAACTCGATCCGAAGGTTCCTGATACGAACAGCACCGATTGACACAATCTCATCCTGATGTTTGTTCAACCCGGTCAGCTCGGTATCGAACACTACAAATTCACATTCCGACAACAGTTTTGATTTATCAGAATCGCGAAATAGCTTTCTGTTCTTCTCTATTAATGGATGGGGCTTTGTAAACCAGGATCTCGGGTTTAGGCTACCAAACATAATTACATGACCGGAAACAGTTTAAGCAGAACACCATACAGCTCCTCAATTACCGAGAATGCTTCTTTGAGCATCTTCCTTTCCAGCTCGGATAGTTTTGATGGAGAGATATAGTTGTCCGGCATCATCCCGCCTTCAATCTGCTCAAGTTGATGAACCAGCCGCAGTTGCATCTGCAGCTCATAGGAATCAATGGCAGACAGCAGCAGTTCCCGATCAACAAAGCCACCACCTTCCAGAGCCTGAAGCCTGGACATGGTGTTGGTCTCCCGGATACCGTAATTTAATGCGAGAATCCGGGAAAAATCAACATAGGGAACAATGCCGCTCTGCTTGATATCAAGCTGATTTTTATGCTTACCGTCCCGTTCGACAATGAAGTTGTTAAAAAAGGACAGTGGGATTCGGTTTGAAGTCGTCTTTCGAATCAAGTGAAATATCAGTGTTGGGCCTCTCTGGGCCAGATCAATAACATGATCACGGAGTCTGGTAACCAAAGAGCGTTCCCCATAAGCGTATCTGAAATCAAAAAACAGGGAACCGCAATTCAGTTCATTATCCTCCGGTGATTCGGAGCATTTGGAAAAATAGTTCTTCCATACCGAAAAAGGTTGGCACCATCTGGGGTTGGAAGCCATAACTTCCTGAGGACAAAGCGGGTATCCGCAATTGACAAGATTATCGATCGCCCGTTTACCGAACTTTTCAAAATATTCCTTAGCTGCCTCGGCTTGCTCCTCATCTTTCGGATCGTCATAGATGATGCCGTTGTCCTGATCGGTCTTAAAAGACTGCTCTTTTCGCCCTTCACTGCCAAACAGCAGCCAGGCAAATTTCACAGGCGGCGGCCCCAGTTCCTTTTCCAGCAAAGTGAGCATCCGGGAGACAATTTGATCATTGAGAAGAGAAATCATCCGGGTGATCTTACTGGCCCTCCCTCCTTCTCTGATCAGGTTGTGGATCATCTCCGGTATCTTCTGGGCCAAAGGATAAAGGCCGACAATGTTTTGCTGGGCAACGATTTCCTTAAACAAGTAAAAGGGAGAATTTCCCTGTAACACGGTGATATCGTGGGTGGTAATCACTCCGATCATGATCCCGGCCCGTTCTACAGCCAAATGATGGATACCGGTCGACAACATTTTCAACAGCACATCGAAACAGACCGTTTCCGATGAAACACTGAGCACCGGGCTGCTCATGATGGTGTCAGCACACTGGCGGTAATCGAGGCCGGCCGAAACAACTTTGGATCGGAGATCACTATCAGTAATGATTCCAACGATTTCCCTTTCGTCATTAGGATCGTGAATGAGAAGAGAACCGATCCTGAAATGGGCCATGGCCCTGGCCGCCTCCTGAATCGATGCCGTAGATGGGACGGTCCTCAATTCTTTGACCAGGTCTCCCGCTTTAATGGAGAAGAGGTAGAGTTCCTCCATGGAACGACGGGCAACCTTATGATGTCTGAGTTCTCGGTAGGCTGTATGAACAAACTTATCGGAAAAGCTTTTGAGAAAGTAATGGGAAAAAGCCGGCCGGTTTTCAACAAGTTCCAGAAAGACCTCTTTGGGAAGAAGATAGCAAAATGTGTCTTCAATGGTCTCGATGTTCATGTTAGCCTTGGTTTCCCGTATAATCCCCAAGGCTCCAATAATAGCTCCCTCGCCTCTATAGTCTTTCAGGGCCACCTCACCTTCATCGTCGACTATAAACGCCTTTACACCTCCCTTCTGTACAAGAAAGAGATGGGTTATTTCAGTCTCATCATCGGTAAGAAGCCTGGTTCCTTTTGGAAAAAAGTCAATCCGGCAGTAGCGGGCAATATCGTTTAAGGTATCATCGTCCAGTTCATTGAACGGCATTACACCTTTTAAAAACGCGACGGAAGCTTCCGGCGCAACTTTATGAACAGCTTTATCTAGATCCAGGGTGACCCCTTTGGGTTGGACATCCGTTTTTTTCATAATCGTGGAATCCATGAGGAAACTGTAAAACCGTAATTCAAAATGATCTCTCGAACAGTGAGACAGTTCCTGAAATCTGGAAGAGTGGGAGGATTCCCGTTCTTCCGGATTAGCTTATTGTTTAGCGTCAAGAGCTTTCTTACCGGTAATCAGGTCATCGACGACTCCTGGTTCAGCGAGAGTGGATGTATCACCGAAGTTCTCAAAATCGTCGGCTGCGATTTTTCTGAGTACTCGGCGCATGATCTTACCGGATCTGGTTTTGGGCAGACCAGGCGCGTACTGTATGGCATCGGGTGAAGCAATCGGTCCAATCTCCTTTCGCACATGGGTCCTCAGATCACCCAACAGTTCATCGGTCATATCCACACCCTCATTTACCGTAGCAAAAGCGTAGATGGCCTGCCCTTTAATGGGATGAGGCATGCCGACAACAGCCGCTTCTGCAATATTCGGGTGGGAAACAAGAGCTGATTCGACTTCAGCAGTTCCCAGACGATGGCCGGAAACATTGATAACGTCATCAAGACGACCCATGACCCAGAAACAGCCATCCTCGTCCTTCCTGGCACCGTCTTCCGGATCGTAAATGCCTTCGTAACGGCTGAAATAGGTCTTCTTATACCTTGCAGCATCACCGAATACGCCTCGCAATATACCGGGCCATGGCTTACGGAGAACCAGGTGACCGCCCTCATTAGGCGATGCCTCTCTGCCGTCTTCATCAAAAATTGCTGCATCAACACCCGGTAGCGGATAAGTTGCCGAACCCGGTTTCAAGGTTGTGGCATATGGCAGCGGCGAGATCAGGATGCCGCCTGTTTCGGTCTGCCACCAGGTATCGACAATGGGGAGATTTTCTTTACCGATATTGACATAATACCACATCCATGCCTCGGGGTTGATCGGCTCGCCGACGGAACCCAGGATGCGCAGCGACGAGAGATCGTGCTGGTTGATTGGATCTTCACCAAAACGCATGAGAGCCCTGATGACAGTTGGAGCAGTGTAAAAAATATTGACCTTGAACTTCTCGACAATCTGCCAGAAACGATTTGGTCCCGGGTAGGAAGGCACACCTTCAAACATCAACGAGGTGGCACCAAGGCCAAGAGGCCCATAAAGGATATAGGAGTGGCCTGTGATCCAGCCGATATCAGCGGTACACCAGTAGACATCATCATCCTTGAGATCAAACACATACTGACAGGTATGCATGGCATAGGTCAGATAACCACCGGTGGTATGGACGACCCCTTTAGGCTTACCGGTGGAACCGGATGTGTAAAGAATAAAGAGTGTGTCTTCAGCATCCATGTCTACAGGATCACACACATCGGTGATATCATCGGCAGCTATTTCGTCGTGGTACCAGGTGTCCCTTCCTCTCTGCATGGATACCTCATTGCCGGCCCGTTGAACAACAATACAACTGTTCACACTCTCACAATTTTTGAGAGCTTCATCGGCATTAGGCTTAAGCGGGATGGTTTTACCTGCCCGAAGAACGGCATCGGCAGTGACAAGAACCTTGGCCTCACAGTCCCGGATACGGCTCTGCAGAGCAACTGAAGAGAAGCCGGCAAAAACAACCGAATGAATTGCTCCGATTCGGGTGCATGCGAGCAGTACGATAGCCAGCTGCGGAACCATGGGCAGATAGACTGAAACCCTGTCTCCTCTTTTGACACCCTTCTTCTTCAAGACATTGGCAAAACGGCATACTTCGGTATGAAGCATCTGATACGTATAGACCTTGACTTCTTCTTCCCGCTCTCCCTGCCAGATTATGGCGGCCTTGTTCCGACGACCGTTTGTGAGATGACGGTCAAGACAGTTATAGGAAACATTAAGTTTACCGCCCTGGAACCATTTGATCTCTGGAACAGTGAAATCCCACTCCAGAACCTTATCCCACTTCTTCGACCAGTCAACCAGCTCTTCGGCTCGCTCAGCCCAGTATCCTTCTGGATCAGATATGGAGCGTTCATAAATCTCCCTATACTCATCCATCGATTTGATCAGAGCTTCGCTTCTACCTTTTTCCGGCGGCTCGAATGCACGCTGTTCACTTAACAAACTTGTAATTTTGTCATCAGTTGTGCTCATTCGTTTCTCCTTATCAAACGGTTCCGGTTGATTGAATCCGCCGAAGGCTGGCTGGAATTAATCTCAGCATATTCTTCTACTTGGTGCAAAATTCTTTATGATAATCATCGATTTTCCTGCAACGTTATAACATACTGTAAAACATTGGCTTTCTGTCAAGCTAAATTAACTTATCCGACACATCAATATTCCTTATTACTTCTCTTTTCCTATAGTAGAATAAATTTCTTCCTGCAAGGCCCCTGGGTTTGCTAACTCTCTGTTATCCAACAAAACCTTCTCTAACAGGCCTTTCTCATCCCACTTTCAAGAGGGTGTTGGTAGAAATCAATCATCCCAAACAGGATAAATCAATTTTTTTGAAACGTATTATCAATTCATCTTTCATTGACAAAGGGCTATTGGTAATTTTACATTCCTGTCGATTAAGGGTATTCTGAAAGATTAGATATTTCGGAGTCTCGTAACCTCGCTTACCAGTTCGAGGACAAGGAACTGAAAAAAAAGAGCAATTACGCCAAGACGCCAAGGCGTGATGAGCACTTTGCTATTTTCTGTGATGAAGTAATCGGCTAAACTGGTAATTTTTCAAGGTGGCCTTAACACCATGCCGGATGAGGAGATACAGCGCTATCTAGTTTTTCAGCACTCATCATCCTGTCTGGCTGACAAATAAATCTCAATGCACCGCTGACTTCCCGTTACCGGGAACCGGTGAATATCTATATCCAATGACAGACGAACAATCTACCAGTTACTCCGTTACTTTTCTGCCGATCAATAGGACCGTTGAACTGGCACCCGATGAAACCCTGATCCAGGGTGCCCGCCAGGCCGGCCTGCACATCAACGCCAGCTGCGGTGGCAACGGGGTGTGCGGAAAATGTCTGATTGTTGTCGAAAGTGGTGAGGTAACAGGAGGCAAAAGCGAGAAGCTGTCCCAGGAAGACTATGACGCCGGACAGCGCCAGGCCTGCACCGCTGTTCCAACAAGCGATGCTGTAGTCCGCATCCCGGAGATGACTGGTCTTAAAGAGGGTGTACTCACCCTGGATATCCCTGTCAGGCGCAGGGCGCGCATGCATATATTCAATGTTGACCAGTTAAAAGAAGAAGGCGTCTTCATTCCGCCGGTGGAAAAAAAAGTGCTGGAACTCCCACCGCCCTCCCATACCGACAACATGGCCGACGCCGGCCGACTCATTCATGGGCTCAACACTCAGTATGACGAGCGGAAACTGATCGTGCCGTTTTCAGTATTAAAGAAAATTCGCAGAACCCTCCGGGAGGACAATTTTATGGTCACTGCCACCCTTGTCCGTCCGGTCAATAAAAAGGGTAAATCCAAGGTCGCCAATATTCAGGCCGGCAACTGGTCGCTGAGGAATTTTGGCCTGGCCTTCGACATCGGAACTACCACTGTCTACGGGACATTGCTGGACCTGCACACCGGAGAAGTCCTGGCCCGGGAGGGTGATTACAATGGTCAGATCAGCTATGGGGAGGATGTTATCACCCGGATCATTTTTGCCGAGAAGCCTAAAGGACTAAAACTGATGCACAACCTGGTGGTCAAAACCATCAACTCGATCATTAAGAGGTTACTGAAAAAATCGAAAATTAAAACCGATGAGATCAGCTCCATTACCCTTTCCGGTAATACCACAATGACCCATCTGTTTCTGGAGCTGGAACCGCATAACATAAGACGCGCCCCTTATGTACCTGTATCCACCTTTTTGCCACCCATCCGGGCAACGGACCTGGATCTCAAACTGCCCGAACAGGCCATAGCCCTTCTCTATCCTTCCATCTCCAGCTATGTAGGCGGTGATATTGTTGCCGGAGTGATGGGTTCCGGTATGTACCGCAGTGAGAAGCTCACTCTGTATATTGATATCGGCACCAATGCTGAAATCGTCATCGGTAACAAGGACTGGCTGGCCTGTGCCGCCTGTTCCGCCGGACCCGCCTTCGAAGGCGGCGGCATCACCCACGGTATGCGGGCAGCTTCCGGAGCCATCAGCGATTTCAGCCTGCATCCAACCACCTATGAACCGATGAATATCACCATCGATAACAAACCGGTGAAGGGTATTTGCGGCTCAGGCCTGCTTGTGATTATCGCCACCTTCTTTGAACTCGGCGTTGTCGACCGCAGCGGCAAATACAACAGGGAACTGGATACCAAGAGGATACGGGAAGGCCGCAGCGGCTATGAATTTGTCCTTGCCTGGAAGGACGAGAGCGGTACCGATACCGATATCGTTCTCAACGAGGTTGATATCGAGAACTTTATCCGCGCCAAAGGCGCTATCTTTGCCGGATGCAAAACGCTGGTTGACGCAGTCGGTCTTGAAATCACCGACCTGGAACAGATCATCCTTGCAGGTGCTTTCGGCAGTTTTATCGATCTCGACAGTGCCATGACCGTCGGCCTGTTACCAGAAATCGATGCCGAGAAGATCATGTATGTAGGCAACGGCTCCATGCTCGGCAGCTGGATGAGTGAGCTGTCCAACCACATCAGGCGGGATGTGGTCGATGTGGTCAGAAAGATGACCGGCTTCGAACTCTCCGAAGTTCCCAGCTTCAAGGAAGAGTATATTGCCTCACTCTTTCTGCCGCACACCGACTCAACACTCTTTCCTGAGGTCACCAAAAGAAAAGAGGTCATGGATCAGGCGATCAACATTTGACTCTCTTCCTATCTTCCATAGCAGTGGTTGTCGAACCACGCAGAGCCTGATAAGTGACTTGGCGGGTTCCCACGTGAAAAGTTACAAGTTATATTCCGGTTTTCTTGTATTTTATGATGCAAGCTGTGAGGTAAGTCACTAAATTATTCACCGTTTTTGAGCCACACCATTTAACCGTTGAAAAAGTGCTGTAAATAGGTGTAAAGTGTATATTAACGTTTAACTGAACGCTAAAATAACGGCTTATGGGAAACAACATGCATGATGATCAGATCCTCATTGTATCGAAGCTGCTTAAATCGATGTCCCACCCTATCAGACTTAAGATTCTCTGCCTTTTACAAGATAAAGAGCTCTCCGTTGGCGATATCAGGGAAAACGTAAAAACCACCAACGCCAATGTCTCCCAGCATTTGAATATTCTCCGCAGCCAGGGGATTATCGACTATCGAAAGGACGCCAACTTCATTTACAACCGGATCGCCGACAAGCGAATCATCGAGCTGATTCAAACGATGAGGAATCTCTTCTGCCCCGATTTTTAAGGGCTAAACAACTCCACTGTACCCTTCCTGCTGTTTTTTCCTCACCCACTTTTTCTTGACATCTACTCGCCAGTTACCATTGTATAAACAGCCGTTTTGGCTCTCGTCTATTTGACCGAAGGATATTCCAGAAGCTCAAAACTATTCGGCCTATACAAACATTCTACTTATTAGATAAGAGGTAAAAATATGATCATCAATGACTGGGTTCATGTACTGGCCGGCTTTTTCATTCTGCTGAGCCTGGCCTTTGGGGTTGAGGCAAGCCCTGTTTTTCACTCAAAATACTGGCTCTTTTTCACGGCTTTTGTCGGACTGAATCTTTTTCAGTTCGGTTTTTCCAAGTTCTGTCCAATGAGTGTCATCCTGAAAAAAATCGGTGTCCCGGAAAAGCGTTGAAACCGGCAATGCTGAAGAGTCAGGAGAAAAAGCCGTTATTGGATGGGCACCAGTTATCACGACCATCCATTTACCTGGAGATGAAGCATGACCATCGAACTGCAACCCATCGGAATCATTCGCTCCCCCTTTCACAGTAAAAAAGAGTGTCCCATTCAACCCAGATACGCGGCCCAATCCCGTGGCACTGTGGAGATCTTTCAGGAGCACCAGGCCGGTCTCAAGGATATTGAAACCTTCAGCCACATTTATCTGCTCTTCCATCTCCATCAGGCCGGAGAAATCCGCTACGTTCGGCCAACCTTCCTTGATGAAACACCTCGTGGTATTTACGCCTCTCGCCACCCCTGCCGGCCGAATGGGATCGGGCTGTCAATCGTTAAATTGATCAGTAGATCCGGCAATATCCTCACTGTCGAGGGGATCGACACACTTGACAAAACGCCTCTTCTTGATATTAAACCGTATATTCCACGACACGATCATATCGAGGATGCCACGGAAGGCTGGCTGACAGGTATTAAATTTCGTGAAAAACCTGAAGGTCGGGAGTAAATTACAGTTTCGTATTTCAACAAAAAAAATAACTTACAAAACGTTTATCAACTGCAACCCTTAGGGAGTAAATCTATGGTCATTACCAATACGGAAACAATCCCCGGCAAAACGATTATTGCCAGCCATGGTGTGGTTTCCGGCAGTACTGTGCGCGCCAAACATGCCGGCAGGGATATTATGGCAGGCCTGAAGAACATCTTCGGCGGGGAGTTGAAAGGATATACCGAACTGCTGAGCGAGTCACGTGATCAGGCGATCGAACGAATGAAATCCCAGGCAACCCAGTTGGGGGCCAACGGCATAGTCAATGTCCGTTTTTCCACATCTTCTGTTGCCGCCGGTGCTGCCGAGATCTATGTCTACGGTACAGCGGTAACTGTTGAGTAAGAGATCAGTTTTATGGAAAATATACTCATTTTAGCCTTACTGGTCAGTCTTGGCTATTTTTTCGGCCGGAACGCTGAAAAAAGACATTACAAGTCCATCGAACAACGGGAACGCGATTTCCTGGAGCTAGCCGCAACTTCCTCCAAATTCCCCCTTGCCGACCCCGACAGGATCGATCGCTGTAGTCTGGCCAAAGGATCTGTTGTCATCTCGGTCGACTATTTTAAACGAATGCTGGCAGCGCTCAGAAATATATTTGGGGGCTCCGTGCAGTCCTATGAAACCCTTCTTGACAGGGCAAGACGGGAGGCGGTACTCCGACTGAAGGAATCATGCTCGGAAGCGGATGAAATCATCAACATGCGTATCGAAACCTCGTCCATTTCCAAGGGTGTGCAAAGCACTATCGGTTCCGTTGAGGTTCTTGCTTACGGCACTGCAATCTATTACCGAGAACCAAAGTGAAAAACCGGAACCCCATCCGTTACCAACCGTCACTTCCGAAAAAAAACGACAATATTACTCATACACGCCCGATGCGGGAGTTTCTTCTGCTGTTTGGTGGTGTCATCGTGCTTTTTCTTGCTCTCTTCTGGTCGCTTGGCTTGTTTGTCGATATAGCCGTCAACGCAATCTCACCGGAAAAAGAAGCCGTTCTGTTTGCAAAGGCCCGTTTTGACTGGATGAAAAAAAAGAGTACCGATTCAGTCCAGCAGCGATATCTTCAGCAATTAACCGATTCCATCAGGCCGTGTCTCGATGTCCGGTTTCCGGTGAAGGTACAGTTGGTCAAGGATAAAGAACCAAACGCTTTCGCCTTTCCCGGGGGAACCATTGTGGTCCATTCAGGACTGCTGAAATCGGTGCGTTCTGAAAACGGACTCGCTTTTGTACTGGCTCACGAACTGGCTCACTTCAAAAACCGGGATCATTTGCGTGGCCTGGGCCGCTCAATCGTTTTAATGTCCCTATCCTCCATGCTCACCGGCACCAGTTCGGACATCACCC
>CAZLGM010000075.1:0-1788 GCA_964558875.1 uncultured Desulfocapsaceae bacterium
GAGGCCAGACGTACTGAAAAATCGACCGGTATGGCCTCCTTTTTTTCCTCAGGAGTGCAGAAAGTTATTCGGACAACTGAGAGATAATAATAGATTGCAATTGCCGTATTGATAGCGGCCAGAGTGACAAGCAGTAGATGCCCCTGTTTCAAAGCGCCGACCAGGAGCAGAAATTTCCCAGTAAAGCCGACAAAAGGTGGAATACCAGCAAGGGCAAACAAAGCGACAAGCAGGGTCAGAGCAAGCAGGGGCGATCGCTTATGAAGCCCGGCCAATTCGTCAATCTTAACATTCTTCCCTTTTTCGGCAACGGAACAGATGACCAGAAAACAGGCAAGGTTCATCAGAACATATCCGGTGATGTAGTAAAGAGAGTGAGCGTATCCGGTTTTCTGAAAGGTCAACAGTCCTAAAAGGACAAAACCGGCATGGGCAATGCCTGAAAAACCAAGCATCCGTTTGAGATCTTTCTGGACCAATGCGGAAAGGTTGCCGTAGAACATGGAAGCCAGCGCCACAACCATAAGCAGGTTGATAATAAGCTGTCCTTCTCCACTGACCAGATGGGTGACTCGGATCAACAGGGCAACGGCAGCCAGCTTGGGAACCGAGGCAATAAAAGCGGTGGTTTCATTGGATGCGCCCTCGTACACATCAGGTACCCAGAAATGAAATGGGAATATTGCCAGTTTATAGAAGAAGCCGGCCATAATCATGGCCACACCAACTATGGCGGCGGGCTGAGAGATAATCTCGGGTAATTTTGAGATGATAACAGACAGGTAGGTCGAGCCGGTGAGCCCGAACAGATAGCTCATTCCATAGAGCATAAAACCGGTGGCCGAAACTCCAAAGAGGATGTATTTCATACCAGCTTCCATCTGTGATCGGCCATTGTTGGCTTCGCGTCGCAGAGGGACCATGATATAAACGGCAAAGGAAGACAATTCCAGGGCGACAAAAATGGCCAGCAGTTCAACGCAGGACACAAGCATCACCAACCCAAGAAGCGAGGTGAAAAGAAAGAAATAGTATTCGGGTTGGATTTTCACTTCAAAGGAATCCATCCGTTTGCCAAGTATCAGCACAAAAATCAAGGCGCCGGTCAGCAAACACTTAAATAATTGGGAGAACAGGTCAACTCGGTAAACTCCAAAGAAGAGCTCACCACTTTGGTTCAGACTGATCAGAGCACTGATGAAAACCAGCACACCCAGGCCAAGCGCCATATTTCGTATGGTTGTGCGACTCGGCTCCTTCAGACTGGTAATGAAAAGAATCAGCAACGCGCCTGCCAGTGTCAACTCCGGTAAAAATAATAGTGCAGTGTTCAAGGTAGCCTCGTGATTTAATTGGTTATCAACTGAGAAATGGCAGCCTGACCCTGATGAATATGGAGCTGGTCAACCAGGTGAACAACGCTGTTATGAATAAGGTCGAGAAACGGCTGCGGTTCCAGGCCAATCCAGAATACGAAGATCAGGAAGGGCAACAGGGTGACGACCTCTCTACCGTTCAGGTCATTTAGCCACGACTGGTCCGGGTTGTTTGTGCCGCCCCAGACAATCCGTTGCAACATTCTTAACATATAGGCGGCTGCCAGAAATGCCCCTGGAATCGCTGCAAGCGCCAGCCAGACATTATGTTTAAAGGTACCGGCAAGAATCATAAACTCCCCGACAAAGGAGTTTGTTCCCGGAAAGCCAAACGATGACAGGGAGAAGAAAGCCAGGAAGGTGACATAGGTCGGCATGTATTTACCGATTCCGGCGGCAACTGACAGTTCCC
>CAZLGM010000075.1:1888-13969 GCA_964558875.1 uncultured Desulfocapsaceae bacterium
GCTGTCTGTGGATAGCCCTTCCACATCATATCCGGGATAAAGAAACTGTAATCGTTGACGGTATACAGCCAGATAATACCAACCAGCAGCAGAATCGATCCCGCCAGGGTATAGAGAAAGAACTTAACTGATGCATAGATCTTCCGTGGACCGCCCCAGATACCGATGAGAAGATACATGGGGATCAGCATAGCTTCCCACAGGATGTAAAAAAGAACAAAGTCAAGGGCCAGGAATACACCCAGCATGGATGTCTCCATGACCAGCAGGCAGATCATAAATGCCTGAACCCGTTCCTTGATATAGGACCACGAGGCCAGGACACAGAAGGGCATGATGATGGTGGTCAATAGAACCAGCAGGATAGAGATACCGTCTATGCCAACGATGTACTGGATGCCCAGCGATTCGATCCATGCCTTCTGTTCAACAAGCTGGAACTTTGTTATGGTCTTGTCAAATTTGCAAAGGAGTGTGAGGGAAAGAATAGCGACAAGGCTTGTGGAAGCCAGGGCCCAGTACCGACAGAAGGTCTTATCTTTTATTACTAACATCACCGCTGCCGCAGCCAAGGGCAGAAAGATCAGTGCGCTTAAGATTGGGAATCCTTCGTTGAACAGTAATTGATCCATAATCAATGATCCTTGATCCGGTTGTGGTTAAAACCAGATAGTAGCAAATAGTGCAATAGCCGCAAAAGTTGCCGTATAATAAATGGTCTGTTGTATCTGCCCCCGCTGCAGGAACTGGGCAACCCGTCTGCCGATCGCCCTTACACAGCGTGCGATACCGTCAACCACACCGTCAATGCCATGCCAGTCAAACCATGACCAGAATCTGGCGGTTGTCATTAAAGAGCCCAGCCCGACGACACGATACGCCTTTCCCCAGGCGGTGTCAAACCACTGAATCGGATTTTTGGCCAACCAGAGAAAACCCTGGCCGCCCTTTCTATAGAACCAGTCCAGATCGAGGCTTGTGGTGGCTCTTGCGGTAATAAATTGTTTTAAGAAATAGAAACCCAAGCCGGTAAACCCAAGGATTTGCAGAGACTCGCTTAAATGATAGCTGCTGTATGGATGGAATTCGATACCTGCAAAGGGCAGCATATTATACAAAAAGGGTGTATAGGAGCCGATAACAAAACAGAAGATGGCTCCGGCAACCATGGCCATCTGCATATTCCATGGTGGATCAACAGCCTTGGAATAGGTTTCCTCGGAGCCTCGCTGTTCACCGAAGAACAGAAGATAGGGCAGCCTGAGTCCGGCAACCAGGAAGGTACCGGCCGACACCACAGTCAGCAGAAAACCGGCCCAGAGAATGTGCTCCTTAAAACTAGCCGCGATAATCATCGACTTAGTGACAAAACCGGAGAGAAATGGGAAGCCCGAGACGGAGAGTCCGCCTATAACAATAAAAAGCAGGGTCTTGGGCATCTGTTTATACAATCCTCCCAGTTCTGTGAATTTTGATTTGCCGGTGGCATAGATGATCGCCCCCGCACCCATGAACAGCAACCCTTTATAAAGAATGTGGGCAAATGCGTGGGCGCAGGTTCCGTTGATGGCAAGCGCAGTGCCGATGCCGACACCGGTCACCATGTAACCGACCTGGGAGATAATCTCCCAGCCGAGCAGACGCCGCACATCGTTCTCCATGGCCGCGTAGATAATACCGTATATGGCCATGGCCACGCCCAGGACGATAAGGATGTCAAAACCGGCACAACTCCTTGCCAGAGTATAAATGGCCGTCTTGGTGGTAAAGGCGCACATGAAGACGGAACCGGTAATGGTTGCCTTGGAATAGGCGTCCGGCAGCCATGAGTGCAGTGGAACAACGGCAGCATTAAGCGCCAGGCCGATCATGATCAGATAGGTGTAAAGCTGGGGATGTTGCACATCCATCTGGGTAAAGGAAATGTCGCCGGTCACCTGGTATCTGAGGACGAAGCCGAGAAGCAGGATAACACCGCCGAATGTGTGAACCAGCAGATACCTGAAACCGGCAGCCATGGAGTCTTTCCCTTTATTGAGCCAGATGAGAAATGTTGAGGCAAAGGCCATCATTTCCCAGAACAGAAAAAGCACCAGATAATCACCGGCATAGATAGCACCGAGGGATCCGGCCACATAGAACCAGGCGGCCATATGCTGCCACTCATCTTTTACATGAAGACCGTAAACTGTACCGATAAGCGCCATCAAGGCCATGATGAAACCAAATACCATGGACAAGGAGTCGACGCGTCCAAAGGTCAGGGTCCAGTCTCCTGAAAGGAAAGTAACAACACCGTAGGTCCCGTGATGACCACCCAGCCAGAGCACGTCGATAAAGCTCAACAGCGGTATCAGCACCAGATATGGTTTTCTGAACGGTCCCCTGATAAACGGTAGAGCAAGGGCACCGAAAATCAGAATGAGGGAAGGATGAATAAAATCAATCGTCATAATAATCCTCCCTGGTCATGATGCCGGTCCGTCCGACCAGTCTGGCTATTCCGATGATGACAGCACAAGCCCCAAGACCGAACAAGGACCAGAAGGCGGGAATGGCTTTCTCCGCCCAGCTGTGGGCATGGCTGGTATCGACCGTCAAACTCCAGACCACAATCAGGCCGAGAACCACACAGCAGGCGATGCCGACCAGTTTTAGTCTTTTCTGAATAAAATCGATAAATTGTACGATCATCCTAATACTCCTGTCACCGCCTTGACAAATTGCATCATGAAATTGGGAAAAATGCCGATGATCACCGAAATCGTGCAGGCAATCAGGATCGGGATCAACATGGACAACGGCGCTTCTTTGATTCCGCTAGCCTGTTCACCAGCCGGACGTTTACCGAAAAAAGCTTTATAAGTAACCGGGGCGAAATAGGCAGCGTTCAACATAGTTGAAGCAATCAAGATAAGCAAAATTCCTATCTGGTGCGCATCAATGGAGCCGATTAACAGGTTCCATTTGGTAATAAAGCCAGCAACCGGAGGAGCGCCGATCATGGAAAGCGAAGCGACACCGAACGCCCCGAAGGTAAAGGGCATTATTTTGCCCAACCCTTCCATTTCGGAGATAAGTTTCTTATGGGCGGCCACATAAATAGCTCCGGCACAGAAAAAGAGAGTGATCTTGGAAAAACCATGATTGACGATGTGAATCAACCCTCCCTCAATTCCCCTAGGTGTCAGCAAGGCGACACCTAGGATGATATAGGAAAGCTGGCTCACAGTTGAATAGGCAAGCCGGGCTTTCAGATTATCCTTGGAAAGGGCGATGATCGAGGCAGCGACAATGGTGATGGAAACAAAATAGGCAGTGGGAATACCCAGATTGAGACCATGCATCAGATCGACACCAAAAACATAGAGCATGACCCTTGTGGTACAGAAGACTCCTACTTTGACCACAGCCACCGCGTGCAGCAGGGCAGAGACGGGTGTCGGGGCGACCATGGCTCCGGGCAGCCAGTGATGAAAGGGCATAATGCCGTTTTTGGCAAATCCGAAGAGGCAAAAGATATACAGCATGATCACCAGGCCGCTTTTGGCGTCTGCCGGAAAGATCCCGCTCTGAATATTATCGGCAAAATCGAAGGTGCCGGTAAGCACATAGATCAGAATCATGGCTGGCAGCAGGAAGAACTTTGCCGTGGTGGTTAAATATACAAGATATTTGCGGCCGCCGTCATATCCTTCCTGATCCTGGTGATGGGCCACAAGCGGATAGGTGCAGACCGAGACGATCTCGTAAAACAGATACAGGGTGAACAGATTTGCTGAAAAAGCAACCCCGATGGCGCCGAAGATGGCAAGGGCAAAGCAGGCATTGAAACGGGTCTGGGCATGTTCATCCAGTCCGCGCATATACCCCATGGAGTAGTAAACAGCAATGGTCCACAATGAAGAGGCGACGATGGCAAAGATCATGGCCATACTGTCGGCCCTGAGCGCTACAGTGACGGCCCCCATCCCTTCCCCGAGAGCATTTGCCTTGATCAGCGTAAAAACAGTGTATTCAAGCAGGATATTATCATCCAGCACCTTTGGAACAAGAGAGGCGACAATGAGCAGCAGCAGGATCGAGGCAACGGAAGATATTCCTTCCCTGACATTCTCCCTTTCGCCCATGAGCATGACACCCAGCGCGCCGATCAATGGGATAAGCAGGGCTATAAACAGTTGCGGGCAGTTTGTTGGTTCCATAATCCTATCCCTTTAGGTCGACAATGTCTTCGGTGTCGATGGATTTATAGTGACGATAAACGGCAATGACAATTGACAGCCCGATTGCCGCTTCCGCAGCAGCGATGGCCATGATAAACAAGGTGAAAATCTGTCCCATTGCCGGGTCCGGCGCACTGAAACGGTTAAAGGCCATGAAAATGATTGACGAGCCGACAAGAATCAGTTCGCCGGCAATCAGCATACCGATCAGTGTCCTTCTGGTGACGATACCGTAGATTCCCATACCAAACAGCAACGCTCCCAATATCAGGTACGTTGTCAGGGAATTGTGCAATGTGAGCATTGACATACTTAATTCCTCCCGCGGCGGGCAATAACGAGTGCCCCGATGATGGCAATCAGCAGGACAACGGAAACCAGCTCAAAAACCATGGAGTGGCTGGTGAGCAACTGGATACCGATTGTTTTGACCGATCCGTCATTGATCTTATCCGCATTGGGCCAATTGGTTTGGACCCCGAAAAAAGAGAGTCCGCCAAACAGCAGCCCAGCCGTGATCAGAGCCAGCGGTCCAGTCAAAGGACTTGACGGCCCATGTTTCTTTTTTGCTTCCGGATCGGCCAGCATGATGGCAAATGCGATGGTGATACAGACAGCTCCTACGTAGATCAACAGCTGCATCATGGCTACAAAGGGAGAATTAAGAAAGTAATAGATCGCCGCCACACCAATGAAGCAGACAATCAATCCGGCAATAGCTCGAACCAGTCTTTCAGCATTGCAGGCAATCAGGCCGCCAATGACAGTAACAGCCAGCATGAGCAGAAAGACAAGACCGGCCAGGCCATCAGCACTGAACAGAGAGACAGACTCACTCATGGGTTCCTCTCCTTTAAACGTTGAAGAAGATCAAAATGAAAATCTTCCTTACGGTCAGACACAAGATTATACTCCTTGGAAAATTCGATGGCTGCGAAGTTACAATTTTCAATGCACTGGCCACAGAGAGAGCATGTGGTGAAGTTCAAATCGTACTTCGTCAGTACCTTTTTCTTCTTCTTCTTTATTTCTCCTTTAACCTCAGCCTCATACTCAACAGTCTTTGAAGCCAGGCTGATACAGCCTGAAGGGCAGCCTCGTTGACACATTCCACAGGCAACGCATTTGGGATTTCCTTCCTTATCTTCAATCAGTTCGATGTGGCCCCGATACCTATCGCTCATCTTGAAGGTTTCATACGGGTAAGGAAGGCAAACCACAGGTTTGAAAAATTCCCTGAATGTAATGCTCATACCGATGGCAAGGCTCTGCAGTCCCTTAAATATTTCGCTAAAATAGGCGCCCATATTAAAATACCTTCAGTAATCCAGCTGTCAGAAGCAGGTTAAACAGTGAGATGGGAATCAGTATCTTCCAGGACAGATTGAGCAGTCCATAGATTGTTGTTCGAGGTACTGTCCAGCGAATCCAGATAAAGGTGAAAATAAGCAAATATATTTTTAACAAAAACCACCAGACACTGGCGGTGAATCCAAAAGGACCATACCATCCCCCTAAGAAAAGAATGGTTGTCAAACATGCGCCAATCACAATGTTGGCATACTCACCCATGAAAAAGAGACCAAATCCCATGCTGCCGTATTCGATGTGGAAACCGGCAACCAGCTCACCCTCTGCCTCACCAAGGTCAAAGGGAGTACGATTGGTTTCAGCCAAGGTGCAGATAAAGAAAATAAGGAAGGAAAACAGCATCAGGGGGTTGAACAGTCCCTTCTGGAGCGGCCAAATATTCCAGTTCCAGAAGCCGCCTGCCTGGTGGGCGACCAACTCTTTCAAGTTCATGGTCCCGGCTATCATAACAACCGTAATGACCGTTATCAGCATGGGAACTTCGTAGGCTATATTCTGGGATACAGCTCGAACCGCAGCCATGACGCCATATTTGTTCCTTGATCCCCATCCGGCAAAAAGTACGGCCATAGCACCCATGGAGGCAAAGGCAAAGATCATTAAAACGCCGATATTCATGTTGTGGGCAACAATGGTATCGGAAAAGGGGACGGTAACGAAGCTCATAATGGCAGGAGCCATAGCCAGGACGGGAGCGACCATAAATAAAGCCTTGTCCGCGCCGCCCGGGATAACGAGCTGCTTGGTCATTAATTTAAGACCATCAGCCATAGGTTGAAAGAGTCCCAGAGGTCCATTGACATTCGGGCCTGGTCGACGTTGGATACGACCGGCCCCACGGCGTTCACACCAGACCAGATAAGCGGCATTTAAAGCAGCAAAAGCAATGGCGATGATTACTGCCGCAATGACATTGAAAAGTGTTAAACTCATGAGTCTTCTCCCTTACCTGTCGATCTCGGGTATAACGAGGTCAAGGCTCCCCATTAGAGCAATGGCATCCATAATCATCATCCCCTCACATGCCTCATCAAACATATGCATGTTGGAGTATGTTGGAGAGCGCAATTTAAAACGATAGGCGTTTTTGGTGCCGTCACTGACGATCCGTATGCCGAAGTTGCCCCGGGCCGTCTCCACGGCCTGATAGTAGTCCCCAACCGGTGGTTTGATCAGTTTTGGCTTTTTCTTTGGCATTATGGGGCCATCCGGCAGTTTGTCCAACGCTTGCTCAATGATCCGCAGAGACTGTTCTATCTCATCCATGCGAACCATATAGCGGGCAAAAGAGTCACATTCGTGATAGACAGGAACATCAAAGTCAAATTCGGAATAGACGGAATAGGGCTCGTTTTTGCGCACGTCGTAATCGATTCCCGATCCCCTGGCCACAGGCCCTGAGGCCCCGTATTTACGACACATTTCCTTGGAGATTGGCCCAATATCTTTGAGTCGTTTCTGCAGAATGATGTTGCCGGTCACCAGAGCGTCATATTTTTTCATTGCTTTACGCTGTCTGTCAATAAAAGCCCTGGTTGCCGGAATGAACTCGTCGTCTATATCGTTATACAGGCCGCCGAACCGGTGATAACAGTAGGTGAGGCGCGATCCGGTCACCCGCTCCAGTATGTCCAGGATGTACTCACGATCTTCCAGTACATACAGTAGAGGCGTAAAAGCACCCATGTCCATGATGAAAGCGCCGAACCAGAAGAGATGGGAAGAAACTCTGTTCAGCTCCGCGGTGAGGACTCGAATATATTCAGCACGTTCGGGAACTTCGATACCTGCGGCCCGTTCAACGGCCAATACATGGCCATGGGTGTAACCAAGGGCACCCAGATAGTCGAGACGGCTGAGATTTGGTAACACTTGGGGATACGGCCTGTTTTCCCCCATTTTCTCATGCATGCGGTGGATATAGCCAAGCACGGTTTCGGCCTTGACGATATATTCACCATCCATTTCCATCTTTATCCTAAGAACACCATGGGTAGAAGGATGCTGAGGCCCGACATTCAGGACAAAGGTTTCGTCAGGTTGAAGATGAATTGGAAGACTCATGGTTTGAAATCCTTTAAGAGGGGATGGAAGTCGGCATCTTCGGGAAGGAGCAGAGGCACAAGGTGTGGATGTCCCTCAAACTTGATACCGAAGAAATCGTGGGTTTCCCTTTCATGCCAGTTGGCACCGGCAAAGATCGGTGTAATTGTCGGGACCGATGGTTCATCGCGGGGAGTACGGGTACGAATAACTACCCGGCAGCAATCAAAATCAAACCGACTGAAATCATACACAACCTCCAGCTGATCTTCCTTGATCCAGTCAACTCCGGTGATACTCTCAATAAAGAAATCGGTATCGTCCAAAATCTGGACGGCTTCAAGCAACTGAGCAGGATCGACTTGAACATCCAGGTGATACCCGCAGTTGGCATAATCGCACTCTATAACGCCGTTAACTCTTGGCTTTTTCTCTTTCTTTTTTGCCTTTTCCACCTCATCGCCATCGGTTTCAGACGCTTGTTCTTCAGCTGGCGGTTCAGGGGCGGGAAAGAGTTTCTCCATCGCCTGTTTTACACTGTTTTGTATCATAATATTCGTGCTCCAAAGGGCCTTGAATAGAAAGATTAAACAAAGGTGATCATTGTATTCATATGCACTCAGGCCTTTTCAGGATCTTGCCATCGTTTCCAACCGGAGACTTTATTTTCCAACTCAAGGATTCCCTGAAGGAGTGCCTCGGGTCGCGGTGGACAACCCGGAATGTAGATGTCGACCGGTAAAAACTTGTCTGCTCCGAGAATAATGGAATATTGGTCTTCAAAGGCGAAGGGGCCACCGGAGATTGCGCAGTTGCCGAGAGCCATGACCCATTTAGGTTCCGATATCTGGTCATAAAGTGTCTTAATGCCAGGCATCATTTTCTTGGTAACGGTACCGGCAACGATCATAAGATCGCACTGTCTTGGTGATGGCCGAAACACCTCTGCCCCAAAGCGTGAGATGTCAAACCGTGAACCACCGGTGCACATCATTTCAATAGCACAACAGGCCAGGCCGAAGGTCAAGGGCCAGAAAGAGTTGACTCGGCCAATATTGATGAGCTTATCAGCAGCAGCAAAATGAACTAATGATGATGGTATTTCCTCTAACGGCGAAGGTACGTTCTGCGTTCCCACTTGAATGCCCCCTTAACCCATGCGTAGATGATTGCGAGTGATAGAATTCCTACAAAGAGAATAACCTCAACAAAGTCCCGGATGACAACACCCGTGTCCAGAAGTTCTTTACTGTTGTAAGCGACGGCAACCGGAAAGAGAAACAGAACATCCACATCGAATGCCAGGAAAATGAGGGCATAGAGATAGAAGACGATACCATAACGTATCCAGCTATCCCCAATGGGTACCATGCCGCATTCAATGAACTGTTCATTGAGCTTTTCAAATTGGCGGGTCCTTCTCGGCATGAGAAGGTAGACGATGACAATAGGTCCCAGGGCAAAAGCGAGTCCCCCTAGGGTGAATGCCGTGATCCAGAGGATATTGTCACGGTACAGAAAATCCTGGAATTGAACTTCCATCAGACCCCCCCTTTGAATCTGTTTTCTGTGAGATGAGCCAGGTAATTTAGCGAATTGACTGTGCTTTTATTTATAACAAACAACAGTACATATTTTATCCGCTCATTAGTACCGGGCTGAAAAAATGTCTGCCACGCAGTTTAATGAAAGAGTTAAGTATGTCAATAGTGACTTTTGCCGGATGTCCACAATGTGGTACAAAATGCAGGAGGGATTCATATGGTGTGTAACCAATTAAAACTATTTTTTCCTTGCAATTTCACAGTGAAGGCTTATATAAGGTAATAACAAATGCGCTACCAGTCAAAAAAAGAGATACAATATATAAGCAAAACTGTATAACGGTACTCTTCATGTCTATCACCTTAAGGCAACTGGAAATATTTATCGCGGTGGCTGAAACGGCTCAAGTCACCAAGGCGAGTAAAAAACTGTTTGTCACCCAATCGGCAGTCAGCATGGCCCTGGCAGAATTGGAAAACCAATTGGGCACTTCCCTTTTCGACAGGCAGGGTCGAAGTCTATTGCTCAATGAGCGTGGACGCTATCTGCTGCCACATGCCAAGGATATCATTCTCCAGGTTAATAACGTTGAATCCGTTATGTCGGAGAAGAATGATACGCTGACCGGTCATGTTGAAATAATCGCCTCCCTTGCTTTAGGTAATTATATTCTTCCCTATCTTATTGGCGCCTTTAAACGGATTCATCCCAATGTCACCATGAATATGCATGTCTACAATACCGGATATGCTGAACGGATGATAACAGACGGATCAATGGATGTCGGGTTTGTCGAAGGGCGTATTAGTGAGCCCGCTATTCTGGTAAGGCCTTGGTTTGAAGATGAACTTGTCGTGCTGGCTGGACCAAACGATCCCCTCGCTCACCAAGAGGTGTTTGACGTTGAGCAGGATCTGCAAGACACCAAATGGATCATGCGTGAATCAGGCTCCGGAACGGCTGCCATCTTTAACGAAAAGATGGTCGATTATCTTGACCAAATCAATGTGATCATGGAGATGGGGCACCCTGAGGCCGTTAAACGGGCAGTCGAATCCGGTGTCGGCCTGGCCTGCCTGTCATCACTTACCGTCTGCCGGGAGGTTGAACACGGTTGGTTGACAAGCCTGAAAGTAAAAGGTGTTGATATGCGGCGACAGCTGAGCATCATTCATCGCAAAGATAAGGAAATGAGTGATGCCGTTGCCGAATTCCTTGGATTCTGTGATGTCATGTCCAGTTGCGAGAAGTCGAATATCTGCCTGTCGTCTCCGTGGAAACTCCAATCATTGCTGGCTCGCCACACCATGGAAAAAAAGTAGTCGGATAACTGCTGCAGTCGAAAAAATTTGCGGTGACCACTATTTTGTTTTATTTTCCTTCCTGATCAAATGAATTCCGAGTTTGAGATATCAACCATTCTTTTCGCATTCAGCCTGACACTGTTTGCGGGTCTTGCCACAGGTGTCGGCAGTTGTCTTGCCTTTTTCACCAAACAGACTAACAGCCGTTTTCTTGCGATTGCTCTTGGATTTTCCGCCGGAGTGATGATCTATGTGTCGATGATCGAGATCTTTGTTAAGTCAAGAGACGCGACAGTGGCCATGCTTGGCGATACTCAGGGCTATTGGGTAACGACTCTTGCTTTTTTTGGTGGCATCGGGGTGGCAGCTGTCATTGATAAACTGGTCCCCTCCTTTCAGAACCCTCACGAACCGCGGTCTGTTGAGGAAATGAACACGCCTGGAGATGAGTTGAAAAAACAGAAGCTGCTGCGGATGGGTGTTTTTTCTGCCATCGCCATTGCCGTGCACAACTTTCCTGAAGGGTTGGCTACATTTGTCAGTGCTTTGAAAGATCCGACGCTGGGTATTTCCATTGCTGCGGCCATAGCGATCCACAATATTCCAGAGGGTATTGCCGTGGCGGTACCCATCTACTTTGCAACCGGGAGCCGTAAAAAAGCGTTCAGCCTCTCCTTTCTTTCAGGATTTGCAGAACCGGTCGGCGCTTTGATCGGTTTTGGCCTGCTCTATCAATTCATGAATGACCTTGTTTTTGGTATGCTGTTTGCCGCGGTTGCCGGGATAATGGTCTTCATCTCCCTTGACGAGTTGCTGCCTACTGCTGAGAAATATGGTGAGCACCATCTGGCCATCTATGGTGTGGTAACCGGTATGGCGGTTATGGCACTCAGTTTATTGCTGTTTGCATAATTTCTTGTAGTTATACTTAAAACAAGAGAACTAAGTCTGAAGTTAGTATTCAGGGGTACCGGTAAACTGGTCACTCCCAAACGATGGTCCCAATTTGATTGCAGTTGATTAAGTTTGAATAAATCTGAATTCCTGGGTTTTGCCCTGGTAGCCCCATGAGTCAGCTTTCACATCGTCGATCACAATATAGCTTGCCGGCGTGATTGGGCCCAAAAGTTTATCAACACCGGTAAATACTTCCTGAATAAACCTGGATTTTTCTTCTTTAGTATTGGTATCTTCCGTTATCTTTATATCCAGATAAAAGGTTACCTCTCCTAGCTCTTCCATGGATGAACCACCTACATACCAGCGCCGGGGTGAAGTAAAAGTGACATCGATTGAGATGACATTTTTGTTTTTACCCAGAACCGTTGATGTCCTGTCCATTAAAAGACTGACCAGTTTTTCTGTTATTTCCTTTGACTCCTCTGTTGTGAGCCGCACGTTGAGATAGGGCATCTTAATCTCCTGTGTTAAGTTTTCTTTAGGTGATGGCTTGTTTGACTAGTTTGTTTTTGTTCGCAAATCTTTCCTTCTAATTATCGGTTCCCGATCAGTTGAGCTTTGCCGCGACCAAAAGACCAGTCTTCTTCACTGTTTTCGGTAAGAACAATAACAACGTCATTTGATGAGATGTC
>CAZLGM010000076.1:0-13911 GCA_964558875.1 uncultured Desulfocapsaceae bacterium
TAAATACATTATAAATTGTACCCACAGAGCAGCCGATTCTTCCGGCTATCTTGCGGATACTGACCCCCTTTAAACCCTGTTCAATAATAATACTTCGGGCCTCCCTGATGATAGCTTCCTTCATTTTTTCACGATCGATATTCGGTCCTCTGGCCATCCTTTCCTCTCTTGTTTGAATATCTAACTAGACGGCTATATCATATATGAGATCAGCACATTCGATTATTCTTCTTTTGATTACATCCTTTTTTGAAAAAAAGAAAGAAAAAACTTGAACACTGTTCACAAATAGTGTACCGTGCAGTTATGAACAGTGTTCATTTTCTTTTCGGCCTTAATATGAACATTGTTCATATCGATCAACCCAAACTTACGGGAGGTTATCATGAAAAAATTAGCACTTTTTTTACTTTGTATCGTCATTCCATTACTCGTTTTTCTCTCGCCATATCATTCGGCAAAAGCAGCCGGTCTGCTGACTCCAGCAGACGGCAGCCGGCCGGCCATGAAAATCAGGGAGCATCATGTAAACGTAATCGTGGAGGACGGCTATGCCATCACAACGGTTGACCAGGTCTTCCACAATCCAAACCAGCAGGACATGGAGGCTATCTACTCCTTTCCGGTTCCTGAAAAAGGTACCGTCTCTCAGTTCACCATGTGGATAGACGGCAAACCGATTCACGGGGAGGTTCTTGAAAAGCAGAAAGCCCGTGATGTCTATGAACAGCAGAAATCGTCTGGAAACGATTCCGGACTGGCAGAAAAAGACAAATACAAAACCTTTGAAATCAGTGTGTTTCCAGTGCGGGCAGGAAAAGACACCAAAATACGCATTGCCTATATCCAGCCTGCTCACGTGGATTCCGGTGTCGGCCGTTATGTCTATCCCCTTGAAGAAGGCGGAGTGGATGAGCAGAAGCTGTCTTTCTGGACAGCAGAAGAGGAGGTCAGCCATAATTTCAGTTTCAACCTGCGGCTGCGCCCCTCCTACCCTGTCGACAAGATCCTGCTGCCAAAACATCCCCAGGCACGGATTTCCAAACAGGGAAACGACTGGCTGGTTCATATCGGTAACAACCCGATCCAGGGATTACAGCAGCAGCAGCAGAAATCAGAGCCCATGCAACCTGATCAACAGCTTCAGATGCAATCACCTCAAGCAATCAAAGCGATGCTCGCCGGTCAACCTCAACCGGGTGAAGAAAATGCGCCCGCCCCTGCCAAGACCAACCAGTCCGTCTATATGCTGAATCAGGATATCGTTGTCTATTATCGCCACGCACCAAACCTGCCCGGCAGTGTTGATCTGGTCGCCTACAAGCCTGACAGCAACAAACGGGGGACCTTTATGCTGACCGTCACTCCGGGGATGGACCTCAGACCGATCACCGAGGGACGAGATTGGGTTTTTGTACTCGACATTTCCGGCTCCATGCAGGGTAAATATCAGACCCTGGCAGAAGGTGTCAGCCGGGCCCTGACTCGAATGACTCCAAAAGAACGGTTCAGGATCATCATTTTTAATAACAGCTCCAGGGAATTGACCAGCGGGTTTACTCCGGCAACTCCTGAAAATGTCAACCGCGCCATTGGGCAGGTAAAAGCCATCACTCCGGGCAGTGGTACCAATCTGTATGCCGGCCTGAAAGACGGCTTAAGAGGCATAAATCGTGACCGGACATCCAGCATTATTCTGGTGACCGACGGTGTGGCCAATGTTGGCGAGACGGCACAACGCAAATTCATCGACCTGCTGGGGAAAAAGGACATCAGGCTGTTTACCTTTATCATGGGTAACTCGGCCAACAGACCGTTGCTCGACTCACTGACTGAAGTTTCAAATGGCTTTGCAGTCAACATTTCCAACAGCGATGAAATTATCGGTCAAATTCTGCTGGCAAAATCCAAGGTGGCCCACGAAGCCCTGCACGGTGCCAATCTGAAGATCAGTGGAGTCAAAGTAACCGATATTACCCCCGATTCCATTGGCAGCCTTTACCGCGGCCAGCAGTTGATTGTTTTCGGCCACTATTTCAAAGGCGGTGAAGCAGGCGTCACTTTGAGTGGTAAAATCTCCGGCCAGAAAAAAGTGTATTCCACTAAATTTACGTTTCCTGACAAAACCGATGCTAACCCTGAGATTGAACGGTTATGGGCCTATGCTGTGATCGAAAGGACCATGCGGGAGATCGATAATTTCGGAGAAAAAGCCGACCTGAAGCAGGCGGTCACTGACTTGGGGGTAGAGTATGGACTGGTAACCGATTACACCTCCATGCTGGTTGTCAGAGACCAGGTATTCAAACAGCTTGGTATTGACCGGAAAAACAGGAAACGACTCGAACGTGAATTTGCGGCCCAGAAGCAGCGTGCGGCCCGGACAGCACCCCGAAACAACCGGGTTGATAAGTCTGCCCCGATGTTCAAAAACAACCGTCCCACCACCCGCGGCAGCGGCTCAGGTGCGATCGATGGCTGGATGGTGCTGCTCCTGACTCCGGCGCTACTCGTTGCCGCCTATCGACGCAGCAAAAAAGGGGAATAAACAGTTCGGCACATGAAAATCGAACAATTAGTTATTTCAACCCAAAAATGGAGGCTAAAATGAAACGGTTATTTTTACTCTTCAGTGTTGGTCTATTATTGGTTCTTTCCGGATGTGCTACAAAGTATATAGAGATCCTTGAAAAGGATATCGTATGGATTGGAGGAGAAGTTGATTACAGAGTTGAGCCAGGGGATACCCTAAAAGTTCTGTGGGTCAAAACCTGTAAGGGCGGAAGAGGTACTTGTTATGAGGTGCAAGACCTGAAAACCGGCAGAATAGGCTATGTCAGTGAAAGACGAATGGAAAACCGCCACCGTGTATATGAAAAAAAGGAATAGGTTACAACATTAGACATTTTGTGATTGTAACGTCCAATATCATCTAAAACAAATAGTGAAACGGTAAAATTGCAGAAAAGAACGATGAAACACTTCTTTCAACAACTCAGCCATGGCACCCGATCGGCGCCATGGCTGTCCGGAATGCTGGCAATCCTGACAGGAGCTCTCTATCTCTTTGGTGGACCTGCTCCATCCTCCCTTGTTTATAACCGTGCGGCAATTGATGCGGGAGAATATTGGCGGCTGATCAGCGGCCATCTTGTTCACTGTGATGTCAATCATCTTTTGCTGAACGGCCTGGCCTTTATACTCCTTGCTCTGCTGATCGAGAAGCAATCCACCAAACTGATCCCCTCACTTATAACCGGGATAGTCAGTGTAAATTTCTATTTGTGGATAGTTGAAGTTGAACTCATACTTTATTGCGGGCTTTCAGGCATCCTGAACACATTACTGGTTGTCGCTCTTGTTGATCTCTACATCAAAACAAAAAACCTGCTCTTTCCACTTACTCTCGCCGGAGCTTTTTTGAAAATCTGCTGGGAGATTACGACCAGTAAAGCTCTTTTCTCGAGTACTCTCTGGCAATCGGTGCCGGCCACCCACGCGGCAGGATTCGCAGGGGGCATATTATTGCTGATCATCTATTACCTGATTTTGAAAAGCAATCGATCCAGCCCATTGCGTTTGCACAAGATCGGAATTCGATCCGATAATTTCACAAAAAGTTCAACCTTGCCTGACAATTGTGAAAGAGTGAAAGACAGAGATACTCAGGAGCAAGGGTAATCCACTGCCATTTGCAACCAGCGGAGACTGGTGGGTCGAATCTTAAATCTCAGGCTAAAAATCCTACCCAGGCTTGCAATACATTTCAGGAAATGTTAAAGGGATGTCACATTCAACTCAAACTGGAGAAACGAGTAATGCGTTACCATATCTGACGATGACGGCTTAAGCCGTCCGGCCTGGTCCAGGCTGGTATATATGATGTCGGGTGTTTCTCCGTCATGTCCCACCTGAAGTAATCTTACCTCTTCAAGGATTTCGGTTTGATGCCCTGCATCAATATGGAATCCGGAAAAAAAATGTCCGTAGGTGATAATTCCTGCCTCCTGACACTATTTTTCGATTCAATTCTATATTTCTGAAAATACGTTAGTTAGATACGTTGGGCGTACTCTTCTCCAAAACATATACCCTCATTATGGAGAAAAGGAGTAACCATGATTACTGAACACGTAACTCAATTGAAAAAAGGACATTTTGTCAAAAGTAGTCTAATTATGCTCGGTATTTGTGTACTGGCTATGATGTTTTGCTCGCCAGTATTTGGAGCCGGCCTCGACGCTTTTAAAGGCAAGAAGGGGTCAATTGCCATTGCTGGGGGCACAGCCCACATCCCGGTCATGAAAAAGGCGGCCAAGGCTATAATGACCAGCAACCGGGACATCCGCATTACTGTTGCCGGTGGAGGTTCTGGTGTAGGTATCCAAAAAGTAGGCGAGGGCCTTGTTGCCATCGGCAACTCCGGACGCAAAGCCAGTGAGGCCGAAGTGGCCAAGTACGGTCTGGTTATGTTCCCTTTTGCCATTGATGGCGTGGCTACCGTTACCCATGCAAAGAACCCGATAGACGGCCTGACTTCAGCTCAGGTACGCGACATCTTTGCAGGCAAGATTACCAACTGGAAGGAAATAGGAGGACCTGATGCAACCATCAACCTCTACTCCCGTGACGAAGGTAGCGGAACCCGCGCAGTCTACTGGAAAAAACTCCTCAAAAAGGGGCCGGTGGCAGTCCACGCCAACATCGTACCTTCTAACGGCGCCATGAAGTCCGCAATATCACGGGATCTGTATGCCATTGGCTACGTCAGCATCGGCCACCTGGACATGACCGTGAAAGCACCAAAGCTTGACGGGGGGGCAGTTAATCAGCAGACTGCCATGGACGGAACCTACCCCGTAGTAAGAAAACTCTACATGAACACCAAAGGCCAGCCTGGGGGTATCGTTAAGGCATTCATTGATTATGTCACAGGCCCGGACAGTGTCGAATTTATAACATCCAGCGGATATATCGCTATCAAATAACCAATATGAGGCTGTCCTAGAGGCAGGGTGACTCCGGTCGCTCTGTCCTCATCACGTATTATAATGTTCTCCGCTTTCAGCTCCCCAAAACAGATCCTGGCCAGAATCATTATCACCACTTCGGCCTGGATCAGCGCCGCCGTGGTGCTGTCCATTTTTCTGTTTCTGGCTTATTTCTGTCGGCCTCTGCTGGATGCGACAACACTTTCAAGCCTGCTGAGTTGGGACTGGCGTCCATTTCAGGGCCAATTCGGTATCCTCAGCATGCTTACAGGATCGCTCTTGCTGGCCCTGGGCTCTATGCTTTTGGCTTTTCCGGTGGGAGCAGGCATTTGTTGCTTCGTGCATGGTATGGGACCACCTGGTCCGGCCCGATTCGTCCTCAAAACAATCAAACTCATGACCAGTGTACCCACCGTGGTCTATGGCTTTGTGGCAGTGTTCGTGCTCGTACCTCTGTTGCGTGACGTGTTCCACCAGGGCAGTGGGTTTTCCCTGCTGGCAGCCGTACTGGGTTTAACCGTATTGGTGCTGCCAACGGTTGTCCTTATGCTGCACAGTTATTTCCTGGTCGTGGAACCGCAAGTTCGCCTGACCGCGGCCTCCCTGGGCATGACCCCCGCCCAGAAACTGCTGTATCTTGTGATTCCTGCCTCAGGTCGTGGGTTCCTTGCCGCTGCCATACTTGGCTTTGGTCGGGCGCTTGGTGATACCATGATTCCACTCATGCTTGCGGGTAACGCACCCCAAGTTCCCGGGTCTGTGTTTGATTCCATTCGGGCAATGACTGCGCACATTGCCCTGGTCGTTGCAACGGACAGCCAGAGTCTTGCCTATCTCTCGCTTTTCGCCTGCGGATTACTGCTCTTTCTGACGACGGTCTTAATCAATCTTGGACTGAGAATACTCTCCGGCAACGGTCAGGTGAGATCATGACCCGATTTCACCACCTGTTCTCAGCCTTATGTTGGCTGTGCGCCCTGTTGCCCGTGGCCGGCATGCTTTTCCTTATTGGCTTTCTGCTGCAGCAAAGCTGGGGTAGTCTTGACCTGCATCTGTTGTTTGGCGATACCCCGCCACTCGATGCCATACTGCACTTCGCGCCGGTCTGGGATGGTATCTGGCCTGCCTGCTTTGGTACACTATGCGTTGTCGCCCTCGCCGGATTCATTGCCATTCCTCTGGGCATCCTCAGCGGTATCCACTTGAGTGAATTCGCGCGAGGCCGTTTCCGGAACATACTCTCCTTTTGCGTGGATCTGATGGCTGGGATTCCTTCCATTCTCATGGGTCTTTTCGGTTTTTCCCTGATACTGTTTCTTCATCACACCCTGCTGCCAAATAGTGGGACCGGTCTGCTGCTATCGGGCTTTTGCATAGGACTCCTGGTTCTGCCCTACATGGTCAATGCCACGTACTCGACTCTTTCCGGTCTGCCGCAGGACTTACGCCTGCTTGGCCCCAGCCTTGGACTGACCCATCTGCAGACTATCCGACACATTCTCCTGCCTTCAGCAAGCAAAGGGATCCTAAGTGGCCTGGTCCTGTCCCTGGGCCGTGCTGCCGAGGATACTGCCGTGATCATGCTCACCGGTGTGGTGGCCAACGCGGGCATGCCCAGAAGTCTATTTGATAAATACGAGGCTTTACCTTTTTATATATTCACAACAGCTGCCGAGTACCAGACACCTGAAGATCTCAAGCGTGGATTTGGTGCTGCGCTGGTGTTGCTCTTGCTGACCACGGGTCTGTTTTTGGCCGCTCACCTGCTGCATCATGCCATGGAAAGACGATGGAGGAATGGATGAACACGCCCGTTACCATAAAAAACTTAAGCGTTTCCTTTGACGATTCACCCGTGCTGACAAATGTCACATGTACAATCAGGCAGAGTGAGCTGACGGTCATAGTCGGTCGATCGGGATCAGGCAAATCAACACTGTTGCGTGCCGTCAATCGGCTTAACGAATGCTTCCCGGGATGTTCCACCACTGGCGATGTGAATATATCACTCCGTGATGGACAACTGGATGTGTACGCGGCCTCAACCAGCCCCGAAAGGTTGCGAGCCCGTGTGGGTATGGTTTTCCAATCACCAAACGTACTGCCTGTATCAATAAGGCGTAATATGCTCCTTCCGCAAAAGCTTGTCCGCGGTATCGTGGGAAGGGTTGCTGTAGAATCAATGAAGCGTATGCTGGACCGTGTGGGACTTCTTGAGGAAGTCTGCGACAGGCTGGATGCCCCGGCCGCCACGCTCTCGGGAGGACAGCAGCAGCGACTCTGTCTCGCCCGCGCTCTGACTCTTGAACCGGAAGTTCTCCTGCTCGACGAGCCTACAGCCTCGGTGGATTATCAGTCGGCAAATCGCATAGAGGATCTGCTTCTATCACTGAAAAATGAACTGCCCATGCTGGTTGTATCGCATAGCCTGCCCCAAACACAGAGATTGGCGGACCGGGTACTGCTGATGCGTAAAGGGAAGATTGCGGGAGAGTGGCATCAAGGGCAGGCAAATGCAGAAACCGCCTTTGAAGAAATGCTCTCAACAACGTTCTGAGTAGATGGACGAGTTGGATAGATATGATGTTAATCTTGCCACATAGAACCTTTAAGAATTTTAAAGAAGAGACAGGTAGAGATTTCTGCTGTATCTCTAAAGCGAACCAATTGTCAGATTTTACATAACCTGACAATTGTGAAAGAGCAGAAGATAAACAACAAAAAAGCGTACTAACAAAGGAATCTTTTCAGAAATTTCAAAAGTATCTCTTGTTTTATTATTACTCCTTAAGACTCTGGTTCGAATGATTCATTAAATCTGTTGCTAAAACGGTTAGTCTTCATTTATGATTTCCTCTGAATCTGACTGTTTGGAAGCTATCCGATTTCGGTAATAGAAAAATGAAAAAGCGCAATCTTTATATATATCAATCAACTGAGTGGCGTCTGTTTCTCGCAAGTGTCTCGCTCTCCCTGTTGCTTGTTGCTGTGATAGGCTATTACCTGGTAACGGAACCTCAAATGAGCAGGACTCTGTTTCTCGTTTTCATTGCTCATACATTTGGAGGAAGGGCCGCCGGCATTGGCTTATGTATTATTGATCAATTAAATCCGCTGGTGTCCATTTTATATAACTTTTACATTGAAGTACTGATCGTTTTTTTCACTTATCCTGTTTTTGTTCTTTCAGTGAACAACTTCATAGGTTTTCGGGGTTTGAGATTATATTCTCTCAAGCTGGAGCGCAAGGCTCGTAAACACAAGGAAAGAATAGCAAATTACGGTTGGATAGGAGTTTTTGCCTTTGTCATGTTGCCCTTTCCGGCCACAGGTCCTGTAATGGGCTCGATTATCGGTTATCTGATGAGAATGAGACCGTGGCAAATTTTTTCAGCAACTTTACTGGGCACGTTCACTGCCATTGTTATCTGGTTTGTATTTTTTGATTTTCTGGAACAGCACCTTCATATTATTCGTTATATCTTTGCCGGTATAGTAGTTATCGTTGTGCTCAGTTATTTTGGCAAGATCACTCTTGCGATAAAAAAATACTTTACCAAAAAAGCATAATGAAAAAATCATATACAGCCTATTCAAACGGATCACACATGGAAAATATCCTTTCGGTAAAAGAGACTTTGACTGACAAGGCATCTTATGGAACGTTTTAAAAAGATTCTATTGGTAATAGACAGGGGTGGGGGACATGAAAAAGCCTTTGAGTACGCAGTTGAACTTTTAAAGGAAGGTCAGGGCCAGTTAACGATCCTCGACTTACCTGACGATATTCCGAAACAAAAAAAACGCCTGCTGGGAAAACTCTTTTCCAAAGAGCTGGACGAGGTCATGGCCAGGGACAGGGTCAATTACCTGGAAAGTCTTGTTGCTCCTGTACAAAAAAAAATAACGATTAAAATAAAAACCGCAAAAGGAGAGCCATCTCATGAGATCATTAAAGCGGTTTCACATGACCATTATGATTTAGTCCTAAAAACACCTCATCAGCATCAATCCTTTAAAACGTTGTTGTTTGGCTCAACAGATATGCGCTTGTTGCGTAAATGTCCCTGTCCAGTGTGCATAATAAAACCCGGTCAAAAACGTAAATTTCAACGTATTCTTGCAGCGGTAGACATCGAACCGAGTAGCGATGACCAAACAATGGATGAGTTTAATCTGGAACTCATGGAGATCGCTGCGGAATTGGCCTCCTATGAGTCCAGCGAACTATATTTTGTACACGCCTGGCTGGTCTTCGGGGAGAAAATGTTAGAAACAAGCCGTTCTGATCATAAGAGAAAGGAAATTGAAAAATGGTTAAAGGCTCAACGAGAAGAATTGCATATACGCCAGGAGATATTCAAGGATAACCTGGCAAAACTGCTTGAACAAAAAGGGTTGAACACCGTGCAGCCTCAAGTTCTTTCTATTGAGGGAATGGCTGATGAGGTCATCCCGCGCATCGCCCTTGAAAAAGAAGTGGATCTCATCGTCATGGGAACAATCGGTCGTACCGGCTTATCCGGCTTTTTTATGGGGAATACTGCAGAAAACATCCTTACGCAAATAAATTGTTCCGTCTTGGCTATAAAACCATCTTGGCTTGTTTCACCTGTTACCAATAAGTGATAAGAAATCGCTTTTGGGGTTGCGCAGAAAAAAAAAGGACCGTTCCCCTTATCCGCAGGCTTTAAAAACTGAAAAACGGCAACCTTTGATTGGTAGAAGGCACAGTTTTAATCCTCCTCTAATCTCAAATAGCCTAGGATTTCCCATACGCTATGAATAAAAAACTCTTAGTTTCAACGTCCATCGGGGTATTTATCTCGGTTGCTGCCTTTTACTTAGCTTTTCGCAATGTGCCGATTGCTGATTTGTTCAGATACATGAGTACAATTGAGCCTGTCTGGGTTGCCCCTTCTGTGGCGCTTTGTGTAATGGCTTTTTACTTACGAGCTCAGCGCTGGCGTTTGATACTCGGAGAGAAGTATCACCTGCCGTTCTGGGAAGCTTATCACCCGATGATGATTGGTTTTATGGTGAACGGTATTCTTCCCGGTCGGGTGGGAGAGATTGTCCGGCCTGCGATTCTGAAAAAAAGAGACAACGTGCCGTTTTCTACCGGCCTTGCTACGGTAGCCGTCGAACGACTTTTTGATATGATATTCCTGTTACTCTTTTTTGCAGTTATCTTGACAATGATGGAAATTGACGACTCCCTGAGTATTCCTTTTGGGGACTATATACTGAACAAGGAGACCTTAGACACGGTCAGCCGAGGAATGCTTCGTCTGTTAGTAGTCCTTCTGGCCGGGGCTGTCTCCCTCACTTTTTCACCTAGCCGCAATATTATCAAAGCCATGGTCAGCGGCATGCCGGGATTGCTTTTTTTTCTCCGTCAGGATACCCAAAAAAGACTAAGCCAAAAAATAAGTACACCTGTCAACAGCCTGCTGGATAATTTTTCTCTAGGTTTTTCCCAAATCAAGGAACCCAAGAGGCTTGCCGGCTGTCTTTTTCTCTCTGCAGCGATTTGGATGATTTCAGCCCTTTCCTCCTATGTGCTGACTTTCGGCAGTCCGGGCATTGATATGACCTTCCAGGAGGTATTTACCATGATGATTATCATCTGTTTTGTCATTGCTCTTCCTTCTGTTCCAGGATATTGGGGGATCTGGGAGGCAGGCGGACTTTTCGCCCTCACCATATTCGGCATTTCCAACGAAGCAGCCGCAGGTTACACATTGGTCAACCATGCTGTCCAGCTCCTCCCTATTATCCTGCTGGGATTTGTCTCGGCTTTTACCACAGGCATCAATGTTCTCAGCCTAAAAAACAAAAACCCTTTATAAGAATCGAAAACAATGGCAGAACGAAAAATCATCTCCTTTCAGGAACGATACCAAACCGGGCAGACGCCCTGGGAGCTCAACCGGGTGGATTCAAATCTGGTGACTATGATCAGCCAGGCCGGTATCAAGCCGTGCAAGGCCCTCGACATCGGTTGCGGGACCGGCGACAATGCTATCTGGTTAGCTCAAAACGGCTTTGAAGTGACCGGCTGTGATGGCTCTGAACTGGCAATAGCGAGGGCCATTGAGAAATCAGCTGTTGTTGGTGTGGAATGCATCTTTTATCAGGCGGATTTTCTCCTTGAAAAGAGTATGACCCCCATGTACTCCCTGCTCTTTGACCGGGGCTGCTTCCACTGCTTTTCCGAAGATGGTCAGCGGCACCAATTTGTTGAGAACTGTCACTCTCTTCTCAAGACAGACGGCTTATGGATATCCCTGATGGGTAATGCCGATGAAGAAAGGCAGGAGGAAGGCCCACCGCAGATGAGCTGCGCTGAAATCGCAGCCCATGTTGAGCCCTTCTTTGAAATCCTGCTCTTGGAATCGGGCGTTTTCGACACGGCCCTGTCGACTCCTCCCCGGGCCTGGCTTGGCCTTTTCAGAAAGAGAAGCCTAACCTGAATGTAGCTAAAAAAGACAAAATCTTTGATGTGCCAATATCAATGCTTGCTTTAATCGGCCAGCCTTGGAGTGTTCCAGAAAAGCTGGTCCTGGAAAAAGCTGTTCTCTTTAAACATCAGCATGTTTTTCGGCAATTCGTTTAAAATCAAACTCGCAGAGGTCAAATGCATCTACAATAATCGGATCAAAATGGGTACCTTTGCCTTCTCGAATAATCGCTGTCGCTTTATCATGAGTAAAGGCCTCTTTATATACTCGCTTACTAATAAGTGCATCATAAACATCAGCTAAGGCCATCAAACGTCCACTTAAAGGAATATCAGTTCCTTTGAGACCACGAGGATAGCCAGAGCCATCCCATTTCTCATGATGAGTATGAGCAATTTTGTTGCCCATATGTAAAAATGAACTGGTACCAAGCTCTGCCTCAGCCATCCGTAAGGCTTGACTGCCATATTCAGTATGTTTCTTCATTTCATCAAATTCTTCATCCGTGAGCTTTCCCGGTTTTAATAAAATGACGTCCGGAATCCCTACCTTGCCAATATCATGAAGTGGAGCAGATTTAAAAAGTAAATCAACTATGTTATCATCCAGTAGTGGCCCATATTCAGGATGGTTTTGTAAATTTTGCGCCAAAACCTTTACATAATTTTGAGTTCTAATGATATGTTGTCCTGTCTCATTGTCTCTTGTTTCGGCAAGACTGGCCAAGGCTCGGATGGTAACATCCTGTGTATTCTGTAGCTCCTCAGTTCTTTCCTTGAGATTCTCGATCATGGAATTTGTATATTTGGCTATTACTCCAAATTCATCCAAAGTCGTTATAGGCACATGTTTCTCGTAACTGCCGCTTGACACCTCTTGCAGGACACCGGTTTGCCGGTCAAAAAAGACTTTTAAATTTCGTGAATATGACAACAGTAAACAGGTGACGTAAGCAAGCAGCACAGAAAAGATAAAAGCAATTTCGGTTAAAATCGGCCAAACCACGCTGCTAAAGGTTTCTTGTGTCCCTAAAGAACGTACCCAATCCAGATCATGAATGATCACTAAGGCCAGTATTCCCCCAATAAAGAAGATTAAAACCGTACCCATGTAGGCAAATTTATGGGTTAGCGGGAAAAACTTATCCACCAACAAGCACACCTCTTTATTGTCATTGTAGGTAAGCGCGGTTATAAATTCACGCTCAAGGCCAAGATCAGCGGCGGCAAAAACACCAAGAGTTAAACAAGCCAGGACAAGTTTCATACCGCTTAATAAAGGAAACTCGTAATAATACGTATTGAAAAAAGCCATTGCCAGTCCAGCAGTGCCAAAAATGATTAACTCTAAAATAAATTGAAACCTGGCTCTCTGAAAAGGTGAAACTTGCTGGAGAAAAAATCTTAAAAAAACAGTGCGAATGATAAAAAGAATGACTAGTGAGAAAATAACAACGGAGCCAAGTTCAAAGGTGGTCAGCCTGTCCAGAAAGGGGCAGACTTGTGTACCGTATATGGTTAAGATAGCGGAAGCAGCTAAATAATGAATGATAGCTCGCACGTCTTCTTTTTTGCAACCCGGCTGATAGAAGGAAAACAAGAAATGTTGTTTCCCTGTTTTAGATACTGATTCTTAAGTAAACTCTACGGATATCATCAAGTTCGAAATTTATTGCAACTCGGATCCGCATAAAGCTCTGCCAATATCGTTAAAAAATGAAAATTTGCTGTGTTCCCAGCCGAAAAGGGTATCTATTTTCCCCATTTATCATGCAGCATTATTATGATACCCGAGTTCCTGACTTACATTCAGTTTATGATATTAGTGGAGCTATTGGCAACCTGTACTGCTTGAATGTTTGTGCAGATTATTATTCCCCCTGATGGCCCTACAAATGCATCTGAATTTCTTCTGGCAAATTTATCTACTATTCAACATAGTGTTCCTCCACCTGCGTTGAAATCAGTCTGTCTTTACGCCTGCGACTGTCCCAACATCCTCGATGCTCAAACGATTGTAAAACTCAGGTCTGAAGTGATGTTTTACTTAATTTCCTTTTTCAGCTTGTCAATTATCCGGATCGATTTTGCAGGAGGATAGTGGAAATTTGAGCGTCGAAGCATACCTCTGGAATCGATTATTATCACCCAGGGCGTCCCTCTTGTCCGATAGCGGTACATGATCGGTGAAGACCTGCCCTGCCAGCCGTTCTGACCGATCGGTATAGTCAGATCATACTGTTTGGCGACCTTTTTCAGCGAATCAAAATTATTGGTGGAGAACCCCTCAAAAGTTGTCTGGATGGCTACAGCAGCGACCTTGTCATCGTTTTTATAGTGGTCGATAATCTCCCGCAACGCGGGAAAGCCATATTGATGGCAACCGGGTCACCATTTCTGGAAAAAATAAAGATAGACAATCTTTCCCCGATAGTCTTCCACATCAAGGCTTTTCTT
>CAZLGM010000077.1:0-13793 GCA_964558875.1 uncultured Desulfocapsaceae bacterium
GACGATGTCAATGGCTGGAATTTCATCGACGAGTCCAATACAATTGAAGACTATAACGGACACGGCACCGTTAACAGCGGAATAATCGCTGCGGAAACAGATAACAACATTGGTATTGCCGGTGTTAATTCCAATGCCAGAATCATGGTGATCAAGGCCCTGGACTTTGAGCTGAAAGGAAATAATGTCCATCTTGGCCGGGCTATCCTTTATGCCGTCAACAACGGAGCCAGGGTCATCAATATCAGTATCGGCGGGCAGGGGACATCCACCTTCGTGCAAATGGCCTGCAACTACGCCTACATTAAAGGTGCTATCATTGTAGCGGCTTCCGGCAATGAAGGTATAGAAACAGCGGACTATACACCTGCCGGTTTGAGGGAGGTTATCACCGTTGCCGCCACAGATATGAAAGATAAACGCACCAATTACTCTAACTGGGGTCAACAGGTCGACATTGCAGCACCGGGCGCCGATATTCTGTCGCTACGGGCCAGGGGAACCGACCTCCTGGTACTAATCGATGAAAAAGGGTATCAACCCGGCAGCGCCGTTGTCGGCAAAGATGGGATGTACTACCGGGTCAGCGGCACCTCTTTTGCAGCGCCGCTGGTATCTGGTGTAGCATCCCTGATCCTATCGAAAAACCCCAAATTAAACAGTGGCCAGGTGAAGAGGATGTTACTCTCATCTGCTGAAGATATCGAAACTCCCGGCTGGGACCAATATACAGGCTTTGGTCTGCTCAACGGTGCCAAGGCTCTCAAAGCTGATCCGGATACCATAAGTGTTGCCAAGATAAGCGGTATTGAGCCGGTCAAGAAAAAAGACAGGATGGTTCTTCAGGTGAGAGGAACAGCCTTTGCCACCAACATTGACAGGTATTGGGTGGAGCTGGGGCTTGGAGAACAGCCCAAACAATGGAAACAGGTAGCAAAAATAAAACAGGAGTCGGTTATCGATTCAGTACTGAGTGAAATCGAGATCAAAGAAATCACGGAGCCGGGAAACTGGTCTGTTCGAGTACTGGTGAGGAACAATAAGGGTGAAACAAAAGAGGCAAGAGGAAGTCTTGATATACGATAGTTGATAAAAACTGCATTTTTAACTGGAGGACACCATGAAAAGCGGAATGAAGATTTTGGCTGTTGTTTCAGCGATTGTATTTGGTCTTCTCAACGTTCAGTATGCCCTGGCTGTTTACGGAAGCGTTAAGATCAGCCACCAGGGGAAAAGTGTCGTTAAGACAACAGTCTCCATTTTCAGTCAGGACGGTAAAGAAAAACTGGGTGATGGCGAAACCGACGATGAAGGATTTCTTTTCTGGGATTGGCCTAAACGGGGGGGAAAGTATACCGTAAGAACTAAAGATGGAAGGGAAATTTCTGTAACCTCTCCCTTTATGTCCAAAAATGAAAAGTGGACAGCAGGAGGACTCACGGCGCTGGTTGCTGCCCTGGCTTTATTCAGCGGCAGCAGTTCGGGAGATGACAGCCCATCTCCATCCGCAAGCTCGTCTTCCAGTTCTTCCTCTAGTTCATCATCAAGCTCATCTTCTAGTTCATCATCAAGCTCATCTTCAGGTTCATCACCAAGTACACGCGTTGGTTCACCTTCTGATTTATCCCCGAAAAAACCAGCATGCGCGGAACTAAATGGTACTTATAGAGCCAGTAACGGAAAAATGGTGCGCATGACCTGCTCAGGAAATACCAGTATCATATATTCCACAGTCACGATGAAAGGATCATATGATCCGAATACTGGAAAAGTCAGCGTCAGCGGCTCAAAAGAAGGCGCCAGTCAATCTTTTACCGGAACAGCCAAAAAGAACAGTTCAAAAATAAAGCTCAGCGGGTCATTGGTAATCAATGGAAAATTCTACTCCTTTTCCTATACCAAAATATGAGCTCATATTTTCATTCAATTCTCTCTGATATCCAGGGAGAATTGAATGACTACAACTTCTTGCAACTCCCTGCAGGACAAATAAAGTCAAACTCCTTTTATCCAACTCATTCCTGTACTGTGATTGTAAACCTACACATCAATTGTAAGTAAATCTGTTGATTTCAATTGCTTTTGGTAGCAATTTGCTGTAAAAAAACGAATGCTACAATAGGTAAGGCTTTGCCTCCTTATTAAATGACTTTGTCTTTCTCCCTTTTTCAGTAAAATCTTTTTAAATATCCATTGCCATGTTGGCCAAAACCTTTTCAGGTACTGTAATTGGTGTCGATGGAGCAAAAATCGATGTTGAAATCGATATCTCACTTGGTTTGCCGCAATTCTCAATTGTTGGTTTGCCCGATGGAAGCGTGAGGGAAAGCAAAGACAGGGTCAGGTCGGCAATTAAAAATTCCGGATACGATTTCCCAAATAAAAGAATCACCGTCAACCTGGCGCCCGCCGATGTAAAAAAAGAGGGCAGTGGCTTTGATCTGCCAATTTCTATTGGAATTCTGGCTGCCTCTGAGCTTATCACCAAAGATACTCTTGAGCATTATCTTCTGATCGGGGAACTGTCGCTGGATGGTTCTGTGCGTTCGGTAAAGGGGGTGCTACCGATTGCTTTACTGGCAAAAGAATGCGGCAAAAAAGGGGTTATCGTTCCTAAAAACAATGTCAGGGAAGCAGCGATTGTTCAAGGAATCGACGTGATTGGTGTGGAAACACTTCACCAGGTCGGGGAATTTTTGCACGGCATAACTCCACTGAGCCCCTGTTCCATCGACCCCGAAGCGCTTTTCAGTCAACACTGTTCCTATGATATTGACTTCAATGAGGTCAGAGGTCAGGAAAATGTCAAACGGGCACTTGAGATCGTTGCCGCTGGAGGTCATAACATCCTACTAAAAGGCCCGCCCGGTTCAGGTAAAACAATGCTGGCCAAACGGATTCCAACCATCCTCCCTGATCTCAGCTTTGATGAGTCCATTGAAACGACAAAAATCTATTCCATAGCCGGAAATCTGGTCAACGGCAAATCAATCCTGGCCACCAGGCCCTTTCGCGCTCCACATCATACTATATCCGATGCCGGACTCATAGGTGGAGGTTCAATACCAAAGCCGGGTGAAGTCTCTCTTGCCCATAATGGCATTTTGTTCCTCGACGAAATGCTTGAATTCAAGAAACATGTGCTCGAGGTTCTCAGACAACCCATGGAAGATGGCAAGGTTACCATTGCCCGAGCCAATGTGCAGTTAACTTTCTCATCCCGTTTTATTTTGGTAGCGGCTCTCAATCCCTGCCCCTGCGGCTATCTTGGCTCCAACCAGAGAGATTGTTCGTGTACTCCAACCCAGATCAATCGCTATGAATCTAAACTCTCAGGCCCACTGCTGGACAGAATTGATCTTCACTTGGAAGTAAGCGCGTTGCCGTTTGAGGAAATGTCTTCTAAACGATCCGGTGAATCATCAGAATCCATCAAGAAACGAGTTGTTGCCGCCCGTAAAATCCAAGTTGAGCGATTTGCAAAACATCCCGCAGTATTTAACAATGGACAGATGGGTACCAAGGAACTTGAGAAATTTTGTGTATTAGGTAAGGAGTCGATGAAGCTCCTTGAACACTCGGTGAAGCGTCTTGGCCTCTCAGCAAGAGGGTATACGCGAATCCTTAAAATTGGAAGAACAATTGCCGATCTGGATAACAGCAAGAATATCCAGAATAAACATATAGCGGAAGCGGTTCAGTATAGAAGGATGCACAAAAAAAGATCCTTTTAAAATGGATATCAGAGAATAAAAGACAAAAGGAGAATTGACCCTTTTTTCTAGATGAAATTTGAGCCACTGCCTCCAACAATTTTGAACTGGCCATTGTCGTATTCGGTATTGATTCAGACATGGCCTTTGCCGCAGTTATAGAACCGCTGGTGGAAGTGCCGGTCCTCATAAGTCTTGTCAGTGTGGCTTTCTGGCTGAAGAATAGGTATTTTCCATATGCCAAAGAGACTCTAACCGGTGTCTGTCATGTAACACGAAAAGAAGGGTGAATCTTGAAATCAAACCATGCTGCCCAAAAGGCACCTTCTACTGGAAGACAGGATCTCTTATCGGATAGGTAGCGACTGTAAAGGGTCTTTTTTATAGCCGGATGTGATCGAAATGGCCTGCTTTCGGCAAAACTGCTCACAGAGTCCACAGCCACTGCATATTGAACTAGTAAACAACAGCTGTTTTTTGCCTGTGATTACTTTTCGTTTCAATGCCCCAGTAGGACACATTCCCTGACATGCAGGGCAGAGATCGCACAGATCAGTGGTCCTTGCGGTATGGAAATATGAATGCAAAGTCCTTTTTGCATCCGGAGAAGAATGTCTATAACCATACCCAAGGACCACAGACATCATGACAGCGCTTTTACTGCCATGTTTGGAGGAAGCGCCTTCTTTTAAACGTTTATCACTGCTTTTATTTTTACCCAGATGAACAAAAGGCTTTTTAGCCAGTTGAAGATAAGATCGTCTACTTTTCCTGCTATCTTTCAGATCGACAGATTTATCTTCAATAATAAATTTGCAATTTGTTATATTTTTTTGCCAGATCCTGCTAGAGAGTCGTTTTACTATTGCATGGAAAGGGCTTAAAACATGTTTGTTGCTGCAATCTTTACAGTGGCTGATATCAAGAATTATATCTGTTTTCATCACACTGTTAATGACAGCAAGCAGCGGCTCTGAAAACCAGCCAAAACATGGAACAGTTATTCCCTGACGGGCAGGCAGGCTCTTTTTACAATGCAGGGTGTAAACCTTGTCGGCGTGACGCAGTTTTTCGAGCAGAGAAATGATATCAATTTCCGTTGTAAACGCGTCATTGGGGCAGTTGGCTGCACAGCGCATACAACTGCTGCACTTATTGGTATCAAAAGCAATCATCCGACCTTCAAGGATTAGCGCTTCTGTTTCACACCCATCAAGGCAGATGCGGCAGTCATTTTTATTGAAACGCGAACGTATACAGCGGCGCTTTGAAAATGAAACCGCAGGCCTGTCGGAATCTGTGAATCTGTCAATGAGCAGTTTGGCCAACATATGTTTTATCTGCCTTTTTTGGGGCTCTGCCAAGTGTGAAGCCAGCCGATTCAGATGCAATAATAATATCCAAACAAAGAGCCAGGTGAATATAAAAACCGTTTTTTGAATGTTGGCAAATATCGTTGCAGAATAGTGAGATCCACGGGCTGAGGTATTTTGTCATGAACTCTTTTTGCATTGCCAGAAATTGTTCTGCATCTTTGACTCTGTTTTCTTCAATGGCCTGGAGCCTGAGAAGACAAAGATAATTCATAAATTCCAACTCAAAGGCAATGTGATCGTGAGGTTCCTGTACATCAAGCTCTAGACCCGCTTTATTGTACATACTCCTGACTTTCAGCGTCGTATCACCCATCAGTTGCCTGTCTTTTTCGAGGTAGACAGAACCATAGGGAGGCGCAAGCAGTTCAAATGGGCCTATGAACAGAGTGGCATGTTCCAGGGCCAACTCTTCTTGTGAACTTTGATTGATTTCCGTGATCATTTGAGCTGCATTTTCGGCAGCTTCCGGCCAGACTGTCGACAATAGCCGTTCGAGGTTGTTACACAATTTCTCCTTAACAAACAGCTCCCGGTCAGGTTCATAGAAACAACAACTCAGCAGCCGGTAGATGTCAGCTTTTTCGGCCAGAAACAGAGAGTCTTTCATTCGATTCCCTCCTTTCTTTCACTTATAAACTCCCCCGGCGAGGAATCTGTCCGGGGGAGTTGGAATATAAATGAGTTAAACGGAATAGCTGTTGATGTAATAGACGTTGGGTTTTGTCCCTTCTTCAGGCTTGAGCACAAAACTTTTGTTCTTTTTCAACAGCTTTGATACAGCACTTCCGGGATCTGAAATATCTCCAACAGTCCTGGCATTGGCCGGACAGGAGTCGACACAGTAGGGCTGTTGTCCTTTTTTCAGCCTATGATCACAGAAGAAGCATTTTTCGATGATTTCACTGCGCCTTGCGTCCTTGTAATCTGGATGGCTGTACCTTGTTTGATCAGGCGGATCGGCCTTGGCAGCAGCGACCAACTCCTTTCCGGACATGGTTCCGCCTACAATCAGGACAGTGTTGTCAGCGTACATAGCATGATACGGTTCACCCTCATCACCGGTGTAGCTGATCACACTGTATTGCCCGGTCGCTCCATCTCCCTGCACCTCTTCCTGGGAATAGGGGCAGGCCATCTGACATTCCCGACAGCCGATGCACCGTTTCTCATTGCGCATGGTAATGCCGTCCTTGGTCTTATACATGGCTTTTGGGTCTTCCGGACAGACCTCCACGCAGGGAGCTTCTGAGCAGTGGTTGCACAGAACAGGAAGGGTCCTGTGTTTGGTGTTAGGGAATTTTCCGGTTGTTTCGTGGATAAAATCAGCATAGTTGTGGGTTTGACCGTTTTTGCGCATTGCCGTGTTGTTTTCCGTCTTGCAGGCAATTGCGCAGGAACCGCAGCCCACACATTTTCTTAAATCGATAACCATCGCGTATTGGGTCATTGTGGTGTCCTCCTTTCAGATCAAACCTTTTCGACTTTAACAAGGGCGTGACCGCCGTTTCTTGCGTTTGAACCAGACAGTCGCTCAAGCTCCCAGGGAATAATGGTGTTGTTGTTGGCACCACGTTCTTCTTTGCCGAACTTGGCGGCAGCCGTCCGTCCATAGGCCCAGTGACCCTGGCCGAATGATTTTGAAACAGTGCCGGGCTTCACCCCTTCCCAGAGACGAAGAGTACAAACTCCAGAATCTTCAACAGAAGAGACTTCCACCTTGTCACCATCCTTTAAGCCCAACTTTTTGCCATCTGCCGGATTCATCCTCAGGGTATCCTGGTATCCGATGTCACCCGGATCGACATGTTTGAATTCGAAATACAATGGACTATTGGCGCTTCTGCCCTCACGGTTGAGTCGTGACTTGTAATCAATGAAAACAAACGGATACTCTTTGCGGCTGCCATGGCGAAGCGGTTCTTCATAATGAGGTACAAAGGCGAGATCACCACGTGCCAGGTAGTTGCAGGCCTCCATCACCTTGTCGATACTGACATTATGATTCTTGGCATGTTTACCGAGCGCTTTTTTAAGGGTTTCCGAATAGAATTCAAATTTATGGGTAACTGTTCCTTTGGTCTTCTTCTTACCGGTTTTTTTGTCTGTAGAAGTTTTTCCAAATTTACCACCCCAATGCTTTCGAAATTTATAAGGAGAAGAGTTCCACATGCCTCTCTTCTTCATTTCGGCCCAACCGTTGATCTTATCTCCACCAACGTCCTTTTTCCCATCCCACATTTTCTGGGTGTAGTATTTCAGGGAAAACTCAGTCAACTCCTCGGCTGATTGCGGCTTCTTGCCGGTCTCGGGGTCAGTGTATACGGATTGCAGGCAATCAAGCAGATTTGGGAACCCTCGTTTTTTCAACCTCTCACCAATGAGATAGGGGAATTCAGTTTCATCATTTAGTGCCCTGAAAAGTGGTTCAACTACAGCTTGGTTCAAAGTACAGGTGGCGTAACCGTTGGCTTTGGTCTTGCAAAACCCCCACCGTTCAAACTGATTCATCCGGCAAGGGATAAGAATGTCGGAAAACATGGAAAACTCAGAAACATGAGTCGTCAAATGGGCAATAAATGGCACTGATGCCAACGCCTTATCCCATTTACCTGTTCCATTGTTGGCATAGTTAAAGTTGTTCATATAGGCAACGATCATCTTGATTTCCATCGGATCTTTTGCCAGGATGCCTGTGGCTGCGTTATTAGTTGAAACACCTTTCCCCGGGCTTCCCTTGGTAACAGTGGGAAGATTCAGATATCCACGCTGATCGATCTTTTTCAGCTTGGTTTTCTTCTTGGCCACATCATCCAGAAACTTTTTATAGGCTTTAGGTGCCTTGTTGACTGGAATTTTAGCACTTTGGAGTGAGCCACCTTTATTATCTACACCGCCGGTCAGGCCTGCTAGGGCGTGAGCTGCCAAGGCATTGTAAGCTCCACGTGCATGCATGCCTGCACCAGGTCCCATCCAGACACAGACATTCGGTGCCGCTTTTGCCAAACCGCGGGCAATGCGAACAATCTGTCCTTCGTCAACATTGCAAATTGCTGCCGCTTTTTTCGGTGTCATATCCTTAACAGCCAGGTTCCACCATTTGACAATACCATGTGATTCTTTTTCATTGAAATCGGCCTCATTGACACTTTTGCCGGTCACAAATCTATTTTTCCCGTCTTTGAAATCACCTACAAACTCTTTATACCAACTTCCCTCTGTCAGCATGACATGGGCAATAGCCAGGGCTGCCGCAGCATCTGTACCTGGATCGATTGGAAGCCATTCTTGGGCTTTTGAGGCGCTGGTAGTCAAGCGGGGATCAACGACGGTCACGGTGCCTCTGTCAATAGCAGCACCCAATCGTTTTATGGCTGCAGGAACCATTCTATTACTGGAAACAGGGTCGCTACCCCAGAGTAGAATGTATTTTGCATTATCTAAATCGTAGTCACGGTAGCCCCAATATCCTTCTGTATAAAATGCACCGAACTTCTCAGCTTCCGCACACATTGAGCTGTGAGATATATTGTTGGGAGAGCCGTACACTTTTGTCATGATCTCATAGAGCACATCCCGCAGATAGGTATAGCGGCCGCGCATGAGCGCATATTTTTCCGATTCTCCGTTCTTTCTCAGTTCCATCATTTTATCAGCAATGGTGTCTAGAGCTTCATCCCAGGAAATCGGCACAAAGCCTGGATCTTCACCACGACCTTTCTTTGGGTTGGTTCTCTTCATTGGAACTTTTAAACGGTCAGGATCATACTGTTGTTGAAGACCCATATGTGAGCGAGGACAGATTGTTCCTTCATTCTGCTTTGAATAACGATTGCCTTTCACTTTGACTGCCCGGCCATCCTGGACAAAAACTTCACAGGGACACCAGGCTGTGCATCCTTGACAAGTGGTGGCTTTCCACTCACCGGGAGCTTCTCCAACTGCACCTGTACCATGTGATTTTGCAAAGGCATTCAGGGTCGGTTTTCCAACCGTAGCAGCTGCACCAGCGGCAACGCTCAGTTTGAGAAAATCTCTTCGCTTGATTTTCATCTTTTCCTCCTTTGGCTGAAAGGTTCTGGAATATAATGCCCAGACAACGAGCAAAACAGTCCGGTAAATGCATTTTTCATCATCAATAATGGACGAAGGAAAGAAAAAGAAAAAGCGGCAAAAATTGGATTTTTATGTAGGGGAAATACCTACAACGTTGGCATTGTCGATCGATTGTTTTTGAAGACTGCGATATGCACTAAATCAGATTGTCAGGCGGCCAATAAAGGAAACCAACTCAGCCCGGCTGCTGAAGCCCAGCTTAGTCATGGCCCGTGACCGGTAGGTGGCAATGGTTTTCTCGCTCAGGAACAGTTTTTCAGCAATTTCCCGGCTGGTGAATCCCTTAACGACTAGTTGAATAACCTCCTGCTCACGGCCGGAAAGAGACTGCCAGAGTATTGTGTCAATTGTTTCCTCGGACTCCTGCTGTTGCGCTTCTACATAGTCGGGCAGCATTGATGAGTGGATGTAGGTTTCACCCTGCATGACCAGACGAATAGCATAGATCAGGTCGACATCAATGCCTTTTTTCAGGACAAAACCCTTTGCCCCTTTATTCATTGCCTCTTCCAGATACCGGTAGTCATTATGCATGGTCAGCATGATCACACGGGATTCAGGTGTGACATTGAGCAGATCCGGCAGAATATCGAGACCGCTTCGATTTGACAGTGTGATGTCTAATAAAATTACTTGCGGTTGAAGGGCGGTAGCCAGTTCCAAACCATCGTCACCATTGTCGGCCTGACCGACAACCTCAAAGTCTTCTTCGCTATTCAGCAGAAGTGTGAGACCGGATAACAGAAGTTTATGGTCATCTATTATCAGGATTGAAATGGTGTTGCTATTCATAACAAACCTCAGCTGTCACCGGCACCTTGAACTGGACCATGGTTCCTGCTCCCGGTTCGCTGTCAATTGAACAAGAGCCGTTGAGCAGTTGAGCACGCTCCTGCATACCATATAGGCCCATCTGGCCAGTGGTATCGACGTTTTCCATCTCAAAACCCACGCCATTATCTTCAATAACCCCGCGAATAATATCATTACGCCATTCGAGCAAAATTGTCACCTCGGTTGATTGAGCATGCTTGACACTGTTTGTCAATGCCTCCTGAATGATACGATACACGCAAGTTTCAGCGCATGATTCTGCTCTCCTGTCGGTAAAACCGAGCGTGGTGAGCTGGGTATCAATTTTATGTCGTTCACGAAAATCCTTTACATACATGTTTATAGCCGGGATTAAGCCGAGATCATCAAGCACACTTGGTCGCAACTCAAAAACAAGATTGTGGATGGAATCCATCTCTTTTGTGATCGATTGTTTTAATCGTTGGATTGCTTTTGTTATATCCTGTTCCGATTTTTTCTTTTCCAGCACTTTCAGCTCTACCTTAAATGACGCCAGGGCCTGGCCTGTCTGATCATGCAGTTCACGAGCAATTCGCTTTCTTTCGTTTTCCTGGGCGGCAATAAGCCGCTGGAGAAAATCCCGCTGGAGAAGTTCTTTTTCAGCTCTGGCCTTGTCTGCAATTCTAAGTTCCTCAACCATTTCATTAAAACCGTCGATCAACCTGCCGACTTCATCGCGAGACTCGGCAACTAATGAGACAGAATAGTCACCCTTTCTGACTTTTCGAGTAGCTTGCAATAGTTGATTAACAGGCCTGGCTATCAGCCAAGTGAGCATTAAGGCCAGAAAGATGCCTGTTATAGCAATAAAAACGGTGTTTCTGATCAGTGCATTAATGAGCAATGACAACCTATTGCGCATATTTTCTTCTTTTACACCTATCCGTATTATTTTATCTCCATCAGGGAAAATAGGCATCCATGTATCCCAGACAGCACCTTCATTGGTACTTAGACGACTGACGCTTGGTTCGTCGCCAATCTTGAATGGGACATGGACTTCAAGCAAAGAAATTGGAAAGCCGCTACCAAAGGTGTGAGCTAGAATATTGTTGCGATGATCGACAACGAAAGCGTATCTGAGATTTGGTCGGTTGAGAGTTGTATTTTTAAGGATATTTGTCAGGCCGAACAGGTCATTGATAAGTAGAAAGTCGCGTGATTGGTATGAGAGTTCACTGGCAATGAAACGGCTTTCTTCCTGAAGGATAAAGTTAATGTTTTTGTTAACCTCCTGTTGGATTCTAAAAACAGTTACTGTTCCGAAAAGAAGAATAAGTCCTAAAGCCAGGCCAAGAATTTTAAAACGAAGAGGAACGCTGAGAAGTGAGGTCTTTATGACATGATGAAACTTTCCCATGCCTGTTGCCTAAAAATAGTAGCAATCAGGATCAGCTTCAACAAATCTATCCACACCCATGATATCCAAAGCTTTACGGCCTTCAGGGTCATTATGAATTTGAAAAAAGATGTCCTTTAGCCATTTTTTCTGCGCTGGGGTCGTAGAGCGGGGCACAACCACTGGCGGCATACCGAATTTCCGAGATTTTTTAATGACTCGTGTCTTCGCTTCAACTGATGGATCACGTTTTTGGAAAAAGTCGTAAATAATACTGTCTACCGCTGCACCATTAGCGATTCCGTCAATAATCGAATCAATTGACCGGTCATGACTGAAAGTGAAAATTGTACGCGAAAAATAGCTTTCTGGTGTCTCTCCAAGTGCTTTTAGAAGAGTCAAAGGGTAACGATATCCGGTATTGGATAGTGGATCGGTAAAAGCAAACACTTTACCTTGCAGGTCTGAAAAAGTATTAATTTGAGAAGATCTAGGAACAATTAACAGAGAACGGTAGGTTTTTTTACCATTGATCTGCGGTATGGCTAAAAGTTGCATGTATTCCTTTTGCCTCACATAGGCTCCGGTGCAGATAAAAGCCACATCAACAGCATTGCGAATAAGGAGATTGTTTACCTCCTGATAGGTTTTTCGCTGAACCAGAACTACATCTCTGTCGGTTATTTTTTCCAATACACGGAGAAACGGTTGGTAGGATTGGATGGTTCCCTGGGGAGAAATAATGGCTGCTACAGCTATTTTCAGTGTATTGGCAGACTGTTCGGTTTGAAGGGTCGGCAGGGGCTGGAGCTTTTCCAGATCAATTATTTTGTCTTCATTGACTGTGCCATCACAACCCGCAAGCAGATAACCTGCAGCAAGGTATAAAAAAAAGGTGCACAGTAGTTTAAACAGAGATGAGGAGATCATTTCATACATTCTTAAATCATGGAATCCGACCAAGTTTTATAGATGCAACAGCTGACTAACTCTCTGAAAAGTTGATTGCTCATGATAGCAGCATATATATCTTGAATATTTTTGTAAACCACCTGATGCTGCTTTCTGCTTACAAAACATGCTCATAAGGTGGCTAAAGCAGACTTGAGCACTGTCTTATAAACAGTTCTGCCATGTTTTTATAGGTCTTAAAAGGTAGTTTCTTTGTTTTTTTCCATCTACTGACAGAAACAGGATCAGCCCAAATAACCTTAAGCAGTACTTTGAAAGGTAATTCTTTTAGGATCCAATGAAAACGTTACTTTTGCTCAAGATTATAGGGTTTCTATAAAAACAATAGTCAAGTAAATCGTACAGGAAAAATATATAATAGATATTCCTGTCTCCCCCCTAATACTGTTACGACCCTGCCAAATAAATATTCTTCCAAAGTAATCGACCTAAATTAAATCCAGTGTGCATATTTCTGGTAAATTTACGAGAAAGAGGTAAAATAAAGCCGCAACCATCCTTGCCGTTCTTCTGTAACTGTCTAAATATACGATAATTTTATGAAAAAAACCATTCTGTTTTTACTCCTGCTGTTCCTGGTGGTATCTTGTCTTTTTTTTATTCTTCGTGAGGAAGAGGTTGGTATTGACCCATCCCATTTTCTACCGGCAACAACTTCAATCTACCTTGAACACCGGGACCTCGAAGAATCCATCAATTTTTTTCACGAATCAAGACTTGGCAAGACCTTCGAATCGATCAACTATGAGAAGCTCTTCAGGGAATTTGATATCTACGAATCCCACTATCCTGCCTTTGTGGATTTTCGAAATGAGGTCAATGACTTTCTGAATAGTCAGTTATATAAACAGCTTCTTTCCAAAAAAGTGGTTGTTTCGTTTATTCCTTACAAGGATGAAGCCATTGGTTCACCGCTTTCCGAAATTAAAAAACGGCTGTTGTTTATCCTTGAACCTAAATTGAGTTCAAGCATTATTGACCTTATAAGCAGTTTGAACCTGGAAGGAACAAAGCAGACCAGCACAAAGTATGGTGGAAGGACTATTAAGATTCATCATCTTGAAGACGGAGAAAAACTGGCTACAACTAAAGTTGATGAACTTATTCTGGTGTCATTCAATGAAGAGCTTATCCGTAAAAGCCTTGATCGGTTTAATAGTAACAATAAACAGTCGCTTTATGACAACCAGGAGTTCATGGAACATCGCGGGCTCCATGATAATTTTCAGATATTTTTTTACAGCTCTGTTCAATCCATCCGTAAACAGATTCCGGTTGTCATCGACAAATTGGATAGTACGGAAAAACAACTGATAACAAAGCAGCTGAAAAGCTGGGAAGGCTGGAAAACGGCTTCATTTAGTATGCAGCATGATACGGAACAGGTATACGACAAGGCAATCGTTTTCTTTGATGAGGAAAAGC
>CAZLGM010000078.1:0-13731 GCA_964558875.1 uncultured Desulfocapsaceae bacterium
ATTCCCATAATAACCATAAACACGGCTGAAAGTTTATAGAGATTCTCTCTCATTCGTACACTGATCACATTGATTAAGCGGCCGAACAGGAGAAGTGAAGGCATGGTTCCTAGACCAAACAGCAGCATCAACAGAAAACCCTGCATAAGCCCCATCAGTTCATTTTCAGCTTCCATGCCTGCAGTTGCCGTGGTGATAAGAGCCGCATAAACAAGACCGCAGGGAATACAGCCTAAAACCATCCCCATAGGATAAAAAGCACCCACCGGTAGTTTACCGGCAAAGATGTTCTTCACCCATCCTGAAAAGAGCTGGCTGAATTTGCCTCCACCCGACTGGCGAAATCGATCAAAAAAGGGCAGCCAACCGGCCAACCCCAAACCGATCACGATGATAACGATACCGGCGACGATCATCACGGCTTTTTGCACAAGTTGCAGTGATTCGATGGAACCAAGAAAAGCTCCGGAAAAACCCATCAAACCACCAAGAAGAATGTAAGTGGTTATCCTCCCGTAATTGTAGAGGAAATGTGGTAAAAAACGTTTTTCCTCCATAACCACACAATAAGAGGCGACAATCGGACCGCACATGCCGATGCAATGGCCAAAACCTCCAAAGAACCCCGAGGCGAAAATAAGCAGATAGACCGAATCAGTTTTGAACATGAAACAACACTTCCTTGGCAACGGAGTGGTCGATGACCACCTTTGCCAGCCACTGGGTTTTACCGGTCGGACAGGTCGGTATGATACGCTGCCCTGCATACAATCCTGGTGCTTTGCGCTTTAGATAAAATCTGTTGATTCCCATGAACATATCCGGCATGGAAAGGTCGATCAGGATTTTTTTAGGCTCCTGATACCCGCTCAGACTGACCTGGAAAGACAGAATTTTCATTGTTTTTATCGGTTTTGGACCAATCTCAAGAACAACTTCTTTGCCGACTTGTGCGCCTTTTTTTCCACTTGCATCACCAACTGATATGCCCTTATTAATCAACCCATTGGCAAAAATTGAACCTGAAAAATATACAATCATTAAACCGATTACACCAAACCTCAGACCGGTAGTTATCCACCAATTAAATTGTTTATGCGGTTTGGCAGACATTGTTGATGTCCTGATTAAGGGCTTGTAAGAAAATAACATGACCAATCTTTCATCTTGCCTTCGGCCCATCTTTGACTGTTGTGATTGCGAACAATCCTCAACGTAGCCCAACTAGGCCTGCGGTTTTTCTCAATCACAACAGTCAAATATAAACCAAATCCAAGTGCAATATCAGACATGTTATTCCCTTACAGGCCCTAAGCCGGTAATTCAGGCATGACCCAGCGAACAAAAATTGCTGTAGCTATCGGTGAGAACGTCAGAACGAAGGAAACCCTTTCCCAGAATCTTGACTGGGTAAAGCTCAGTCCGTATCGAATCCAGGAAGCTAATTCAGAGACCATAAGAACCAGGAACATTTCAACCAGCAGATTTGAAATGGTAACTGTGTCGCCAAAGCCGATTTCACGCAGAACAAACCAGAGAGGAGCGCCAAGATAAGGAAACGTATAGTCCCACCAGGTGACCTTAATCCTTTTTCGGCAGAGCAGGATCGGCACAATCATGGAGATTGTGAGAACCGTCAACAGACAGATAACAACAAAGGTGTTTTGAAACAGTAACAAGTAGGTCGCCCCCGCTTCTTCAGATAATTCCGGTAAACAAGCAAACCATCTACCGGTAATTCGGTCGTTCTTTCAGGAAAATAGGCGCTTGTGTCGATGATATTGTTTTCTAATCGGGCAATGTGCCGGTTGTCAACCGTAAAACAAGAGCCATAGCCATTGGGGCAAGTGTCAATAAAAAGGAGATTGTCGGAGTGGCCTTGGACTTCATGTAAAGAACAGCAAAACGTGCCCATGGCATTGTAATTGACACCATCAACACGCCAAATAACTCCAGAAGAAAATTGTTATTGGAGATTTCACTCCCCACATGAAATAAAGCAAGTGCAATCCAAAGCGCCGGACCAGAAACTGGAAACGCATAGTCCCACAGAGTAATTTTCATTCTTCCTTTGCTGAACAGTAGAGGAGTTACAGCAGATATTAAAATGATGGACAGGATAAAAACGATATATCCCGGTACTTTCATGATCGCTTCAACTTGCAATATCTCTTCAATCGTCATATAACGTTCCTCACTCAGTTTGACTAACAATATTTCCCTGGTAACGGGAATCGAATGATATTAAGATGTTTTCATTAAAACATATACACAAAACATACGGACCAGGAGTGACACACTATGAGCATGGCAATTAATGAGCTGGTAATCTCTTTTATCGTCCTCTACATGATGCTTTCAGCGGTAGCAATGATCCCACCGGTCATTTCCAAAAACCGTTTCCGGGTAACCTGGTGGGATTATGTTTATCCGCTCATCGGTATGCCGCTCTGGTTTCTCCTCTGGTGGCTCGATGTCGGCGATGGCGTTTCCACGACTAATTTCGCCTTTGAAGTATTTTGTATCCTTATCCTGTCCGTTGCCGTTCCCTGGTCAAGGTATTATCTGGCTTATGCCGCATCCAAGGCGGCAGCGGTTATCTCGTTTTCTCTAACCTTTCTGCCAATTATTGTCACCTTCTTCTTTCGTTTCTGTATACCCAAACTCCCGTCATAATCGGAAACAGGCAGGACGGTCGACTAAAGCTGTGTAAACATATGGGCACACTGATAGAGAGGAAACAGGGCGGCAAAAGCGGCAACAACAAGCATTAGTATTTTAAACCGCTTCATTTCCTTCTGTTTCTTTTCCTCGGACATTACTCTCACAACTGTGTAGCTTTTTATTTTAACTACTTAATTTACAAGGTTAAATATATCACAAATTAACTCTAGTAACTCTTTAGATGTGCCCCAAATTTGGACAAGCAGGCTTTTTGGCTATACAACCAGATATGCCGAAAAGCCTGATCGTTCAAAGTTGGGGTGCAGCTAAAGAGTTACGCTTTATTTAATCCGTCCAAAGCCATAGCTGAACAGCTTATCCTGCTTGCCAAGCTCCTGAGTACAGGCGGAAATACAATTACCACAAGCAACACATTTCGGATCCACTTTTTTCATCATCGTCCGCGGCCTGATTCCCATAAAGCAGACATCCTCGCACGCCTTACAGTTTGAACAGTTTCTCATGTTCTTCTTATCAACTCTGACTCTGAATGAGAAAGGACTAGCCACTGCCGGTAGTACCTGAAAAACTCCAGCAAGGCAAACATAACTACAGAACAACCTTCTGACGAAAGTATAGGAGCAAAAGATAACACCAGCGTTAAACAGGGTTGTCACCATCAACAGAGGTGTAATAGACAGTGTGGTGACCTGTTGATAGATCTCCGATGGTCGGATAAAGTAGCAGGAGAGCAAAATGCCCACCGTAACCAGGCAAACGACCAACAGAGTAGCCGTCGATATTCCTGCAATGATATTTATCCCCCCTCCTTTTGTTATCCTTTTTATGTTTCGGTTGAAAAAGTCACCAGATTCCAACATTGCACCCATTGGACAGAACCAGCCGCAAACCATTCTGCCAAGTATTAGCCCCCAAAACGGTACGGAAAGCAGGATAAACCAGGCCGGCAATACAGCCTTAAAAACAAAGTTCTTTGCATCTCCTCCTGCACCTGATATGTAATCGCCCTGGGGAGTAAATGACCAGACCTGTCTAAAAAGATGAAATTCGTTGTTGGTGATATCAAAGCGAAAAATATCAAAAATCGGTATGGCGCACATGAGCACCAGTGCTGCTGCCTGCCCTAACCGTCTTGCTGTTTGAAAAGTCATTGTTATTAGGATGGTTAAAGTTTCACATTACTCAATCAGTCTTCTTTTGTGTATATGTCGAAAATAACACACCCTTCCATGAACTTCAATCGTTTACCTTCAGTATAACATTACTTTTCAATCGGCTGTTTTAGTCCCGGTTGAGAAGACTGGGAAGGCTCAAGTTTGACACCACCGCTTTTCATCGGGCATTTTTCCCCGCTCTGCTCCGATTGGCCAGACTGAATCTTGGCCAGGGAACCCTTAAAAATATGGTAAATACGCGCTCCAAATACGGCAAATACAATCAATAAGATTAAAACAATCAGATATTCCAGAGGTGATTTCTTTTTCTGCCTATTTTCCATACTCCTCCCTTAGGAAAACTCCACCATACAGAACATCATCGAGATTATAATCATTTGCACAGAAGCTGATCCCATGATGACAACAACCTCTTAGTATCTGAGACTACGAGTCTTACTTCCTGATACTCGAAAACCGTTATTTAGTACTATTCTCTCAATGCGGATGGGTTGCTGCTGTGATCAATATTTCCTTAACGTATTGCCGATTACCATCAGGCTGCTGAGGATCATTGCCATCACAGCGAACAGTGGTGTTATTACACCAATTACTGCTAAAAATACACCAATAATATTGTAAAAAGAGGCCCAAAAAAAGTTAACCATCACTTTTCTACGAACCTTCTTTGATAACCCAATTAAGAATGGAATCATTTTCAAATCATCACCAAGCAGATTAACCTTGGCGGACTCTCTGGTGAGTTCAGTGCCGCAGCCCATGGCAATACCGATATGGGCAGCCTCCAGGGCCGGTGCGTCATTGACTCCGTCTCCAACCATAGCTGTTATGATTTCTGGTTTCGTCTTTTTAATTTCTTTTGCTTTATCTTCTGGCAACAGACGCCACTTGATCTCATCAGGATTAAGACGATTCTTGATACCCAGCGCGCCCTTTTCATCATCACCGGTTAAAACAACGGTTCGAATCCCCAACTGTTTAATCTGCTCAAGAGCTTCTGCAGCGCCTTCTCTTAACGCCTGGCTGAACACAAAACCACCGATAACCTCATCGTTTTCCAATAAGAAAATAAGACCGGAACTTTCACCTTCGTCAAAGCTCTTCTGAAAAAGAGGATGCTTGTTATCAGCTGCTTTTGACTGAATCCAGTTTTTTGAGCCAAGGAAATAGATGTTGGTTCCAATTTTTCCCTCAATACCCAGTCCTGGCCTGTTGATAACATCCTGAGCTTCCTGCAGAACAAGATCTCTTTTTTGCGACTCTTCAACCAGTGATCTGGCCAGCGGGTGTGTCGAGTGAATATCCAACCCCGCTGCAATGCTGAGCAACTCATTCTCATCCCTGGTGCCATTAGTGAGGATCGCCTTGACTGCTGGAGTATCAGTAGTCAGGGTACCGGTTTTATCGAAAAAGACGGTTTTGAGTTTGGCAAGCCCTTCGAGAATATCGGCCCCCATGATAATAGCACCTTTTTCGGCTGCCAGACCAAGCCCACGCCAGATGGCCATGGGGGCAGCTATGCCGAAAGCACAGGGACATGATATAAGCAGAATAGCCAGCATTCTCATCAATCCTTCATGCATATCTCCGGTGATGGTCAGATATCCAAATACTGATATCCCAAGGGTACCGATAACGGGAATAAACAGTGCTGCCAACCGATCACTGATTCGGTTTATTGCAGACGGGTTCGCCCGTATCTTTTCCATTAGTTTTTCGATTTTTTTAACCAGGAATTCTTCAGCGGGTTTGCGAATCTCAAGGGTCAGGGTTCCATCGAGATTGATTGAACCGGCAAAGACTTCCATATCACGTGTTTTGACGACCGGTTTTGACTCACCGCTTAAAAAAGATTCATCGACCGAGCCTTCGCCGGAAATAATGACACCGTCCAGCGGTATACGTTCCCCCGGCCTGAGCAATACCTTATCCCCTATGGTAACGGTCTCACTCTCAACGGTTTCTTTTCTACCATCACCAAAGATTTTGGTGACTACGTTCGGCACCAATGACGATAACCCTTTAATCGATTCAGAGGCTCTATGTTTTGCCTTTGAATCGATATATCGGCCTAGGGTAAAAAGGGTCAAAATCATGGTTGCCGTTTCAAAATAGATCTCCCCCTCACCGGTAAGCGTTGCTTTGGCGGAAATGGCAAAAGCGGCCAGGGCACCGATAAGAATCAGCAATTCGGTACCGACCTCTCCGGCACGAATTGAATCGATTGATGATTTTGCGATAGGGATCCCCAAAACCAGCATGACCGGAATGGAGAAAAAAAGAAGCAGGTATTTAAGGGCGACCGCGAGGGCCGGTGGGATAACAATGGTGGATGAGGATGCCGCCGCAACATGCAGCGGCATACTCATCAGTAAAACATTCATGGAGAGGATCAGTCCCAGCCCGAACTTACCGAGAAGGATCTGGCTAACACCTTCCTCTCCTTTTGTGCCGGTTATTTTCTGAACCAGGTAGCAGCCGGTGCAACAGAAATAGGCGGAATTGCCGTCTATTTCATAGGCTCTGCTACGTCTGGGAACCGGCAGGCCGCATTGATAGCAGCCTATTTGTTCATGTTCGGGTCTATCTTCTTCTCGGCTTGCCATATAATTTTATCTGCATCCGGATTCTTTACATTCCAGTTGGCATAGTCCGGATTATGGTACCTGAAAATATAATTGACCGTCAGACCTACCATAAGAATAACGATTATTGCTACCCAGACATATCCTTTACCGCCGGAATAACCAAGATACTCAGACACTTTTTGTTGCTGATCCATATCCGAATTCTCCTTTTTGTTTCAATTCTTCGTCACAGTCGTCAAAGGACTTCTCGCGATTGAGCATGTCAAATGAGGGCTGCTCGATATTTCTGAAGTGTCCCATAAAAAAGGCCCAGACGAACAGCGCCACAAACCCCAGGGCAACAAAGATGTAGTTGATGAACGGCAGGGCAAACCCTGCCAGTCCATCTTCTACAAGCTCAACTTTGCTATACGCTATCATTTTAGAAATGAAGCTGATTCCACCGGGGAGAATGACAAAGAGTACCATAATAATGGTAATAATTTTATCTCTTAATGTCATGATTTCCTCCTACTTGCTTGCATTCAGCTGGTATTTGCCGTTATCAACCCAGCTACCAAGCCATTGCATATAAATGGTAACACCTAAACCCTTAGCATTGGGTTTCCCATCCTTATCGAAAAACCAGGGATAGTTGGGCATTACAGAATCAGGGGTGATGGATCTTGCATTCTTGAAATGAGCCAGATGCCAGTCATTTGAATGCTGACCTGACTCACGGGAAAGATCAAGTCCAACCCTTCTTGTACCTAACAACTGCGGCAGATGCATGGCATTCTGATATTCCGAAGGATAGGAAACTTTTCCATACCGTTCCTCTTCCTTTGATACAGGACGCACATACTGCGAATGACAATGCCAACAGGCCTCAGCAATATAGGCAGCTTTACCGGCCTCCATAGCTTTAATAAATGTCTTTTCATTGGCAACATCACCAAAAGCCTTTTTGAATTCAACCGGATAATCTCTGGCAATCTGAAAAAACTCAGGATGAGGATTCTTAGCCAGATCTTCCATCTTCTGATAGGGGATATGCTTCATGGACAACCATGGCGATACCGCCTGCCAGAAGGTACCGAAAGCGAATAGCCCAAATCCTACAAAGAGGAAGATGAGAGCGAATCGCTCATGAATTGGTCCTTTTCCATTACTCATGCTACACCTCCCTCAGTTTGCACGTCTTTGCCGCTGGTTGCGGTTTTAAACATGTTAACAACATAGAGCAGAACCCCACCGAAAATGGCAACACCAGTCAGCATTCTGACAAACCAGTATGGAGTTACGTTTCTGAGGGTATCCATAAAGTGAGTCAGACCCCACCAGTTGAATCCCTGAATCAGGCCGGCAGCAAGCAGGTCACCCCACATGACGGCGAGGCCGATGCAGACCAGCCAGAATGCGTATTCATCCAGCTTTTTAGAGTAGGACTCTTTACCAAAGACTTTGGGCCAGAGGTATGAGAAGAAACCCATAATCCAGAATCCGAAGGTTCCGTACATGATGAGATGCGCATGGCCGGGTACCCAGTCGGTAAAGTGGATGACTTTCTGAGTTGTCAGCAGAACGTGGAACGCACACTGCAGACAGGTAATAGCATAGTTGATTGTTCCGATGAAGACCCATCTGATCGCCATATTGGACTTCAGTTTGTCGGCATCGCCGCGCAGGGTCATCAGGAAGTTAACGATAACGGTAATAACAGCAAGCTCAAGAACAACAGTACAAATAACGGCTGCATACTGAGCGTACATTGGAATCGGACTCCAGAGGTAATGGTGAACACCCTGGAGCGGATAGAAGAATGCCAGCCCCCAGAAGCCGAGCAGTGACAGAGCGTGGCTCCAGATCGGTTTTCTCAGCATAACGGGAACAAAATAGTACATAAGACCCCAGCCGATGGGAGTAACGTACAGTCCAACGGCGTCATGAATCCAGGTACCGGTTACAGCTGCTCCGGCCACACCAGGAATGAAGTATTCTGGTATGAAGTTGCCCATGAAATAAACCATGATAACCCAGACCAGACCAATGATCATGTACCAGTTGGCCGCATAGAGCGGACGATCTTTACCGGCCTTGAAGATCGGTACGATGAACTGGATACACAGAACAACCAGCCAGGCTGTAATGATCGGATCCAGAATCTTGGGAGTCTCGCCCCACTCAACTGCCTGAGCCATGTCAAAGAACAGGATCAGAACGACGGTACCAAGAACGGCTACCTGCAGAGCAATGGCCAGGAACCAGCCAATAAGTTTTTCATTGAGCACTCTGTACCCGCAAAGACGCGGCACAGCCCAATACATACCGGCCAAGAAGCCGTTGGTAATAAAGCCGTAGACGGCCCCATTGGTATGGATCATGCGAAGCTTACCAGCCGACAGCCAGTACCACTCCGGCAGCGGATTGAGTTGCAGCAGTTGAAGGGAGTAAATCAGTCCCATTAACATGACTACAACAAGATAAAGCATCGCAAAGAAAATATGAAACTTTATGAGGGTGTAGTTTACAAGCCCATTGTTTTGATTAGACATTATTTACCTCCCTTGCCCATAAAATCCAGAATATAGGAGACGAGATTCCACCTGTCATCTTCGCTGAGCTGATTAGCAAAAGCGATCATCGGTGTGTTCTCTACTCCCGCGGTAATGGACATGTAAATATCCTCAACCTTTACTCCTCTTTTGATTGCCCCTCCTGTAAAGTCGGCAGGACGAATCATATCGCTGCAGCCTTTGTCTCCCGGCCACATTAAGGCGAACTTCACATCAGGAATGTTCTCTTTGGTTCCGTGACACATCTGGCACTTCTTAGCAAAGATCTGTTCTCCTTTTTTCATTGAATCGGCTGTGCCGACAAAACCGGGAATTTTAGGCGCCGCATAGGCTTTTCCCGGTTGCTCTTTTGTGAACCTTTGAGAAAAGGATTTAATATAAGTGACCAAAGCATCTTTTTCTGCATCAGTCAGTAATCTGAAGTTCGGCATGGATGAACCGTGCAGACCGTTATGAATGGACTTTTTCAAGTCAGCATCGGTCGGGATTGAGTTACCCATGGTTGATTTAAATTTATATACACCCAAGGTGAAATTTCTGGGTTTTATCAGCAGGTCAGGAGCGCCTGCGCCGTTGCCATCACCATTTGCCCCATGGCAGCTGATGCAATGATCTTCATAGACTGCCTTTCCGTCTTTGGCCAACACCTCTGTTACAGTGGTGCCAATGACAAGGGAAGCCATGAAAAAGGCTGACAGGCAGACGGCTGTGTACCTGAAAGTTTTAAACGACAAGAGCCGCTTTTTCATAGTTGTGCCTCCTTTATTGATTTTTATATCCGTTCGAATTCTCATTTTCTTCCCATGAGTTTCAAGGTGTAGGAAACCAGATCCCATCGCTCTTTTTCTTTGAGGGTATCCTCATACGATGGCATACCGGTTCCATCCAGTCCACTTGAGAAAGTGATGTAGATTGCCTCAGCTGATGTTCCACGCTTGAGATCTCCGGATGTAAAGTCAAAAGGCACAATCTTGTTACCCCAGTCATCCTTGAGTTCAGCCGCTTTTTGTCCGTCACCTTTGCCGGTCTCGCCATGACATTCCCAACATTTCATGTTCTTGTAGACCTGCTCACCCATTTTTACAGATTCAGGGCTTCCCACATAACCGGGTTTGTAGATGACGATTTCTTCACACGGATCTTCGTCATACCACCTTTCCGAAAAAGTCATGATATATTCAATAACATCGTTCTTTTCCTGCTCGGAAAGATCCGCAAATGACGGCATAAACGCCTTTGGAATTCCATTGTTGATGGTATCCTTCAGATCCTTTTCCAACGGCAGACAGCCGGTGGAAGTACTGCGGAACTTAAACACACCAACTGTAAAATCCCGGGCAAAGGTCGTAATCGACTGTTTGCCGCCTTCGATGGTCGTATTTGAACAGACCATCCCTTTTCCGTCGCCTTGGACTCCATGACAGACTGCACAGTTCGCCTCATAAACAGGCTTGCCCGGCATGGCCTCCTCGGCACTCGCATCTCCTGCACTGATAAGTGTTAGGCCACTTACCAGCAGCAGAGAGAAGAAGCCCAACAGAAAAATAGATTTTCCTTTAATTTGGAACGTCATTTTCCCCTCCTTGTTTCCGTTCTACTTTTTAGCAAAAGTATGGTTTAGGGTAGTTGCCTCCCCCGCTTTTACCTCAATAGTCTTCATTTCTTCGCCAAAACCCTCGTGCCATACCATCACCTTATAGGTACCAGGCAGGAGATCTTTGATCTCAAATTTGCCGTCAGCACCGGTGAGAGCAGCATAGGGATTCTTGGCTGCATAAATGTATGCCCGCATCCACGGATGGGCATCACACTTTACATTCTGCAGACCGGTACGTTTGACCGGCTTTTCAATTACCTGGTTCTGGTTGGGCAGAGCCAGGTTGTAGACTGTAGAACGCTTCCCTTTAAGCATGAGGCCTATTGAAGTATTATGAAAAACCGGATCACTGTTCTTGATCACATATTTGGTTTTCTTATAGGCAATTCCAACCAGCGGTACGAACTGGCACTTAACATTATCCACGACCATATTCTCAGTGGGCATGGCTTTACCTTTCTTGGCGTTGGTGACTGCTACAACAACATTCTGAACACCCATGTCAGCGCCGATAAGATATTTGTTCATCTTGAATTCGGCTCCACAGAGCTTGACCTCTTCAGGCTTCTTGGTCTCGACTTTCATTACCGGATCGGCCACTTTTTCAGCAGCTTTAATGGTTCCAACAATGGAGCCGCCACTGGTTACATCAACAACTTCATATCTCTTTCTTTTCCTGGCATCAGCACTTGTAGCCGGAATGACAAGAGCCATAACGATAAGTGATAAAATAAGTTTTTTCATACCATCCTCCGTTTGTTCTTTTTATCTATCTCTCAATTGAGTTTGCACGTATTCCAAAACCGGCCGATCTTCCAACCGGTTTTTTATTTTTAGTAGAGGTTAATGACCTCCAGCATCCTTATTAGCGCCAATCTTGCCCATAAGTTTCAGAGTATAGGAAACAAGGTTCCATCTCTGCTCTTCAGACAGGGAGTCCTCATATGAAGGCATACCGGTACCGTCGAGGCCTGCGGTGAAGGTCATATAGATATTTTCAGGAGTTGATCCACGCTTGAGCTCACCGGTCACAAAGTCGAACGGCAGAAGCTGCTGTCCCCAGTCATCTTTAATATCCAATGACTTAGGTCCGTCTCCCGCCCCAAGTTGGCCATGACATTCCCAGCATTTCATGTCGTTATATACGACTTTTCCTTTGTCGATGGATTTATCTGATCCGACATACCCCGGCTTTTTAGCTGCAATGACGTCACAGGGATCCTCATCTTCAAACCGCAGGGAGAACGTCTTGATATATTCAACAATAGCGGCCAGTTCCTCATCGCTGATGCCATCCTGAGGAGGCATAAAGGATTGGGTAATCCCGCCTTTGATGGTAGTTTTCAAGTCCTGGTCATCCGGCAGACAACCGGTTGATGTTGAACGAAAACGATACAGACCCACAGTAAAGTCACGGGGATAGGTTGTCAGTACCCGGCCTTTTTTCTCCGCGTACTTGATGGTGGCAACAAAGCCTTTGCCGTCCCCATCTTTGCCGTGACACATCCGGCAGTTAACGCTGTAATATTCCTCTCCCAGTTTAAGCTGGGCCTCATATGCTGCTTCCTCCTCCTCTTCAGTCATCTGCTGCTCTTGAGCAATCGCTGAGAAAGGGAACAGTAATGATGTGAAAAGAAGAGCCGATAATAATGCCCTTAATGTAAACAGGTTCACGTATAGTCCTCCAAAATACAATTTCATCTTGTACGGGTCTCTTCTACTTCTTGCCCAGAGTTTTGACATAACCAACTACGTCGGCGATCTGCTGATCAGTCAGCCCCTCACCTTCGGTTCCAAAAGCCGGCATCGGTGTCCCTTTCCTGCCGTTACGCACGGTTGTGGCAAGAAATGAGGGATCAACGATTTTTTGAACAGCATCATTTCTTAAATTCAGACCAAGCTTACGACCACCGCCCTTTCCTTTTTCACCATGACAAAAGCTACATCGTCTGTCATAGATGGCCTTGCCTTTCTCTGGGTCCCTTTGGAACTGGGCGTAGCTGAAAGGCTCAACGGTCTCGCTTCTGTTCTGAGAGAGATAAGCCATGATCTTATCGACATCTTCCTTCTTCACACCGGAAGCTGTATGTTTCCAAGCGGTCATCTGGGTACCAGTACGACCCTCGTCAACAAAGACTCTTAAAGTCTTATCATCGATTTTGTTTAAGAAATCGGGATTTGTAATAGCTGGAACAGAACGGTCGAACACCTCTTCGAATACCGCAGTTTTGCCATCACTGTGACAGGCCGAACAGAAAATGGCGTACAGCTCTTTGCCGCTTCTGTCTGTGGTCGGCAGGTTCTTAATCAGCTTATATTTCGAAGGTATTTCATCCGATCTCATGGAGAACATATACGTTGTCAACTGATCGGCTTCATCACCCTTCAAGGTTACTTTCATTTCACTGGTCGGCACGATTTCCCGTGGATCATCAAAGTGCTGTTTGATCCAATTATAGGCGGTCAGTTTGCCTTTCACGTGTCCCATAGGGAAGTAATGGAGAGGTTGCGAGCCGATACCATCGAGTTCTTTTCCAAGATCACCACCGACACCTTTAACCTTATGGCAGCCCTGACAGCCTTTCTCTCTGAAAAGCTGTTCACCTTTGACGACGTTGGTCATACCTTCATCGGCCAACATCTTCATATCGTGACATCTGGCACAGGCGGATTGGACATATTTGGCAGGAATAACCGGATAATCCCAGTAGTTTTCACCCCGCTCACCACCGTGGGCCTCGCTTTTATTGGTGGCGCGCCCCTGTCCGTAATGGCAGATGGTGCAACCGAACTTGGCCACCGAATGATTCTCCAGGAAGTTACCAGGATGGACCTTGTACGGATGGTCAACCTTGGTCATCATCGGATTTTCGACCCCGATATGACAGCTGGTACAACGATCAGCCTTCTTCAGACTGGAGATAAATACCTGCCGTATTCCGGTTTCAATCCTCTCCGCTCTTTTCTTGGCGGCATCATCCTTGGCATTTGTAATAAGATAATCCTTATACTCGGCCTGATGCTGCTGCCACTCCGTCGACATTTCCCTAAATGTTGCCAGGCCCATAAAACCAAGTACCACGACCGAAGCAACCAGCAATAAAGATAAATAAAATCTACTGTGCATTGTT
>CAZLGM010000079.1:0-13711 GCA_964558875.1 uncultured Desulfocapsaceae bacterium
AAGATATGGTCTCTTCATTTCCCGTTTCCGGAGAAATTAATTCGGTTGTTGATGATCCGGATGACGTAATAGAGGCGTTGAGGCAGCGTTACAGCCACGGAGAAGTGGAGCTTGTGGACGGTCTGTCCGTCTCCTTTGACAATTACCGATTCAATGTGCGTAAGTCGAACACCGAGCCACTTTTACGCCTTAATGTGGAAAGCAGGGGCGATCGAGAACTGCTCAAACGAAGAACCGAAGAACTGTTGACAATTATTAAGCAGCACACTTGATATTTTCAGGCTGTTTGAAAGATATGGTATAATTATTATATGTTGGAACAAGGCGGTTTTGCGATCATGATGGATATATTTGCCGCCGACTGATCCGCCGACTAACAAGAGGATAAAAGCGAGGGTGCAAGTGAGTACTATTCAACCAGTTATTCTGGCCGGAGGAACCGGCTCCAGATTATGGCCACTGTCACGGGAGTTGTATCCAAAGCAGCTTCTACAGTTAACTGAAAACACGTCGTTATTGCAAACAACGCTTCTGCGTGTTCTTAAATTGGAGAATGCTATGCCGCCCCTGGTGGTTGTTGGGGAGGAACATCGATTCATTGCCAGGAGCCAGATGGAAGAGCTGGATGAATCAGACCAATATACGATTATTCTCGAACCGATTGGCCGAAACACGGCGCCGGCCGCCTGTGCGGCTGTGGAATATTGCTCGATGCAGAGCGATGATGACGTTGTTATGCTCGTTTTACCGGCAGATCATCTGATCACACGAGAAAACCAGTTCCGCAATGCGGTTAACCAGGCGTCTGAGCTGGCCGAAAGCGGCGCAATTGTAACTTTTGGAATTCAACCTCTCTACCCGGAAACCGGATATGGCTATATTGAAAAAGGAGAGGGCAGCCGGGTTGCCTCGTTCAGAGAGAAACCGGATGCAGCCACTGCTGCCGGTTATCTTGAGAGCGGTAATTATTTTTGGAACAGCGGCATGTTTGCCTTTTCCGTACATCATTTTCAAAAAGAGATGGAAAAGCACGCGCCTGAGATGCTTGGCTGCATGAGAAAATCGGTTAAATCCGGGACCCGGGACGGCTGCTTTTTCAGGCTTGATCCTGGAGAAATGGAAAGATGTCCCGAAAACTCTATCGACTATGCGTTAATGGAAAAAACCGATAGTGCCGCAGTTGTTGCCGCCGACCTGGGATGGTCCGATATCGGTTCCTGGCAGGCTTTATGGGATGTGTCCAAAAAGGATGGGAGTGGCAATGTGTGCAGCGGCGATGTCGTTGGCGAAGAAAACTCAAACTGTCTGATCCGTGCTGGTAATAAACTGGTGGCTGCGGTTGGATTGAGTGACACCCTTGTAGTGGATACCGATGACGCCGTTCTGGTTGCACCCCTCGGCCGATCTCAGGATGTCAAGAAAATCGTTGCCCGGCTGAAGAAAGACCAGCGGAAAGAGTATATATACCATCGGACGGTCTATCGTCCCTGGGGCAGCTACACTGTTTTGGAAGAGCAAGACAGATACCAGATGAAACGCATTACCGTAAAACCTGGAGCCAGGCTGTCGCTGCAGATGCATCATCACAGGCACGAGCATTGGGTTATGGTGACAGGTACTGCCAGAATAACCAATGGCGACTCGACCTTTCTACTGCATGAGAATCAGTCAACTTATATCCCAGCAGGCGTGCTCCATCGCCTTGAGAACCCGGGCACCATCGCCCTGGAATTAATTGAGGTGCAGATTGGCAGCTATCTGGGTGAAGATGATATTGTTCGTTATGATGATGATTTTGGCCGACAGGAACAAGAGGAGTGACCGGTTTCCAGGAGGGTTTAGTGGTTTGGTTTCGGCTGAAAGGCCTCAGTGAAAGCCTCAGAATATTTTTTGAATATCCTTCTGCCCTCGTCAGAGATCTCCGAAAATTCTACTCCGGTGATGTGGCGGCCTGATCTCGGTTTGGAATAGGCAATTTCACCTTGCAGGTCGATCAGGTCTTCTTCCAGGCCAATGGTGATGATTAGAGTGTCCCCCAGGGCAAGGGGTTGGTTGGTTTCAAGTTTGATCCCGTTTTCACTGACATCAAGGGTCCGGCCCATTGAGTACCTGCCCCTGACCCCATATTGATCAATGACGATATAGTCGAGAAGGTGGAGAGACTCCCGCCTGATATAATTCCTCTTTTCCCCCTGGATCATAGCATCTCTGTAAGATGAATTATTCCGTTATGCTACTATGGTTGCGGCGACTAACCGATTTTTGTACCAACTGTATCATATCCATTGGCTTTTTCCAACCTAAACCGAGGACGTCATCCCTTTTTGTGGCAGTAAAAAGGACTGGTCTATAGATCCTTCCTATTCTTTTGCCGGCTTTTCAGGGAAAAGCTTATGAATTGCCTGTTTCTCCGGACGAACAATGCCCCGCTCGGTGATCAGGCCGGTAACCAGTCTTGCCGGAGTCACATCAAAGCTGTAATTGGCTGCCCGGGTTGTTTCGGCGCCAACCAGCACCTCCATGATATCACCATCGTTTGTAAGACCGCTGACCCGGAGAATCTCATCTCCTGATCTTTTTTCTATGGGAATATCAGCTCCATTGTCCAATTGCCAGTCAAAGGTCGAAGAGGGCAGGGCAACATAAAAGGGAATATTGTTGTCCTTTGCGGCCAGAGCTTTGAGATAGGTGCCGATCTTGTTGGCAACATCTCCGGTGTGGGTTGTCCTGTCCGTTCCTACAATAACCAGATCAACATCTCCCCGCTGCATCAGATGGCCTCCGGCATTGTCGGTTACCAGTGTGTTGGCAACCCCTTCCTGCTGAAGCTCCCAGGCTGTCAGTTTGGCGCCCTGGTTCCAGGGACGAGTTTCATCTACCCATACATGAACATCGATGCCCCGGCCGTATGCCTCATAAACAGGTGCTGTGGCGCTGCCATGGTCAACAAAGGCAAGCCAGCCGGCGTTACAATGGGTAAGGATGTTAACGGTAGCCCCGTTTTTTCTTTTACTTATCTCCTCAATAATCGATACGCCATGCTCACCTATCTTTTTACAAAACTCAGCGTCTTCGTCAGCGATAAGACATGCTACACGATAAGCCTCCGCTATCTTTTCGTTGGGGCTTGTTTTTTGTCTGACTGCATTTTGCACCCGTTCAACCGCCCAAGATAGATTTTTTGCAGTTGGGCGGCTGTTGTTGAGCCGATCTCCAGCCAGTATCAGTTCGTTATCAATATCTGTTGACCGTGCTGTGACAGCCGCAAGATACATGCCGAAACCCGCTGTTGCGCCAATCAGGCCGGCACCCCGGACATGCATGTCTTTTATGGCTCGGGTGGCCTGCTCCAAAGTTGTGAGCTCTTCGATTATAAATTTGTGCGGTAGGTGCCGCTGGTCGATGATGCAGACACATTCCTTATTGTCGGGCTTGGGCCATATTGTCCGGTAATGGGTTTCGTTTACTTTCATCAGGTTTGTCCTTTGCGAATAATCGGTATGTTCTTGGTGGCCTATATGCTTCAGGACATATACCCCCCCATGACCAAAATGTAAACGTTCTCTCATGGTTTTAAAATAGATGTACCAAGCCTGGCCCGATTTCTCGTATCGTGAGAAACTGGGCTAACCGCATCTGACTAACCATTTGGGCAGTTGGTGAGCGCCTGGAGCCTGTTGTTCTCCAGGCACATCAAATACTGTCACGATCCCTGAAAAATTACTGGAACCATTCCGGCGGACAAGCTAAAAAATGTTTTGACAATTATTCCGCCTATGTTACAAGGCAGATACGTAAAATAAAATAAACAACAAAAATGTAAATTAAATCCGCTGGTGCTGTCAGTTGAGGGGCTTGACTATGCTGAGCATTCTGAGACCAAATAGAACTAAATGAAATTAAAGACGTAAAGGTCTCAGCCTGTGTTGTGCTGACAGATTGTTTGTTGCAGAAGACTGTGATTGATAAATGAGTTGTTCAAAGAGGAAGCCATGAAAAAAATAGAAGCGATTATTAAACCCTTTAAACTTGATGATGTGAAAGACGCCCTTAACGAGATCGGTATAAAAGGAATGACTATCCACGAAGTGAAAGGGTATGGTCGTCAAAAAGGGCATAAGGAGATCTATCGAGGTGCCGAGTATGTTGTTGACTTTATACCAAAAGTAAAGATCGAAGTTGTTGTAGAGGCGGACCAGGTTGCCAAGGTCGTCGACACAATCAGGGAGGCGGCCAATACAGGAAAGATCGGAGATGGTAAAATTTTCGTCATCCCTGTTGAGAGGATTGTGCGTGTCCGAACCGGTGAAGAGGATCATGACGCGGTGTAGTTCTTTCTGCTAATTGGTATGAGTGATCAGTGATGAAAGCGAGTCTGCAGGCGCAGCAGAAGGCCTTGGAAGAGCTGTGGGAGCAAGGGTTGAGCGGTCAACCTCTGCTTGAAAAGCATTCTGGGCTCATAGATGATTTTATTAACAACTGTTTTGGTGAGGTTGGTAATGATAAGGCCTCAAGTTCGGTTGCCTTGATTGCTTTGGGTGGTTATGGGCGGCAGGAGTTGTTTCCATATTCTGATATAGACTTGATGATCCTGTACAGCCCGTGGTTTAAGCGAAAAATACAGGAGGTCGGTGATGCTGTGCTTTATCCGCTTTGGGATACCGGTATGGAGGTGGGTCATGGCGTCCGTACCATTAAAGAATCGATTCGCCAGGGGAAAGAGGATTTCTTTTTCCAGGTGGCCATGATAGATGCCCGGCTCATTGCAGGCTCGCAAAAGCTCTTTGATAAACTGCAGGTTCAATATAAAAAGAAGTTTATTGAAGGGCAGCGGCACGAGTTTGTTCGGACAATGAAGCTGTTCCGGTCGGAACGGCGGAAACGGTTCGGCGCTCATGCCTATCTCCTTGAGCCACATATCAAAGAGGGAAAGGGCGGTTTGAGAGATGTTCAGGCTATGCTGTGGACGGCCAAGGTTGTTTTTGGCCTGGACGGATTGTCAGAGATTGTAAGCGGTGGCATACTGCTGGAGGATGAGGCTCAGGAGTTTTCCTCATCATGGAACATGCTTGTGAAAATCCGAAATCGTCTTCACTATATATCCCGGAGAAAAAACGATCAGCTCTATTTTGAGCAGCAGGTGGAGATGGCGGAAGCCTTCGGCTATGCTGGAAAAGATGGGGTTCTCGGGGTTGAGCAGTTTATGCGGGAGGTCTACAGCCATTTGCAGACCGTCGCTGTATCGACAGATCTCTTCTTCGGGCATGTCGATGAGGTGTTGGGTCTGAAAGGAGAGGAAGAACGGTTTGTCGATGACAGAGTCGTCGAGCGGGGGGTGGAGATAAGAAACAACAGGATCTGCCTGACCGAATCTGCTGAGGCTGTCAGGCGAAAGCCGCAATTGTTGATGCGAGTTTTTCTTGCCTCGGCACGAAGCGGCTTGCCTGTCCATCATCGCACTCAACGGGCTGTTTCTCTTCATTTGGATTTGATATCTGGCAAAGCAAAGCGTTCCGGCAGATTATCCCGGCCGTTTTTTGAGATTCTCATGGAGGGCAAAGACGTCCTTTCCGTTTTGGAGGCCATGCTGGAAACCGGTATGCTTGGTGCTTATATCCCGGAGTTCAAACGCATCCACACCCTTGCCCAGCATGATCTCTACCATATTTTTACCGTTGACAGGCATACATTGCAGGCGATTTCAGAGTTGCGAAAGGTCCTTCTGGAGGAACCGCAAATAGCCAGGGAGGTCGTTTCACAACGGGTCCTGTACCTGGCTGTGCTGCTTCATGATATCGGCAAGGGAGCAGGCGGTGATCATTCGATTATTGGTGCGGAGCTTGCCCCTGATGTCGGGGAGCGTCTTGGTCTTACCGAAGAGGAGTGCGGGGCGTTGGCTTTTGTTGTCCGGTATCATCTGTTTTTGCCGGAAAAGGCCATGCGCAGGGATCTCAGCGATGAGGCCTTTATTGGTCAATGCAGTGAAACGATCAGGACTCATGACAGGCTCGCCATGCTGTATTTGCTTTCTGTGGCTGATTCCAAGGCGACCGGTCCTTCGGCCTGGAGTGACTGGAAGGCGGCGCTATTAAAGGAGATGTTTCTAAAGATCCATGCCCGTTTTGGGGTTGGTCGGGGTGATAAAAGCGCCGATTCGCAAGGTCGTGAGTATGAGGCTCAGGGGGCAGCCTGGCTTAGGGGGCAGGTTGAGGCGTTGTTGGTAGGGGAGCAGTTTTTCGTCGAGATTAACGATTTGGCCGATGATTATTTAACGAGTTTCACTCCGGAAGTTATTGCCGGTCATGTCATGCTTCATGCTGAAAACAGAAATCTTTTACGGCAGAAATCGCTGGTGCTGGGCAAAAAGCATGGTGACCGATATTCGCTTCTGATTATGGCCCATGACAGGGCAGGACTGTTGGCTAAAATTTGCGGTGTTCTGGCTCTGCGTAACCTGAATGTGCTCAATGCTCAGATATTTACCTGGAAAGATGGCACTGTCGTTGATGTCGTCAGTGTCCGGGGTGTTGAAGGGAAGGAGTATGATAAAGAGGATTGGCAGGAATTGAACCGTGAACTGGATCTTGCAATTAATCACCGTCTTGATCTTGCCAACAGACTGTATGAGAAATTAAGGCGCCTTCGGGAACGGCAAAAAGCCCCCGCTGCTCGCTATGAGTCTCGGGTAGTGATAGATAACACCAGTTCGGGCAGGTTTACCGTGATCGAGGTGTATTCAGTTGACCAACCGGGTCAGTTGTATGCTGTCACCCAGGCGTTGGCTGACTTCGGTATTGCAATTTTCAAAGCTTTTGTGGCCACCGAGGTGGAACAGTTGATTGATGTCTTTTATGTGTTGGACGGGAGTGGTAAAAAAATTCAAGATCAGCCGGCAAAGGAGAGGGTGCGGGATGGGCTGTTGGGTGTGATTGGCAACCCGAGATGGTTAAATGAAAAAAAATAACAAAAATGTAATAGATGAAAATATTTCTTTGCAAAGCTTGCCAAAAATGTTATGTAGGGTTCTTTGATAAAATATGCAGTGATTAATTTTTAAACGCCCTGAAGAAAAATCATTTTCCTAGAAGGAGATACGAGATGACCAGAGATGAAATAATGAAAATAATCGAGGAAGAGAATATTAACTTCTTCCGTATCCAGTTTGTTGATATTTTCGGTTTTATGAAAAACGTGGCGATTCCCAGAAGCCAGATCGGAAAAGCGCTGGACGGACAGATCATGTTTGATGGTTCTTCTATCGACGGTTTTGTCCGCATTGAAGAGTCGGATATGTATCTGAAACCGGACTATGACACTTTCTGTATTCTGCCATGGAGAAATAAAGATGGTGTTGCTGCCGCTCGGATCATTTGTGATGTTTATAAATCTGACGGTACCCCGTTTGAAGGGTGTCCGAGGAATAACCTTAAGCGTGTGTTGGCCGAAGCAAAAGAGATGGGTTACACAATGAATGTGGGAACCGAGGCTGAGTTCTTTCTGTTTGAGCAGGATGAAGAAGGCCGTTCAACGACCATCACCAACGATACTGCTGGTTATTTTTCTCTGGATCCGGAAGACATGGCAAATGACTGCCGTCGAGAGATTATTGAGACTCTGGAAGATATGGGTTATGAAATTGAGGCATCCCATCATGAGGTTGCTGAAGGTCAGCATGAGATCAACTTTAAGTATGCTGATGCTCTAAAATGTGCTGATAATACCGTTACCTTCAAGTGGGTGGTCAAGTCAATAGCAGCACAATACGGCTTTCATGCTACCTTTATGCCTAAGCCGATCTTTGGTATTAACGGTTCCGGTATGCACACCAATCAGTCCCTGTTCAACCTGGACGGCACCAATGCCTTCTTTGATGAGAGTGATGATCTCAAGCTTTCTGAAGTATGTTATCAGTATATTGCAGGTGCCTTGAAAAACGCCCGCGGATTTGCCGCTGTGACCAACCCGCTGGTAAACTCTTATAAGCGCCTGGTTCCCGGTTATGAGGCTCCGGTTTACGCCGCCTGGTCTGCGTCCAACCGTTCTGTCCTTGTCCGAATTCCAGCTTCACGTGGTTTAGGTACCAGGACAGAGATACGTTGTCCGGATCCAACCTGTAATCCCTACATGGCACTGGCTATGATGTTGTGCAGCGGGCTTGACGGTATTAAAAATAAAATGACTCCTCCAGACTCTTTTGATGCTGATCTCTTTAAGATGACCTCTGAGGAGATGGATGAGGCTGGAATTAAGGTTATGCCCGGCAGCTTGAAAGAGGCAGTTGAAGAATTCAAAGCCAATCCAATTTCAAAGGTAGCGCTGGGTGAGCATATTTTCGAAAAATTTATTGAATATAAAGAAAAAGAATGGGATCGTTACAGAACTGCTGTCACCGATTGGGAACTTAATGAATATCTTGATCTGTACTAGTTGCTGATTGTTCAGCTCGTTTCACACGCCCGGACACTTCCAAAGTGTGCGGGCTTTTTTTTTCGAATTCTGCTTAAATTGTCTTATTGAAGAAAGGTGAACAATTTTAGTCTGGATACACAATGGCCGGAAAAAAAACGTCTGATACACGAGATCTGATAGCCGCATTTCTCCCCAAGCTTGTTCGGCAAAAAGGCTGGGAGACGCAGATTGACCTCCACTCTGTTTTCCTTCATTGGGGGGACATAGCCGGTGATATAGCCGCTTACGCTCAACCGGAAAAGATCGTTAAAAACGTTCTGTATGTTCAGGTTGACAACTCAGCCTGGATGCAGCAGCTTCAGTATCGGAAAGTCGAATTATTGGAACAATTGAACAGCCGGCTGAAACTATCACAGATTGGGGATATTCGTTTTACGCTGGCAGGTAGCGATGCAAAAGAGCCCGATAAACAAGATTTAGATACCATCCGTTTCGAGCCGCCACCCAAGGAAAAACAGCAAGCATTTAGCAGCCAGATCGACTCCATTAAGGATGAAGATGTGCGCGAGTCGCTGATGCGTATCTGGTACCTCTCCCAAGCTTGTAAGCGAAACGACTGACCATATATTAATCTGATTACCACTAATTCTCCGCTAGCGCTTGAAAATTGCTCTCTACCATAAAGGTGGCTGAAGTCGTTGCGAGGCCGCAGGCCGTGGCAATCTTCAGTAACTTTCTGAGATTTCTGCGTTTCACTCGCAATGACAGAATTTTATTCATTCAGTATTCAATATTCGTTAAATAAGCTGCAAGGCTAATGGGTTCAAACGCATCTGACTGTCTTTCAATGGACATAAAAATGACTTGACCGGGTGGCTGAACAAGGTATTCTTCCAACTTGCGTCGAAGAAACCGCTCCGGCAGGAGATGGTGGCTATTACAGCCGATTATTTGATAGTCCGTATCGGTTAACAAAACAGAAAAGAGCTGATGATCTATAATACTATCCTGGAAGCTGTCGGCAACACACCGCTGATCAGAATCAATCGCCTGCTTAAAGGTGATTCCGTCTCCATTTATGCCAAGCTGGAATCGTTCAATCCAGGGGGATCGGTCAAAGAGCGGATTTCCCTGTCTATGGTCGAAGCGGGTGAGGCTTCCGGTGAACTGACAAGCGAGAAGATCGTCCTTGAAGCCACCAGCGGCAACACGGGAATCGGCCTGGCGATGGTCTGTGCCGCCAAGGGGTATCGCTGTCTACTTGTTATGCCCGAATCAGCTTCCATTGAACGACGAAAGATCATGCAGGCCTATGGCGCGGAAATCCTCCTTACACCTGCTGCCAGATCAACGGATGGGGCAATTGAAAAGGCCTATGATATGGCCAGGGAATTCCCCGATCTTTATTTCTTAACCGATCAATTCAATAACGAAGCCAACTGGCAGGCCCATTACGAGCGGACCGGACCGGAGATCTGGGAACAGACGGGTGGCCGGGTGACCCATATTGTCGCCACGCTGGGAACGTCCGGGACTGTGATGGGGCTCAGCCGGTGGTTCCATGAGTTTCATTCCCACGTAAAGATTATAGCCGTTGAGCCCTTCTACGGTCATAAGATTCAAGGGCTCAAGAACATGAAAGAGTCCTATAAGCCAGGGATTTTTAACAAGAAAGTTCCTGATACAATTGTCAATATTGAGGACGAGGCCGCTTTTCAAATGGCCAGGACCTTGGCGTGTGAGGAAGGTCTTCTGGTCGGCATGAGCAGTGGCGCCGCAATGAGTGCCGCACTAGAGCAGGCAGAAGCCATTGATGAAGGAATGGTAGTAGTCATACTGCCGGATGGTGGTGAGCGCTATCTGTCCACACCGCTTTTTACCCAAAAAAAGAATGAGGAGGAAAAAGAATCGAAACTTCGCTTTTTTAACTCCATGACCAGGAAGAAAGAGGTCTTCAAACCGGTTGTCGAGGGCCAGGTAAGTTTCTACTCGTGTGGTCCGACGGCATATGAACCTGCAAATTTGCCTCATTGTCGTCGATTTGTGGTTTCCGATCTGATTAAGCGATATCTGGAGGCCAAAGAGTACCAGGTCACCTCATATATGAATTTCACCGATATTGATGATCATACCATTGGTGGAGCGGCAGCGGCGGGGGTTCCTCTAAAGGAATTCACAGAAGGGTATATCACCGGTTTTATAGAAGATATGAAGACCTTGGGTGTTCAAGAGGCAACAGGTTATCCAAAGGCCTCTGATCATATAGCTGATATGATTGAGCTGACCCATGATCTGATCCATAAAGGGTATGCCTATGAAAAGCATGGCTCCATCTACTTCGATATTTCCAAATTCAGAGATTACGGGAAGCTGTCCGGGATCAATCTATCCAAAATCAAGATCGGCCGAACCGTTGATCTGGACGATTATGAAAAGGACAATCCACGCGATTTTACCCTGCTCAAACGCTCGACCCTCTCTGAGTTAAAAAAAGGAATTTTCTGGGAAACCGACTGGGGAAATATCCGGCCAAGCTGGCATATCGAATGTTCCGTCATGTCAACAAGGTACCTGGGAGAGACCATCGATATCCACTGCGCAGGTCGGGATCTCATCTTTCCTCACCATGAGAATGAAATTGCCATATCTGAGGCGGCAACCGGCAAGAAACTAGCCAACTACTGGCTCCATTCAGAACTGTTGTTGGCGGGCGGCAAAAAGATGTCCGCAGAGGCCGGTAATGTCATCACCTTAAAAGATGTACTGGACAAAGGCTACAGTGCCAGAGAGCTGAGATTCCTGCTGCTGTCGGTCCACTATCGAAAGCCGATTCAGTTCAGCTTCAAACGTCTTGACGCTGTCAGAACATCTCTAAGACGTCTGGATGAGTTCACCTGCAAGTTGCTTTGTCTGCCCCCCGGCAAGCCGCATCCGGAAGTGACCGCTTATGTGACGGCTATGGAGGAGCAGTTCTTTGAGGCCATGGATGACGATCTTAATGTCTCCAAGGCCATGGGAGCAATCTACAAGTTCATCAAGAAGACCAACTCTATTCTGCAGATGAACAATCTCGATAAGGACCAGAAAGGGTATTTGCTGGGCGCCCTTCATCGAATCAATAAAATCTTGGGTGTCTTTCGATTGGAAGGTTGCCCTCTGGCCCCGGAGGTCAATGAACTGATCCAGAAACGGGAACAGGCTCGCAGGGACAAAGACTGGCAGATTGCCGATAAAGTCCGGGAGGAATTGACAGCACGAGGCATCACCATCATCGACACACCAAACGGTCCCGCCTGGCGTTTGTCAAAGGATGGCCGGGAAGAAGAGTGCGGGTTTTAGATCTTTCCTGAATCCGTCACGGATTCAGCTTAATTCTCTGCGGCGCATAGGCAGGGTGATGATAAACTTTGCTCCGTGGCCTGGTGTTCCTTCTGCCGTAATTGAGCCATTGTGGTGCTCTACGATAGTACGACAGATCGATAGTCCTATCCCTGTCCCCTGGTATTCACCATCCTGGGGAAGCTGTTCGAAGATGTTGAAGATTCGTTCGCTATGCTCCATCTCAAAACCAACTCCATTGTCTTCAACGGTTATCCTGTACTTGTCTATTCCATCCGGTTGGTTGTCAAGACGTTCTGCCTCGACTGATATTTCCAATCTCTTTTCGGTATGGCGATATTTAAGACTGTTGGATAACAGGTTCTGGAAGAGCTGTCGCATCTGAAGGGAATAGGCCTCGATTACCGGCAGAGAGCTTGCTCGAATGACAGCGCCGGCCTGTTCAATTTGAATGCTCAGGTCATCCAACACATTTTTTAGGATTACTGCCAAATCGACCCGCTCAAACCGGCCATGGTCGGAGGTTACCCGGGAGTATTGCAGTAGACCGTCGATCAATTCCTGCATACGTGTACTCGAAGAATCGATTTTATCCAGGTAGACCAGACATTGATCATTTAATGCGTCCTGACATTTTTTTCTTATCCGACTGCTGAATGACTGGACAGCCATTAGTGGTTGTTGCAGATCGTGAGATATAATATGGGCAAATTCATTCAACGCTGTATTAATTTGGCGAAGATTTGCCGTTCGTTCCTGAACCGTCTCCTCCAGGCTGTCACGGGCGTTCTGCAATTCCTGCTGGGCCTGTTTTCTGTTTTGTACTTCCTCCTGAAGAGAGATGTTGGTTTTAATGAGCTGTTTTTGTTGTTTAGAGAGTCTGTCACCGAAAAAGAGGATAAGCACAGCCCCTGTAATAATGACAAACAGGTGGCTCAGTATCATTTTCCAGTTGAGCAGTGGAAGTTCAACAGGCAAAGTCAAAGAGATTCCACCCCTGATGTCTCCGACATCGTAACCTTGTTTAGCATGGCATTTTAAACACTCTTCTTTAACAAACAGTGGGGCCATATAACGAAATTGTGTGTTTTCCGAATTCCTGAAAAATTTTCCACGTTCCTTGATTCCATTCTGGAAATCCAGGAGCCATTTCCTCTCCCAATCTGTCGCCTTATTTTCGGGGCGAACAGGCTTGAGGCTGGTGATGTGGAACTGAACTCCCGCCTCTTTTGCCGAGATTTCGGCAAGCTGACGGGTCATGAACGCTGGATTGATTTTTGTCAGCCGCAACCCTTCTTGGGTAATCACATCCTGCAGAGGATCAACCAGGTATGGGTTTGGTTGAACATCTTGAGTCACAGGAACATAAATTCCCCCATGCTGGGCATTCCATTTTCTTGCCTGGATAAGTTGGGAAAAAAATGTTCGCCCGTTATTGAAAGCCAGGGTTTCCCTTTCTTTTCTCTCATCGTAGAGATTCCAGCAGAGCGAGAGGATCCCTATGATAAACCACAGGGCCAGAGTGACAGTTATGTATCGTTTCATAAAGAGCTCAACAGGGTTTTAGTTGTCGGCTTTTAAGAAAATTGTTCTTTGCATTATGCTGTTTTTATCTGTTGATTTGCAAGATATATCATGAAGATTGTTGGAAAGACCGATAACAGGCAGGCCGAAAATGGATCACAACACTTATTTAAAAGATCGAGCTTCGTGGAATACCGGGGATGTTTGTATAAAACCGGTAACGGTTTTTCAAGGATGTATAGCAGCTCTTCCGCTGAACCTGATAAACTTGTAATAAAGTGGAGAATTACCTGGCATGTGTCAGACGACTTGCAAAAAGTGTATCATTGGTGTAAAGAATCCCCACAATTTTAAGCGCTCGTAGCTCAGCTGGATAGAGCAACGGACTTCTAATCCGTAGGTCGCAGGTTCGAATCCTGCCGAGCGTGCCAAATATATC
>CAZLGM010000080.1:0-13706 GCA_964558875.1 uncultured Desulfocapsaceae bacterium
TCCGTTTATACCAGCGGACAGTGAAAGCGTGAGCCCAGGCAGTACCAATATTTTTTACCGGAATGGTAACTTCCACCTTTCTGGGCTTAGCAGGGTCGGGAACCGTAACCGACATGCGCTCTTCCACAATCATCAGGTCGGGATAACCGCTGCCGATACCCGGATCCATCGGTTTAGGTACAAGGAGCGTCAACAGCATTCCTTTCCTGAGTTTCCCCTTGGCACGAACGACCTTTACCACCTTTACAGGCGGCCAATCTTGGCCTAGCTCGCCAGGACAGCATTCGAACTCCGCCTCAACCCGAAAACCCTGGTTTTCAAGAATTGCTGCAGCCTCTTTTAAATCAAGGCCGACCACTTCGGGGATTTGGGTCGCTTCACCGCTTACAACGACGATATCGATCCGGCGGTTTTTCTTAGCTTTGAAATTCCGCCTGGGATTTTGTTCTATTATTGTTCCCGATGTACTGCCCGGTCGCTTTCTTTCGCTGATCCTGCCAAGCTTCAGGCCGCTTGCCCTCAGGATCCGACGCGCTTCGGCTTCATCTTTGCCGGCAAGATCGGGGACGGTGACAAAAGATTCTTTTGCAATAACGATATTGACTGATGTCTTGGTCACCACCGATTTCCCGCTTCTGGGCTTCTGGCTTATTATGGTCCCCGCAGCAGCTTTTGAGTCGATCTTTTGTGTAACTGTTCCAAGTTTCAATCCCTTGTTCTTCAGTTTTATCGTGGCCTTCTGCTTGCTCAGACCAGCCAGGTCCGGAACGCTGATCAATTTTTCCCTTTTGGAGACACTGCTCTGTTTGTCCTTGGAAACAACCCCCAGAACAATCTTTATTCCCTTTTTAACCGGGCGACCCGGCCTGATCTCTTTTTTCCCGATGAAAATTTTGACGACAGTTCCGGCTTTACCTTTGGCCTTGACTTCGGTCTGTCCGCTTTTAAGACCTGCGCTTTTCAGAGTCTGTGCTGCTTTTGACGCCTTCATGCCGATCACATTCGGCACCTTGACAATGTTGGGTTTTGCCTGGGCTACGGGAATGGTTGTGCCAAGCAGTAGAAAAACTATCAGAAAGACCTGAAGCTTCTTCATAACTCTTCCTCCTTGTAAAAGATACAAGTTTCCATGTATCACTTACTGCGAGAAAATTACAAACTCACGGTAAACTCAGTGATAGACCTCCATCAATAATAATATTTATTACACGCTTTTATGCAGTTATGTGCAAACTAAAACCGGACTGACCGTAGATCATCTTCATATTCCACAACCCGCCACATCTGCTCATCATGATCAAAATCGGCGATCTGTTCGATGTCCATTTTCAGATAGCGGCCTGTAGCTTCAATGGCAACAGTGCCATCTTCCAAAATGATCTCTCCCGTCCCTTCAAAAGACCGTTTGCCGTTTTTATTCACCCTGGCTACCACACGCACTTCCTTATCGATTGGAACCGGCTTCCTAAGCCGCATTGAAAAATCGACAGTCACTCCCCAGATATTATCACTCTCAAGCAGCATGATGGCCCTGCCGATGGTTTCATCCAGGATAGTGGCACCAAGACCGCCATGCAGCCGTTCAGGATAACCCTGATGTTCCTGGGCCGGCTTAAAAACTGCCATCAATTCATCATTTTCCAATTCATAAAAACGGCTTTTCAGACCAAATCCGTTTTGCAGGCCGCAAACAAAACACATCTTGGAATTGGGCTGCTTCGCCGTAACCTTAATTTCCTTCATTCTCTTTTTTCCTTCATGTTCGTTTTGCTAATTATCGCCTGTTCAGATTGCACTGAGATGTCTGAGAAATGGCATTGGCCAGATGACGGAAAAACGTTTTTGCCTCCAGACTTTCCGGATCCCTGCTCAACAACTCCTCATACGAAATAAAGAGTTTTGTGAGTACATGAGGCAACTCTTCTTCATCAATTGAGCCGATCTCTTCCCATAAGTCGCTCGGGTTGGTATTGATTTGATCCATAGTGTACTATGCTTGTGTAAAGATATTTGACCTGATGATGGTTCTGCCGCTCTGTAATTCTGCCTCTATCTTGACAGCATAGCTCAAATAGCGGCTAATAACCAAAGAAAATGAACAGTAAACATGCCACCACGATCTGACCATGGCCATTGAAATCGAAAGAAAATTTCTTCTAAAAAATAATCACAGGAAGCAATTCGATAAGGGAGTTGAATATTGCCAGGGATATCTCAATTCTGACAAACATCGGACAGTCCGAGTGCGGACTATTGGCGAGAAAGGCTACCTCACCATTAAAGGATTAACCAGGGGAGCCTTGAGAAGCGAATATGAGTATGAAATCCCAATAGATGATTCCCTGGAGCTGCTCGAACTCTGTGAACAGCCGCTGATCAGAAAAAAACGGTACCGAATCAAGGCAGAAGGGCTGATCTGGGAAATCGACGAATTTTACGATGAAAACGAGGGACTCTATCTTGCGGAAGTTGAACTGAAAACTGAAGATCAGCAGATTTCTCTACCGGACTGGATAGGTGAAGAGGTAACAGACGACCCCAGGTATTATAATTCCAACCTGATTAGTACTCCCTACTCAAAATGGGGGAAGAAAGTGTAACCGGATACCAGTTCTTAATTTAAGGAAGGATATGGGATTTAACCAATCAGCCATGAGCTGTTTGCGGTTAACTGAGAGAGAATAACCAAAGAACTGGAATCAACTCATCACCCAGGAAATATGAGTGGTGAGGCCCTTACAGCTAATGGCTGATCACTAACAGCTAACCGCTATTCAACCTACTCTTTTTCTTCTTCGATCTTCCCTGCCTCGACGGCTTCAATTGCTTTCTGGTCATGATCGTTTAACGGACAGCCGCACTTGTAACCATCCTGGGTTGCGTGAAGACGGGCCTGCTCAATATGCCAATTGGCTACTTTCAAATGTTGATCAACAGTCATGATAAACTCCTTGTAATAATGTTCTTTTGTATTTTCGCATGTTGTTTTCTCTACATGCACTAAAGCTGGTGATATAGAGAAAAGCTGGCAACCATATACCACATTGTGGTTCCTGCTGTCACCATTTTTCTTTCCTTATTTGATTATCAATATAACTTTCAGCCTAACATCTATTATGTTTATTGGTAATTTCTTCCAATTCAATCCGAGAAATCGTTGCAGGCTAGACTATCCGGTGTTCTAAGAACTTGAGAATGGGTTGTGTTGACCCATCGATTATCGCTCGCAATGGGGAACTGGTATGGTGGGTGAACCCTTGGTCAGCATTTCACCAATGGTCAGCTTGACCTTGGGATAAAGGTGCCGTTTTCCGAAAAAAAGATCGTTTTCAATTGACACAAGCTCCCGCAGAAGAGGGGTTCTTTCCATGCGGGGAATAGTTTCTTCATCAGGATATGACTCTTGAACGATCTCCTGGCATCGAAAACAACCGGGAAACTGAAGCTGCCGGCCATCGGGCCTGGTCATGGCAGCGGGAATACCATGGGTCCGGCAAACCATCAGTCGATAGGGGTAGAGGATACAGAGTCCATTTTCATTCAACGGACACATCAGTTGGGGCCGCTCCCCTTCCAATTGGGCCTGGCGGCAGCCGTCAACATACTCCTCTGATCTCTTTAAAATTTCCTGTTTCTTGTTCTCAGGAAGTTTATCAAAACCGTACCAGAGATAACTCCATTCGGCATAGGTATAATGGAGAAAAAAGGAGTCACAGCAGTTATCATCGCATCCCTTGCAACTGAAATTCAACTGTAAGGCAGTCTGATCATAAGCCGCTTCCATCTCCTCATACAGCTTTTTCATCCTGGCGGTAAGCGTAAGGTCTAGTTTGACTTCTTTCATTGATCCTCTTCAAAACTTTGCACCTGATACACCTCCACATCAGGATGTTCATCTTTCCAGGCTGTTTGCGATAACCCTGCCTTGCGGCAAAGATGGCCAAGGAACTGTTCAGGGTCGGGAAGTTGCTTCCAGACTTGGGGTAAAAAGGTGGCTCCAGCCATGCCCAGCCGAATGGTCACACCATCGATTCCCGGCCTGAGCTTTGCAATCAGATCATCTCCATCGTTGTATTCAAGCGGCTCCGGCCTGGTGAGCACCGAGATATCGATATGAATATCTTCAAACTCTTCTTTAGTCAACGGTTGAAAACGGCTGTCGTGAAAGGCCGCTTTTATGGCATTTTGTTTGACGGACTTAACCACTGTCCCGGTTGGTACCAGGCTGCCGATACAGCCGCGCAGAGCGCCATGTTTTTTCAGGGTGACAAAGGAGGCCTGCTCACTGGCCAGTCCTTCCTTTTTCTCTACCTCTTCAACATCCGACATGAGCCCAAGGCGATAACCGATGGTGCTCCGCGCCAGCTTTACAAGTTGTTGTCCTTCTTCACGTGTTAGTTTACTCATGACTGCTCCCTTTTAACCTGAATTCGTGAGCGTGCGATAATACTGTAGCTGGAAGTGATCGAAGCGGCCAGCTATAGTACTTCCTATGCTGGCCGCCTCGATCACTTTTAGATACAATGCTAGCGCACGCTCACGGATTTAGGTTTTGCCAATCCACCCCTACCATCAAACAATTAATCCCCGAACCGATCCCCAACAGCGCCCCTTTCTGTCCGGGGGAAAATGCTCCATCTTCAATGGCCATGGCCATGGTGATAGGTGCCGAAACAGACCCCACATTACCCAGTTGTTTCAAGGTCTCAAAATTCTTTTCCGGATCAAGATGAAGACTTCGAAAAAGCAACTTGGCGTGAGCGGAACCAACCTGATGGCAAAAAAAACGATCAATGTCCTCCCCATGCCAACCTTCCTTTTTGGAAAAATCATCCCACGTCATCTTAGCGGTTTCAATTCCCTGAACCAACAGTTCTTCCGAATCCGTTGCCATCAACGTTGTATCTTTCCCTAATTGATCACCCTGGCAAAGGTCTGAATGGGAGGTGTTAGCCTTCCAGGCTGTATGAACAAGCCTTGGCTTTTCAGGGGCTGTATCGGCCCGGCACATGAAAAGACCAACAGAACCTGAACCGATTGTCAGAGAGGCAAAAGCCGGTTTGATGCTCTTTCGGGTAAGTGCTGTGTCCGACAGCAGATAATCGATGGTCGACTCAACCAACTCTTCTGCGGTTTCTCCGGCAACCAGAAGACCATTGTCCACCTGACCCTGTTCAATCATAGCGGCCAGCATAACCATGCCGTTTAAGAAGCCCAGACAGGCATTGGAGAGATCAAAGACAAGACAATCTTGGCAAAGCCCCAGCCCATGATGGACAAATGATGCCGTTGCCGGTTCCATCATGTCCCTGGAAACGGATGTAAAAAAAAGGCATTGAATGGACTCAGGAGGGATTCCTCCCTGTTTAATAACATTTTTACCGGCAAGGGTTGCGGCCTGGCTGGGTCGTGTTTCCGGCTGCCACAGTCTGCGCGTCTGGATACCCGACATCAATTCCAGTCGACCGGCCGGCAGTTTGAGGCGTTTATAGAGCGGTTCAAGCCGGCGCTCGATCTCTTTGGAGCTGAGAACAATTGGAGGCAGTTGATAGCCAAAAGTATGAAGGCAGACGTTGGAAAAATGCATGGGCTCTATATTGGATTGACCTACCTGGCCTGCTGGATTCGCATAGTTACAAATATACTGGATTTCAGCTACCGGATCGGGTCCGGCACAAGCTTAGCTGGAATGACGAAAAAAGGTAGCTGTAACCTGAATCCGTGACGAAATATGTTATTTTCTTAAACAACCTACTGATATGTTAAGGAATTATCCAGAAATATTACGTTAGCCTTACTGAACAACTCGCCCTTCGGGGCATCCGCTAGCACTGCATCTTTGTTCGATTTAACTGGCTGATATAGCTCACTATAATCAGCCATTTAAATTGAACAAAGCTACAGCACTATCGAATGCTCACGGATTCAGGTGTAAATTGGAATATTTCTGTACAAGATTTGCACCACTATACTGGTGTTCTACCAACCCTGTCAATTGGCAGCCTGCCGTTTTTATTTGCCCTTTCACTGCATTCCGCTTACCCTGTCCTGCATGAAATCCACACGCCGTTACTCATACACCGCTACCTGCAGCCAGGGGCTGGAGCCACTCCTTTCAGATGAAATTTACTCCCTGGGTGGAACCAGTGTAATCACAGACAGAAACACGGTCCAGTTCCAGGGAGGACTCGATACAGGCTATGCGGCCTGCCTCTGGTCACGTTTCGCTTCCCGTGTTTTTTTAAGCATCACCGATTTTCCCTGTCATTCTGAAGATGATTTGTACACATTCACCCTCGGTTTCGACTGGGCTGTCCATATGAATCAGCACACGACCTTCAGTGTTGGTGTCAGCCTCGGTGAGACAGAGATTACCCATTCCCGCTATGCACTCTTTCGGGTAAAAGATGGGCTCGTGGATTTTTTTAAACAAACCACCGGCGACCGGCCAACTGTTGAGCCCAGGCGGCCCGACATCCGGTTTCATGTTCATATTGACAATTCCAAGGGCTCACTGAACATCGATCTTTCCGGAGAAAGCCTGCACCGGCGCGGTTATCGCGCACAAGCAGGTGTGGCACCGCTCAAAGAAAACCTTGCAGCTGCCATAGTCGCTTTTTCCGGTTTCTCACAATCCACATCTGCCAATAGAATTTTTCTTGACCCCATGTGCGGATCGGCAACACTGCTCATTGAAGCCGCAATGATCTATGGTGACACTGCCCCGGGACTTTCACGAAACTATTTTGGTTTTTTCGGTTGGAAACAACACGATCAGGCACTGTGGTCACGCTTAATCGACGAGGCTGTTGTCCGTGAAGAGGACAAGCAGGACAAGCTGTGGCCAAAGATTATCGGTTATGATGCTGACCAGGAAATTGTTGCTGTTGCCCGTAAAAATATCCGGCAGGCCGGACTGGAAAATCGTATTCAGGTCAAACAGGCTGAACTCCATTGGTTACAAAAACCAGCGGACAAAGGGTATCTCGTTACCAATCCGCCATATGGCGAGCGCCTTCTGGAGAAATACGAGGCGGCTGGGTTGTACTCCTTTTTGGGTCGCAGATTGGCTGAACAATTTTCTGGATGGAACTTCGGTGTTCTGCTCTCCAATCCCGACCTGGGTGAAAAACTTGGGTTGAGTGCTCAAGAGAAATATCGATTGTATAACGGACCTCTTTCCTGCCGTCTCCATTGCGGCACTGTGCTAATGCCGGATGCAGGGTCGGCTTTTTCCTGGAAAACCACATCACAGCCTATGGATGGTGAAAGGACGCCACTTGCCAACAGGCTGAGGAAAAATCTAAAAAGCCTTCTCCGTTGGGCTGAGAGGGAACACCTTCATTGTTTTCGTATTTACGATCGCGATTTACCCGATTTTAACTTTACAATTGATTGTTATGACCGCTTGATCTTTGTGCGGGAATATCGGGCAGCCAAGAATGTCGATCCCAAACGTGCCGATAAGCGGTTTCAGACGGCGCTTTCAACCCTCCGTGACCTGTTCGGTATTGGCCGCAGCCGTATTTTAATAAAACGAGCGCATTCACATTCCGGTAAAAGTAAAAAGTTCTTAAGTGATCGGAAAAAAACTGTTCGGAAAATGACTGAAATTCTGGAAGGCAACTGCCGGTTTGTTATCGATTTCAACCACCGTAAGACCACAGGGCTTCATTTCCACCTGCGGAATATTCACAAACAAATATACAAACAAAGCAGTGGAAAACGATTTCTTCATCTGTATTGTTCCAGTGGTGTCGGAACCATTCAGGCGGCAGCAGGAAACAGTGCAACAACCACTACCGTGAGCCCATCCTTTGAATCCATTGAGTGGTGCCGCAGGAATCTGGCTGTGAACGGTTTTTCCAACAGCTGTCACCCAACTGTTCATTTGGATCCTCTTAAATGGCTGAAAAAGGATAAAAACACCTACGATCTGATACTGATTAGCCCACAAGTCTCCCATCTCTCATTTAAAGAGAGCCGCTTATTGAACCTGCAACAGACACATTCAACATTGATTTCCCTCTGCATGGAACGTCTCGCCCCCCACGGCACCCTGATCTTCTGCACCGATATGAAAAAATTCAAGCTCGATACGGAGCTTACAAACCGGTTCGCGGTAAACGATATCAGCAGGAAAACGCTGCCTGAAGACTGCCGCCGAAATCCCGTAATCCATAAGTGTTGGGAGTTGAGGTTAAAATAAAAAACGCCGCCATCGCGGCAACTCGTGGATTCGGTAACCCCTTACCTGCCCTATCGATACCAGCCACAGAGATCACATCTTCATGGGATGCCGGAAAGGCAAGAACAGGTTGATCAGCACTATTTCCAGCCGGGGCAACAAACAAGATATCCCGGTCCACACCAGCCTCGAGCAGGGCCGTTACAAGCTTGTCTGAAGAAGAAGTCCCTAAACAAAGACTCACCAGATGAACCCGGTTATTAATCGCCGCGTCAAGAGCCTTGGCTATGGTTGTCGAAAAACACACTCCCATTGAACTGTTGTTTTCCTGCTGCCTGCACCCCCGAAAGGCGTATAGGTCTGCTTCTGGGGCAACACCCTGAACTCCCCTGGAGTTAATGGATGCTCCGATTATTCCGGCCACAGCGGTACCGTGGATTTCTCCAGTATAATCTGATTCGGAAAAGAAATTCTGATGATGGACGACCCGGGGGCTCAACTCATGATGAGAATAATCAACTCCGGTATCGACAATACCGATCCGTATGGATTTTCCCCGATAGCGACTATGCAGAACATCAAAATCGATCACTCGTGAGAGGTTCTGCATCGCAGTCATCGGCTCTCCCATGGTGGTGAACACATTATTCGGCTGAACCGAAAGCACTCCTTTGTGACGACCAAGCTCTGATATAACACTAGCCGTATCACCGCCGGTTGAGAAAACCGCCACCCTGTGTCCCAGACTCTTCAAGGTGAAAAGCTCGATCAGTTCCAGTTGAAATGTCTTTGATATCCGGGAAAGAAGCTCCTGTTCAGCTATTGCACCGTCAAGACTGACTACGATTTGATTACGCTCGGTATTTTGATGAGCAAATTGATCAGAAAGTGGTTGTCTAACATAGGGGTGAGGATTGACGACAACTGTAACCGGTTCATGACTGATCGATTCATGGCTGACCGGTTCTTCAGGTGTCTCCTGTTGGGCCTGGGAGGACCGACCCACCCTGCGTGTGGTTTCTGGCTCAGTCCTGTTCTGTTGAGAAGTTTGTCTGGATTGTATGGGAGCTGAGCCAACTGTCTGGTTTCCAACGGTTAGCCGACGATAGGTTGGGATGTTTTGACTGCCGGTTCTCTCTGATTCCTGGGATTGCTGCCGGGCTGAAATACGGCATACAGAATAGGCAGACAGCCGATCGTTGTAAGAATAATATCTCCCCTGCCTCTTACGGCATCGTTTTTTATCCAGCTTGACAACAATCTTATTTGCAAGACAGCAAAAACCGATCTCATTAATCGTTCGTCGGCAGAATTTATCCGCCTCTGGCTTCTGGCTGGTTGAAAAAAAACGCCCTTTTTTAGTAATGCAAAACTGCTCTGACAACGCTCGGAGAGTACCACCGTAACAACAGTAACCAAAAGGCGGGGGTTTGGTAGCCTTGGATGGCTTCTTTTTTTGCTGCTCTTGTTGTTTCTCTTGTTTACCTTTTATAAATGAGGTGGTCTTTTTTTTCGTTTTTTTCTGTTCTTTTATCTTCTGCTTACTATTGGCGGTTTTCTTGTTCGTTTTGTCTTCGCCCGTGGTTTTTGGAGGAGTCGGATTCTGGTTCTGCTGGTTATCATCTTTTTGGGAACTTTCGTTTTTTATCGGCTGTTCCTTTTCTTTGGGATCGGACTGTTCGCCATTGATTGGAGTACCGTATAATGGATTGCTCTGCTGAAATACAAACAGCACAACAACCGAGATGATGGCCAAACAGATTTTTTTCAAAACCCTTTTTTCTCCATAGTGATATTTATGTACAGAACTCTCCCACACTTTCTTCTCTGTTCTTTTCTGACTCAAATTTGTTCATTTTTATTTTATGTAGGCACCTTTTTTCATCCACACCTCCTGAACCAATGTCTTTTAGAAAGAGCTGCGCTCCTAATTCAACAACTTGTTTTCCCATGTTTTCCTTTGAAACCAATTAGCTGAAACCGATCAACTGCTGCGCGTTTTTATAGAACAATGCCTCTTCAAGACGACTGGAAAGCTGTAATTCTTTCACCCGTCTGACACATTCGGCCTGATCATCCCAGGGTGAATCACTACCGAACAGAATATGGTGAGCGGAATGAGCCCTCAGCATTCTTTTCACCTGTTCTTTGGGAAGAAAACTCAAAGCAAAAGAGATTTCCAGATAGATTTCCCTACCGATCAGTTTGGTTTCCACCTCGTCCCATATCTTCCAGCCGCCAAAATGGGTGGCAATCAGTTTGAGTTCAGGAAATGTTGATGAAACGGATAGGATTTTATCCGGATCGGCAACCCGGGTTCTGGGAAAAGCGATGTCATAGCCGCAATGGACCACCAGCATCAAACCGTTGTCACTTAATGCTTCATAGAGTGGAAATAGCCGTTTATCGTCAAGTGAAAAGTCCTGATAATAGGGATGCATCTTGATCCCTATAAAACCTCTTTCAACAACCTGGTCAACCCGGTCAACATACTGTTTCTCCGCTGGATGTATTGAAGGCAGAGGGATTATCCTTCTCGAGCTGACTGAGGACGACCACTCAAGAATCGATTCGAACTGGGATGGATGGGTAGCAATCGAACAGATGACCGAACGGTCAATTTCGGCATTGTCCATTGAATCCAGTAAAGACTCTATGGTCCCGGAAGTATAGGCTTTGATCTTCCCAGCTCCCTCCAGTGTCGGTATAGCTTTTGCGGCAACATAATCGGGAAAGGCGTGGGTATGAAAATCGATTATCATCTGTTGTCGCTCTCTCTTTGGATTAAAACAAAGAAAAACAGATCTCGGCTACCAACTGATAAATACACGATTATTCTCCTTTCCACACATACAATTGCGGTAAAACGACATTAAACTATTTTTTTTATTATACCTCAATTTGTTGTTGTGAGAAACTCTCTGATCACCAGGGTTTGGTTGGGAAAATTCTCTTGACCTTTCTCTTTATTGGGTTGTATGTTTTACTCAAATACCTGAATCAAAGAACATGATCATTGTGTGTATTGATCATTACTTCACCACGGGTTCAGGGTACAGGCGGGCCGGGCCGGAAAACCATTGAAATCTTCACGATCCGCCTTCCCTCTCCACTGTTACCGCTACTAAAGAGGTGTCATTATGAAAAACTTCACTCCTGTACTTGCTCTTCTCGCCATCCTCTTTCTTCTCATTGCCGGCGGCTGCTCCAAACGAATTATTGATGCCCCGGATGCTGGCATCCGTTCAGGCAGTTCGTCTTCCGGGCATGATATCAATTATCCACCTGCCGCGTACTCGGAAGAAGGGTTGCCAAAAGAAGGGACTCTGGATGACGCCATGAATAATCCTGTTGCGGAACCGGAAATGAACACAGCGATTAATGGACGGACATCAGCAGGACTGCAGCCAATTTACTTTCATTTCGACCAGGCAACCATCCCTCAGGAAATGATCGAGTTTCTTATCCAAAATGCCAACTTCTTAAAAGAAAACCCGAACCTGTATGTGGTTGTCGAAGGAAACTGTGACGAGCGGGGGGCCAAAGAATATAATATGGCCCTTGGTGAGCGACGCGCCCTGAATACCAGAGAGTACCTTGTCGGCCTGGGTATCCATGAGAACCGAATGAGAACGGTCAGCTACGGCGAAGAGCGGCCTGTTGATATGTCCGGTACCGAAGACGCCTGGTCAAAAAACAGGCGGGTTGATTTTATAACCGAATAACCCGGGAAAATGGTAGTGGTCAACGACGCTGCACCAACAAAGAACTACAACAGATAACAACTATCGGATAGCAGTTATCAGCACTTTTAAACAGGCTGGAGGAAAAACTTCAGCCTGTTTTTTTTATTCCGGCAACAATGGTTGATACGACCTCATCTATGGTCAGGTTTGTTGTGTCGATGGGGGTAGCATCCTCTGCTTTTTTCAAAGGAGCAATTGTGCGGTTGGTATCATTTTCATCCCGCCTGTTTAAAAGCTCTAAAATCTCCTGTTCATCAGCCTCATTTCCCTGACGTCGGAGTTGCTCCACCCTGCGCTTTGCCCGTTCCTGTGGGTCTCCATCAAGGTAAAACTTGTAGGCGGCTTCCGGAAAGACAACTGTTCCCGTATCTCTCCCCTCGGCAACAATCCTGCCGGCCTCACCAACCTGCTGCTGCATTCCGGTTAGCCGGGATCGTACAGCCGGAATAGCTGAGGAACGGGATGCCAGCATTGAAACCTCGGGAGTGCGAATTTGCTCACTGATATCCTCACCGCTCAGAATAACACCAACGTCCCCATCTGCTGTTTTGGGAGGTACGAGTTGGATTTCAATACTGTTCAAGACGTTGTCCACCGCTTTATCGTCGCCATAATCGATGTTTGCCCGGTGAAGCGCCAATCCCACTGCCCGGTACATGGCTCCCGTGTCCAAGTAGGTATAGCCTATTTCGGCAGCTACCCTTCGACTGACCGTAGATTTACCGACCCCGGAAGGCCCGTCTATGGTGACAATGGATTGTTTTTCAGACATACGAAAGCTCCCGTAAACACTCTGCCAACGCACCAACGAACCGTTTGTTCTCAGCCTCGGTTCCCACGGTGATACGGATAAAATTCGGATAGCCGTAAGGTTTCATTGAGCGAACAATCACCCCTTTATAGAGCATGGCTTCATATAGCTCGGTGGCATCGCCATGGACATCGATCAAGAAAAAATTGGTGTGAGACGGGTAGCTGAGACAACCGAGCTGTTCCACCTCTTTTTGCAGAAATGCTCTGCCCTCTCGGGTTTTATTCACTGTTTCGTTGAAATAATCTACATCCCGGACAGCAGCCAGGGCTCCAGCCTGAGCCGGCGCATTGATATTAAACGGCTGACGCACCTTATTGAGACTGGTAGCCGTTTGGGCAGCCATCAGACCATAGCCGATCCTCAGCCCTGCCAACCCATACGCCTTGGAAAATGTCCGCAACGTCGTCACACCGCATCGGCCGGATGTTTCCTCAAGCAGAGAAACAACATCGATCCGGTGATCGTCTTCCATAAAATCGACATAGGCCTCATCAAGAACAACCAGGACATGTTCAGGGATTTGAGCAGTAAAACGGATAAAATCCTGCCTGTCGATGATCGTTCCGGTCGGATTGTTTGGATTATCCAGGAACACCAGCCTGGTCCTGTCGGTGATACACTTGATAATCGTATCCAGATCATGCTGCATGTCTTTTAAAGGAACAACAATGTTATTGCCACCACGGACCTGGACGAATTTCTGGTACATCAGAAAAGACGGATGACTGGTTATCACCTCATCATCTCGCTGGATATATGCCTTTACAAAAAACTCAATCACTTCATTGGAACCGTTTCCCAACACCACCTGAGCTGGATCAACTCCGTCTTTGGCTGCAATGGCCTGGATCAGATTGTAACTCGACCCGTCAGGATACCGGTGAAGACCTGAGGCAGATTGTAGCACAGCCTCGATTGCCTTTGGGGATGGCCCCCAGGGATTTTCATTTGATGCCAG
>CAZLGM010000081.1:0-13534 GCA_964558875.1 uncultured Desulfocapsaceae bacterium
CGAAAAGAACCAACCTGCTGCTGCCCAACATCCTGTTTGATTTCGACCTGCCCTCAACCGGAGGCACCCGAATTGAGCCGGGCACCACTGTCCGGGTCAGAGTGGCACGGGTCAACGCCCTTGATAATATGGTTCGCTTTGAATGGGCCCAATAGACAAACCTGAACCCTCAGGGATTTGGATTTCCTAGAAAGCAAAAGTTCACAGATGGTTTATATTTTGACAGGCATGTCTGTTCGCTATAGTTATTACTAAGCGGACAATCATGACCGTTAAAAGATTGGGTACCTGTGAACCCGTACCCTATTTACTTTTACCGCAGCACTTCTTATACTTCTTCCCAGAACCACATGGACAAGGAGCGTTGCGGCCGACCTTCTTGCCTTCCCGACGGATGGTTTTGGGTGCGTCATCTTCATCACCGGCGACATCTTTACTCAACTGCATTTCCTGCTCGTGCCGTTTTTTGCGCTCTTCCTCCAGTCGGTCAACATCGTCTTCATGGACGACCTCAACCCGCATCAGGGTGCCGATGGTCTGGGCCTTGACCGTTTCGATCATATTGGCGAACAACTGAAATCCTTCCTTCTTATATTCGTTGAGCGGATTCTTCTGGCCGTAGCCACGCAGACCAATTCCCTCTTTGAGATGGTCCATTGACAGCAGGTGATCTTTCCAGTGGGTGTCAACCATCTGCAGGAGAATGACCCGTTCCAGATGACGTTGGGCCTCCTGGCCGTTTTTCTTTTCTCTGGCCCCGTATTCATCATGGACCAATGCTGACATCTTGTCCCTGAAGCTATCCGGATTGAGTCCGGTTCTGTCCTTTTTGCTCCACCTGGGCTGAATATGAAACAGCTCGACCATTCTTTCATCAAAACCGTCCCAACTCCAGTCTTCCGAGTCAAGTTTTTCCTGAGAGAATTCAAAAACCACAGAATCTACCAGATCGTCAAGCATGTCCTGAACAACATCGGTAATGTCTTCCCCTTCCAACAGTTCACGTCGCTGCTTATAGATGACTTCCCGCTGTTTATTCATAACATCATCATATTCCAGCAGGTGTTTCCGAATGTCGAAGTTATGTCCCTCCACCTTGCGTTGGGCGTTTTCAATGGCTTTGGTGATCATGTTATGTTCGATGGGCTCATCCTCTTCCATGCCCAGCTTGTCCATGATCCCGGAGATACGGCTGGAGCCGAATACACGCAGCAAATCATCCTCAAGAGAGAGGTAAAACCTGGAAGAGCCGGGATCACCCTGTCGACCGGAACGACCGCGCAGCTGATTGTCGATACGGCGGGATTCATGACGTGATGTACCCAGGATATGAAGACCGCCGACATCCACAACTCCTTCACCCAATTTAATATCGGTTCCTCGACCGGCCATATTGGTGGCAATGGTCACCTTGCCCTTCTGACCAGCTGTGGCAATGATCTCCGCCTCCCTCTCATGGTGTTTGGCATTCAGCACTTCATGGGGAATTTTCTTCTTTTTCAGCATGTTGGAGATCATTTCCGATACATCGATGGAAATGGTGCCGACAAGAACGGGCTGTCCCTTTTCGTGAAGAGTCTCGATCTCCCGGATCACAGAATTAAATTTGGCCTTCTTGTTTTTGTAAATGACATCGGCGTAATCGACCCTGATCATCGGCATATTTGTCGGCATGATGACCACATCAAGATTGTAGATCTTCTTGAACTCCGGGGCCTCGGTATCGGCTGTACCGGTCATACCGGCCAGCTTGTCATACATCCTGAAGTAGTTCTGGAAAGTAATGGATGCAAAGGTCTGATTTTCCTTTTCGATCTTCACACGTTCTTTGGCCTCAAGCGCCTGATGCAGGCCGTCTGAGTACCTCCGTCCTTCCATGGTTCGGCCAGTGAATTCGTCAACAATAATGACCTCCTGGCCTTTGACGATATAATCGACATCCCGCTTAAACAGCGTATGGGCTTTTAACGCCTGGTTCAGGTGGTGCAGCTTATCAATGGCTGTGGGATCGTAGAGATTGTCCACCTTCAGTAAATGCTCACCCAGCTCCACTCCTTCTTCGGTCAGGGCAACCTGCCTTGACTTCTCATCCACAGTATAGTGGGTATCGGCCTTAAATTTCGGCATGATCCGCTCAACACTGGTGTAGAGATCGGTGGAGATGTCGGCGGGCCCGGAAATAATCAGCGGCGTTCTCGCCTCATCGATCAAAATGGAATCGACCTCATCGACGATGGCGTAATTAAAACCCCGCTGACAGAACTCATTCATCTCGAATTTCATATTGTCACGCAGGTAATCGAAACCAAACTCATTGTTGGTTCCGTAGGTGACATCGGTCGCATAGGACTGTCGCCGCTCATCATCATCCATTCCATGAATGATCTTGCCAACACTTAAACCAAGCGCCTGATAAATCTGGCCCATCCACTCGGCATCACGCTTTGCCAGATAATCGTTAACCGTAACCACATGAACACCTTTATCGGTCAACGCGTTGAGATAAACCGCCAATGTCGATGTCAGGGTTTTTCCCTCACCGGTTTTCATCTCTGCGATCTTTCCCTGATGCAGAATGACACCGCCGACAAGCTGAACATCGTAATGGCGTTCACCCAAAATCCTTTTGGCTGATTCCCTGATAACCGCAAATGATTCGGGAATCAAATCATCCAGGGGCTCACCTTTTGCTACCCGCTCCTTGAATTCTACGGTTTTGGCGGCCAATGCCGCGTCATCAAGAGGCGAAACGGTTGATTCCAGCTCATTGATCCTGTTTACAAGAGGCTGAATCTGCTTGAGCACCCGCTCATTCTTGCTTCCAAAAACTTTTGTCAGTACTTTTCCAATCATGATTATTCAGTTTATATCAAAAAATGGGATAGAATCCGTGTAACTATTCAGCTGCACCCCATCTTTGAACGATCAGCCTTTCCAGCATACCCTGTGTATAGCTGAAAAGGCTGCTTGTCCAAACCTGGGGCACAGCTGAACAGTTACGCATAGTAGGTTGTCGAACTTACTCGTTTCACCCTGAATAGTTACGAATTCGTTTTGTATTTATCTGCACGCTTCGATGTTAATTCCCGTTAATATCCATGATGAGCGCTTCCTCGTCACAATCGGGAAATTTTGAACAGTTCAAGCAGTCGCTCCATATCTTATGAGGCAGTTCATTCTTGTCGATATCGGAAAAACCGAGTTTAAGGAAAAACGGCCGCTGATAGGTCAGGGTGAATACCCGGCCGATCCCCAGCTCTTCAGCCACCTTCAAACACTCGCCAACAAGCTGCGAACCTACTCCCTTTCCGTGGGCCTGTTCACCAACAGCCAATGAACGGATCTCTGCAAGGTTCTCCCAGCAGATATGCAGAGCACATACACCGACAATGGTATCGCTGTCATCAGTATAAACGATGAAATCCCGGAGCTGATCGTACAATGAGCTGAATGAACGGCCAAGCAGCAATCCCTTATCGGCAAAATGGTTCAGCAGTGAATGAATGGACTTGACATCGTCCATTCGAGCATTTCGTATCATGTCTTCAAACCAGGATAATCGTCATTTCAGTTTCTATTCTCAAGCCCAGATTCCTCCTGGTATCTTCGATAAAGCGACATGACAATAGCTGTTTTTTAGAGGGTAACTATTCCTTCGGTTTCTTTTTTTTCTGGGCTCGCAAAAAGGTAACTGGCTGCTTGTCCGGATCACTCTTTTTTTCATAAGTAGATCGTACGGTCGCACTGGACTTTAACAATGATTGACCGGCCCAGACACCCAGGAGAAACATCCATAAAAAAATGCAAAAGCAGACCGCTCCAATCCCGACAATACCGCTACGGGTTAATTGAAACCGTATTTTTTTGGCCGGCTTTTTCTTTTTTTTTACAGCCATCTACAAACATACATTAATATAACTTCTTACAATAAATTGTTGTTGAAACTAACAACAATTAACTTCAGTAACTGTTTAGCTGTGCCCCAAATTTGGACAAGCAGGCTTTTCAGCTATAACGCAGTTATGCTGGGAAGCCTGATCGTTCAAAGTTGGGGTACAGCTGGATTGTTACACACTTACATCTTTTCAGGGGCGTTAAGCCCTACAAACTCCAGCCCGTTCCTGAAGACAACCAGCACGGTTTTGACAAGCGCCAGACGGGCTCGGCTCAGTTCTTCGTCATCGCCGATTACTTTGTGGTTGTTATAGTAACTATGAAACTGTCCGGCAAGCTCCATGAGAAAAAAGATAATTCTGTGCGGCTTCAGGCCGACAGCGGCCTCCTCGACCAGGGTTGGGAAGGCGGCGACCATCTTGAGCAACCTGACATCTTCGATCTGGTCCAACAGGGAAAGATTGTCTGTTGACCATGTCAAACCACGCTGCTTAGCCTGGTGCAGAATTGAACAGAGGCGCGCGTGTCCGTACTGGACATAGTAGACAGGGTTCTCCTGGCTTTCCTTGGTTGCCAGATCGAGGTCAAATTCAAGCTGGCTGTCCGGCTTTCTCATCATAAAGAAAAAGCGGGCGACATCGACACCGACCTCATCGAGTAATTCATCAACAGTTATAAAAGTCGCCTTTCTGGTCGACATTTTTACCTGCTTGCCGTCCCGGGTCAGGGTGACAAACTGGTGCAGAAGAACAGTAATCTTTGAGTCATCATATCCAAGCGCCTTCACACCGGCCAGCACATCGGGAACGGTGGCAATATGATCGGCACCGAAGATATCGATCATCCAGTCAAAACCGCGTTTGATTTTCTCGCGATGATAGGCGATATCCGGAAGTCGGTAGGTCGGTTCTCCTGAACTTTTAATGATGACCCTGTCCTTTTCCTGCCCAAACTCAGTTGTCTTGAACCAGATGGCCTCATCCTTTTCGTAAACGTATCCCTCTTCCCGCAGTTTTTCGACTACCGAGTCGATATGACCATCGGTGTAAAGGGATTGTTCGTTATAAAAATTGTCGAACACAATTCCCAAACGACCCAGGGTCGCAGTAATGTCCTTGAAAATCTCTTCTTCGGCCTTCCGGGTAAAGACAGCAATATCATCGCTCTCTCGTAGTCCGTTTCCATGTTCGTTTACCAACGACATGGCAATATCACGGATATAATCCCCCTGATACCCATCTTCAGGAAATTCCGCCTGTTCTCCCGAGAGCTGCAGATATCGCGCCCTGACTGACTGTCCCAGAACCCGCATCTGCCGGCCGGCATCGTTATAATAATATTCCCGATACACGTCATGACCGGTTACTTCAAGCAACCGTCCGATGGCATCACCCAGAATTGCCTGGCGACCGTGTCCGATGGAAAGCGGCCCTGTCGGGTTGGCGCTGACAAATTCAACCAGTACCCGTTTCTTGCCTCCGATATCCGAATGGCCGAAGTGAACGGGATCTTCGATCACCTCGGGAATGAGTTGCCGCCACACATCCTCCTCAATAAAGAGGTTGACAAAACCGGGTCCGGCAATCTCCAGATGCTTGATAAGCTCAGTCCGCTTTTCAAGTTTCTCTCCAAGGGCAGTAGCAATTTCCCGAGGATTTTTCTTCTCGATTCCAGCGACAACCAAAGCAAAATTGGTTGAAAAATCACCCTGGTTTTCGTGTTTGGGAACCTCAACAGTATATTTGCCTGCGACCGCATCGGACCATAATTTTTCCTCAACTCCCTGCTGGAAACAACTGTCAATGATATCCTTTACCCGTTTTCTGATCATGTTTAACGTCTATCCTGTTTACATATCCAGCTGTTGAAGAATTGAGCAGTCAGCTGTTAGCCGTTAGCTGGTTTTAAAGAGCTAACACCTAATGGCTGATACCTGATTATATTCTCTCTCGTTATTATTCCCCAACAGACACAGTACTTCATAACTGATGGTACCTGCCCAGAGACCGATTTCATCGGCTGTTATCCTTTCAGTTCCCTGGGAACCGAGTACAACGACTTCATCACCGGGACTCACCTCTGACAACTCTGTCACATCCGCCATACATAAATTCATGCAAATACGCCCCCTGATCGGCACCCGTTTTCCATGGATTAAAACCTGAGCCCGGTTAGACAGGCTGCGTAAGTATCCATCCTCATAACCGATGGGCAGAACGGCCAAGACACTCTCCTCTTCCGTTACATATGTATGACCGTAACTGATACCATACCCGGCAGGAACGCGTTTGACCTGAATGACCTGTGTGGACATCGACATGGCAGGCTGCAGTCTTTCACTTTCATTGATGGCTACCCCCATAGCAGGATCGGGATAATAGCCGTACAAACCGATTCCAGGTCTGATCATATCGAAATGGCTACCCGGCACGTTAAGCACTGCCCCGGAATTGGCAATATGAAGAAGCGGTTTTGGATCACCCAACTCGGAACACAGTGTTCTGAATCGTTTTTCAGCACTCGCGGTGGATGGAGACCCGGGAATTTCCGATATGGGGAAATGGGTCATCAAACCACCAAAACGAATCCCGGGCAACTTATCGATTTTGTATTTCAGTGGCGCAGCCTCTTCGGCAACAACACCGACTCTTCCCATTCCACAATCGACTTTTAAGTGTACGGAAATCTCCCGGTTCAACCTGAGGGCTGTCTGTGAAAGAAGGGTTATCAAATCGATATCAAAGACGATGGGGGTCAAGTTATATTTGAAAAACAGCTCGACATTGTCCCTGCTAAAACCCAGTAGAATAAAAATATCTCCACCGATACCGCTCTTACGCAAACCGACACCTTCACCGATTTCACCAACCCCAAAGGCATCACAACCAACACTTTCAAAGGTTCTGGCTGCTTCGATCATTCCGTGACCATAGCCGTCTGCTTTAACCATGGCCATTATCCTGGTATGCACACCAACTCTGTTCTTGAAGAAAAGAAAATTATTTTTCAGGGCTTCAGGATCTATCCGTACCTGATTCCATGAACTAGCCATTTCCCTTATCCTCTTCCAGACTATTGTCTATCGACTCTTTACCGATCAATCGAAACCAGGTTCGCCATGCATGTCGGGAAGAAAACAGCAGCCCTCCACCAATGGCCACATACAGAAATCCAAGATAATGGGGAGGGATGGAAGTTTTGCGCAGAATAATTCCCGCCGATATCATGAATAGAACCATGAGCCAGGTCTTGATGGAGTATACTGCGCCAATACAAGTATTATCGCCGAATTTGAGAATACGATCGATGCCCTTTCTGGCGGTTTTGTCGAGGATAAAAACAGACTTGCAGATACCGAGAAGCAAACTGATCAGAATCAACCACTCGTATCCCGAACCGATCAATCGACTCAGGCCACGATAGCACAGCATCAATCCGATCAGCGGCCAGATTGCACCTGCCAGAAAAAGATGGGTGGTCCGATCAACTCCGGGTTTTAATTTTATCAGTTTGCTCCGCATAGAACCTGTAGGTAGCTCTTCTATTTCAATACCGATGACCGGTTTCATACCCGGACGCCATGTCTAGTAGAACCAAGACCAACATTATAGTTTACTCTACTCCGGTCCTAAGAACCAGCTTTTCGATGAAAAACAGGGTGGCCATAAATAAGTTAAGCCCATCTCCTCCAAGAGGAGATGGGCTTAACAAGCTGAAATGCTCTAAAGCGAATCAGGTTTCAGTTACGGTGATGGCTTCCTCGGGGCAAACCTCAACGCAGGTCTCACAACCAAGACATTCATCCATCTCTACAGGCTCAGCCTTACCGTCTTCCATCTCAAATACCTGAGCGGGACATGCGTTTACACATTCTTCATCGCCGGAACATTTGTCTTTATCAACAACTACTTCCCACATAATACTACCTCCATAATGATTAGTATATACAACAACCTTAATTTCATTCTTAGTTTCTGACAGAACGAAATACTTCAGCCTTTGAGTCCTTAGTAACGTGACCTATCCATTAATTCAGGGGGTCATATTTGTCAAGGAAAATAAACTGTCTATTTATTGGCGACTTCTTTTTCGGAAGCATCCCCTATTAGGGGGAACCGGTTTTGTTTTTTGGTTGTTTATGGTATAGACTCTCACTGCTTATCATTATCCTTGTCCTATGACCGAAATCGTGGGTGGTATTTGCACTAATTCGGTTATATTCATAAACACTTAACCGAATTGATTGACCTTAAATATACCCTTGCTCTTTGGGCATCTGCTGGTGTGCTTCATACCGGCACTCATGAGTTCAGGTTAAAACAAGAGGAGATCTTAAAGCGTGAAGAAAAAAGCTCAAAAAAAAGCCAAGAAATCACCGGTGGTTCAGAAAAGAGAACTGGCAATGGTTGAAGGAATTCTTGAAGGCAGCCCTGATGGCATCGGTGTGGTCATTGTACGAATAGACTGCGGCTGTCGAAAGATGGCTGCCATTGATAAAGATGGAGAACCTGCTTCCAAGGTGATCATTTACCGGGATAATGCCGAGTCCATTTGTGATAAATGTAAAGAGGATAATGGGGCATTTATTCGGGTCACTGAAACGTTTATCCACTGGACTCAACCTGAACCGGCAGATGAAAAAAAGCAGGCAATAGAAGCCAAAGTTATTGGGACTCCTCCACCGTCACACTAACCCGGATTTTTCATGAACAGTTTGTGCGCAACAGTACGACTATTCGATAATTTAGAAATATAGTTAATAATCTTCAACGTTATGCTGTTTACAAACTATTTACCATCAAGGGGGCACTAAACGCCTTTAAGTTTTCTGGGCATGACGACAACGCTGAACAAAAGATGGAGCCCATTCTGTTGTTCCACCGGCATGAATATGGGTATACATTGCCAGGGTGTTTTTATAGCTGAGTCCGTCACGACCATCCAGAAAACCGGTACCCCGTTTCATGGAAAGGCAAAGTTCATCTGTGCTGCCACCGTATGACAGTACGGTTGAATATCGAAACTCATGGCCTTTGATCGTGCTTCCCACGGGATAAAACCCATTTTGTTTTTCCACTTCAAGGATCGAATATCCATGAGCCTGGGGCTTTTTTGACATGCCGAAACGAACAGGAAAAACCCCACTCAGATCGTAGACCTTGTCATCCAGTTCGATCGACTCTCCCAGGTAGATCAAACCGCCGCACTCTGCGTAGATGACCAGCCCGTTGTCCGCCGCTTCTCGAACCGAGGCTCTGAACTCTTTATTAGCGGCAAGCTCGGCAGCTGATGTCTCAGGGAACCCCCCACCGATATACAATCCGTCCAAGTCCGGCAGTCGCTTTTCAGTCAAGGCATCTATCTGAACAAGGTCCGCTCCGGCCGCCACCAGGGCCTGCAGGTTCTCCGAATAATAGAACTGGAAGGCAGCATCCTGCAGAACGCCGATTGTCACCTGTTGTTCGACCTCGGTAGGTTGTGGGTTGGAAGGTTCCATTACGGCGACCGGTTCCATCAAAGATTCGACTTTTTCAAGATCGATATTCTCAGCAACAACTTCAGAGAGGAATTCCAAAGCCTCTACCTTACCGTCATATTCCTGATGCGGAACCATCCCCAGGTGGCGCATGGGGAAAATGTCCCGTTTCATTCTTGGAATAACACCGACAACAGGTATCCCGGTAGCCTCTTCGACGGCCTCGGTAATGATCTTTCTCTGCCGCTGGGTCGCTACCTGATTAAGGACAACTCCTCTGATATCGACCCGACTGTCCAACTGCTGGCATCCCAGAACGAGAGCTGCAATAGTGCGGGTCGTTTTCGTGCAGTTCACAACAAGTAAAACAGGTATCTTTAACAGGATGGAAAGCTCGGCGGTCGAGTAACCTCCCATGGCATTGACCCCGTCATAGAGCCCCCTGTTTCCTTCAAGAATAGCCAGTTCTCCTTCCTGAGATCGGGCTGCAAAAGATGAGCAGACAGCCTCATCATCCATCAGATATTGATCCAGGTTGTAGCAGTTCTGGCCTGCAGCAAGTTTTAACCAGCCGGCATCAATATAGTCGGGCCCCTTTTTAAACGGGACAACCTGTCGACCCTTTGCGGCAAATGCCGCCGTTAGTCCAACCGACACAACACTTTTACCCGACCCGCCGGATAACCCGGCGACGGTTATTGCCTTGGTTTGTCTGTTGTTTTGCATGAGTGGTTTTTTCATTAAACACCTGAATCCGTGATCAATGCTCATCTTTTCCCTGTAACTTCCAGGCGTTCCTGTATATCTTAAGCATTCTCTCTTCAAGCTCTTTCCTATATTCCTCCACCTTTGCAGAATCCACATCACCTTCCACGTGAAGCGGCTCACCATAAATAAATTCCAGCTTTGAGAAGGGTTTTGGTAAAACAGTCCGATCCCAGGATCGAATAGTCCAGTAGCTTGAGACCGACCAGACAACAGGTATAATGGGAGTGCCGCTCTTGGCAGCCAGCAGAATCGATCCAGCCTGAACAACAAGGGGCGGCCCCTGGGAACCATCAGCAACAAGTCCTACGTTCTTTCCCTGCCGGATTGCCTTGATAAGGCTTTTGAGCGCCGCTACACCTCGCCTGTTTCTTGAACCTCTGATAGTTTGAAAACCGAATTTTTCCGCAATCCTGGCAATATACTCGCCGTCTCGTGAACTGCTGACCAGAGCCACACCGGGCGAATTGCGGATATGATAAAAAATATAGGCGATGGCGTTGTGCCAGAAAGTGCAGATAACAGCCTGCTCATGTTCCCTGACCTGTTCCCTGAAGTGTCTGTCATGTTCGGTTACCCTGAGTGTTGAGAACCAGATCCTCAGTAACCAGTACCCTATGGTTGGTACTATCCAATGAGACAGTCTGGTTGTCAGTTTTTGCTTATCCAATCTCTATCTCCAGCTTTCTCAAACTTTTAATGCGATCACGCAGAATAACCGCCTCTTCAAAGGCGAGCTCCTTTGCGGCAGCATGCATTTTATCCTCAAGTCTGCCGATCTCTTTTTCAAGATCATCGATTGACCCGTAAAAACCCAGTTCCTCACCGGTCAATGAAAAATCGGCCTTACTCGGTTCAACCTCATATCCGGAATCCTTCAGGTATTGATGGATGGTATCCTTAATCTCTGACTGAATGGTTTCCGGAGTTATATTATTTACCTTGTTATGGTCATCCTGAAGCTGTCTTCTCCGGTTTGTTTCATCGATGGTGCGCTGCATTGAACCTGTTATTTCATCGGCATACAGGATAACCAAACCATGGACATTTCTGGCTGCCCGTCCGCAAGTTTGGGTCAGCGAGCGTTCTGATCGTAAAAACCCCTCCTTGTCGGCATCAAGAACGGCAACAAGAGAAACTTCAGGGATGTCCAGTCCCTCTCTGAGCAGGTTGATGCCGATCAGCACATTAAAATCTCCACGCCGAAGGTCACGGACCAGCTCTACCCGTTCCAGCGTCTTGATGTCCGAATGGAGATACCGGACTTTGACATCGAGTTTCTCATAATAATCGGTCAGATCTTCGGCCATCCGTTTGGTCAGGGTGGTAACAAGAACAGCCTCGTTTCTGACAGTACGCTTCCGTATCTCTTCAAGCAGATCATCAACCTGCGATGTTGCCGGTCTGACTTCAATACGCGGATCAAGCAAACCGGTCGGTCTGATAATCTGTTCAACAACCTTGCCCTCGACCTGCTCCAACTCGTACGGTCCGGGTGTGGCTGACACATAAATCACCTGATTGATACGATCACAGAATTCATCAAAACGAAGTGGCCGATTATCAAGGGCGGAGGGAAGACGAAATCCAAATTCCACAAGGGTCTTTTTCCTGGAACGATCACCATTGTACATTCCGTTCAACTGGGGAACACCAATGTGGCTCTCATCAATAAATAAAAGATAATCATCAGGGAAATAATCGATCAGGTTGGGCGGAGCGCTGCCCGGCTGTTTTCCCGTCAAATGGCGGCTGTAATTCTCAATACCGTTGCAATAGCCCAGCTCCTGGATCATCTCTAGATCGAACATGGTTCGCTGTTCGAGCCGCTGGGCCTCAACCAAGCGGTTCTGTTCGTGCAATTCATCCAACCGGGTCTTCAGCTCGACCTTAATGGTTTCCATGGCCCGCTGTAGATTGTCCTTGGAGGTAACAAAGTGGCTGCCGGGAAATACCGTATACTCATCTAATCGTTCCAACAACTCGCCCCGGAGCGGATCAATAACCGATATGGCATCAATTGTATCCCCAAAGAACTCGACTCGTATGGAACGCTCTTCTTCATGGACCGGAAAGATATCGATCACATCACCACGAACCCGAAAGGTGCCGCGATGGAAGGACATATCGTTTCGTTCATAAAGCATGAAAACAAGTCTTCGCTTTACTTCGTCCATAGAATAATCTTCTCCAACACGGAGAAAACAATGCATATTCTTATACTCATCTGGCGACCCGAGACCGTAGATACAGGAAACGGAAGCCACTATGAGAACATCGGACCTGGTCAGGAGGGATCTGGTCGCCGAGTGACGCATCTTGTCTATGGCGTCGTTAATTGAAGAGTCCTTTTCAATATAGGTATCCGATTGGGGTATGTAGGCTTCGGGTTGATAGTAGTCGTAATATGAGACGAAATACTCAACAGCATTCTCGGGAAAAAGCTCTTTGAATTCAGAAAAGAGCTGGGCTGCCAGTGTTTTGTTGGGCGCGATCACCAATGTTGGCCGCTGGACTTCGGCTACGATCCCGGCCATGGTAAACGTCTTGCCCGAACCGGTAACACCAAGCAGTACCTGGGACTGTTCTTCTGACTCCACTCCGTGTGCCAGTTCACTGATCGCCTTGGGCTGGTCCCCTGCCGGACTGAACTTAGAAATAAGTTGAAACGGTTTATCCATCTTCTGTTAGCCGGCAGCTGCCGGTGAGTTTATATGTATCGTTTAAGCTGAGGGCAGCTTTTTCATGTTGATATACAGTGGTTAAATAATTCATGCAAAGAACAAATTATGTTTTGAATCGTCAATATTCAACTCATGAAAAACGTCACACCGATCAACACAAAACCGATTACGGTAAAAAGAGCGCTTTTCTGATCGATATCAGAAAGTCTTCTCAGGGAGATATAGAGTGAGATCGGGGCAATAAAGGAGGTAAGGATCAAAATAGCCAGATACCAGCTTTGAGACTGATCCAGCGATACTTTAACACCGGCGATAACAAAAAGGGTTAATGGGATCGCCAGGCCGACAAACAGACCGACGGATGCCTCAAAATACCTCACCGTCTTGCCTTTTCCACCAACCAATCGGGTAATGAGCTGGACCAAAGGTGTGATAACTGCTACTGCGATGATCAGGCCAAAATATTTTAAAAAGATAAAGTAAGAGATAATGCTCAACTCTTGCATTTTTCGATCATTCCGTCTATAAAAAGTTAGGAAATAAAATAACAGCTATCCCTGCAGACACACTCAATTTTATTGGCAACCGGACGGGCAGTTTAAACTTTGCTCCATGTCTCTCCATCAACTCACCATCGGGTGGTGCTGCAGTTGAGTATAATAACCAAATAACTGGAAACCATCCACACGAAGGTGAAATTATGTCACAAACACTT
>CAZLGM010000082.1:0-8732 GCA_964558875.1 uncultured Desulfocapsaceae bacterium
CATGGGCAATATGGCTATAGCCCATGATCATATTGTTGTTACCGATAACCGTCTTTCCTCCACCACCAGGGCTCCCCCGGTGGATAGAAACATATTCTCGTATTTTGTTGTTGTCACCGATTACCAGCTCTGTCTGCTCTCCAGCATAGCTGATATCCTGTGGCGCTCCTCCAAGTGTACTGAAGGCACCAACAAAACAATTTGCGCCGATTGTTGTTAACCCCTCCACCATACAATGAGGCTGCAATTCCGTGTTGGCGCCGATGGTCACCCCGGCACCGACCACTGTATATGGGCCGATAGTGGCAGACGGATCAACTTGGGCATCTTTATCAACAACAGCCCTTGGATCTATAGTCATAGGTTCAGTTCCCGATATTATCCAAAACTTGCTTTTAACTGCGCTTCACACACCAGTTTATCTTCTACAAAAGCCTTTGCCGACATCATGATAATGTTGCGTTTCGATTTAAAGGTGTCCAAGCGATAGATAATCTGATCACCGGGTCCGACAACCTTCCTGAATTTTGCCTTATCGATGCCGACAAAATAGAGCAGCTTATCCTTTACAGCGTCGCCTCCCATACAATAGGCCATTATCCCACCAACCTGGGCCATCCCTTCCAGCATGAGCACACCGGGCATGACCGGTTTTTCGGGAAAATGCCCCTGAAAGAATGGCTCATTAATCGTTACATTTTTAAGGCCGACCACCCGTTCACCGGGAACAACTTCCAGTATTCGATCAACCATGACAAACGGATATCTGTGGGGCAGCCGCTCCAATATTTCAAGAATATCCATGTTTTCAATTATTTCCTGATCAGTCATTTCCTCTCCTGTCCTATCCCTTTTACGTTTGTTTCTGCTTTTGCATCCAGAACCGGTTCTACTCTTTGCTTGTATTCAGTTCAGCCAGCTCTTTTTTAAGTCGCTGAAGTGTTCGATACATATCCGGCAGTCTGCCAAACACAGCGGCCGCTCTTTTAAAGCGTTTCAACGGAATCGCCGGGATTCCGCAAACCACGGACCCCTTCGGCAGGCTGTTATGTACACCGCTTTTGGCAGCAATCATTACCTGATCATCGATATGTACATGATCTTTAATTCCCGCAGCACCGCCAACAACCACATTGCGTCCCAGGGTCGTCGAACCCGCTATCCCCACCTGGGCGACCAGCAGGCTGTTCTCGCCGACATCAACGTTATGGGCCACCTGAACCAAATTATCTATCTTCGCACCCGAACGGATCCGTGTCTCTCCAAATGTAGCCCTGTCAATACAGGAGTTAGCACCAATCTCCACATCATTACCAATGACAACAATACCCAATTGGGGACGTTTGACATGACAGCCATACTGGTCGGTGGCAAAACCGTATCCGTCACTACCGATCACAACTCCAGGATGAATCAGCGCTCTTGCTCCAACCTTGCAACGCTCACCGATGGTGGTATTGGCTTTGATGACGGTGTCATCGCCTATCTCTACCTCATCACCAATGACAACACCCGGCCCAATGGTCACCCGGTTTCCTATCGTGACCCGATCGCCAATAACCACCATTGGCCCAACCGATATTTGCTCCGGAATCAGACAATCCTGCCCGATGACAGATTTCTCATGAATGCCGCTTGCAACAAACGGTTTTTTCAGTAGAAGATTCTGGATTAATGCTGCTGCCAGATACGGTTCATTGACACGAATAATTGGGATCGCTGCCGATTCAAGAGCCATTGGAACAATAGCGGCCGTAGCTCCAGTCTTTTCAAGATCCTCTGCTGTTTTCGCCTTGACAAAAAAGGTGATATCCCCTTCTGCTGCTGTCTCGATCGGCTTAAGATCAGTAATAACTGTATCCGGATCTCCTACCAGTTCTCCATCCACCAGTTCGACAAGTTCTTTTAATGTTCTTGTTGTCTTGGTCATCAATCACCACCCGTCATTTAATTGATTTATTTACCATCAAAATGCAGGATAATACCCGTTCTTCTCATTTGCCACAACCATCTATACGAACCGTAGAATTTCGGACAAAAAATGTCGAATGACAAAATGGTGAAGAACTTTATAACCCACAATTATTGAAGGGACACTTCATGTACTTCCCTCCTTCGATATTCATTATTCCTTGTTCGATATTCGTGGTCCAATACTCACCTGAAGGCTATCGGCCTGAAAAATTACAGCTATAACCGTAAACAATATTTATCGTATGAAATAGCTATGAAGGTAAAACCCTTAAGATCTTTTAACTATAGAGGAAGTACTTCCTGCGAAGCCGTCCATAACCCACCAGATCACGCTGCCAGTATTTTTCCATATCCTCTGGAAGCACTCCCTGTTCAAGCTGTTTTCTCACATCACTGTCACCCAGGATCAAATCCATTGGCAGCCGTTCAAATTCATATTCGTAGGGAGGCTCCTTATAACGAAATTGTTCCGGATAGCCCAACATCACAGCCTGGAGAAAAGCAAGAGACGTCCGGTAGGGTAAAAAGACTTGAGAGTCGGTAATATGTAATTGAAAGCCGACACAATCCTCACCCGCCCACTTCCCGGAAGTGGGTTGAAAGACCAAAGGCCTGAACAGGCAGCCGGGAAGTTCTGATCGTTCAATCCTGTTTTGTATCAGCTCATGCTCCAGAAATGGCGCGCCGAACAGTTCAAAGGGCAAGGTTGTTCCCCTTCCTTCAGAAATGTTGGTCCCCTCCCAGATGACCTGGCCTGGATACACCACTGACGTTTCAGGTGTTGGCATGTTGGGTGATGGAAAGACCCAGGGAAGCCCGGTGTCTCTGAAATACATATCGCGCTGCCATCCCTTCATTGGAATGACTTCCAGTTCTGCTCCAATATTGTATTCACTGTTGATCAATAATGCCAACTCACCAAAGGTCAAACCGTGGCGCATTGGCAGTGGGAAAAGGCCGACAAAAGAAGTGTTATCATCTTTCAACAGATTGCCTTCAATCTGCTCCCCGCCTATTGGATTTGGACGATCAAGAACAATCACCTTTTTACCATACTCAGCGGCCGCTTCCAGGCAATAGACCATAGTGTAGAGAAAGGTGTAAACCCTGGTTCCCACATCGACCAGATCGATCAACAGCACATCCAGCTGGTCGAACATCTCCCTGGTCGGCCTGCGGCTTTCGCCATACAGGCTGAAGAGAGGAATTTCACCTTCACCAAGCCGGTGACCAGACTCGATCATATTATCCTGTTTCTCGGCAAAGAATCCATGCTGCGGCGAAAACAGACAGGTGAGCCGGTCTCCAACCAGATCACACACACAGTCCCGACTATGACGATAATTCGAATCGGTCGATGCCTGGTTGCAGAGCAGACCGAACCTCAACTCCTTGGAAGTGATGATTTTATTCTCTGAAAGCTTTTCTAAACCAATACGAATCATGGGATTATTTTAGTGTTTCATAATTTCATTTCACTTAGAATTCTTACAAGATTCATACCATACGGAAAAGTCGATAGAGAGACTTTGGATTTTGGTTCTGGTTTAATTGCATCTTATTTTATTATCCTCTACAACAAAAGGGGGTCAGGTGCTGTATATTCGGAGTCTTCGCTTACCTGCTCAAGCACGGCCAACCGCTATAGTTCACAAATGTCTTTTTCAATCCAACTCGAATCTTTCATTTATTCCTTTTCAATTGTGTCGATACGATAAAGGAGCGTAAGGGCGGCATATTTGTGCAAGCATGATCGAGCGCTATAGCCAAAACCTATGCGTTTGGTCATGATCGTGCAAAAATGCTGCTCTTACGCTTCTTTATCTATTCTACGGTTACGGATTTGGCTAAATTCCTCGGCTGATCCACATCACAACCCCGTCTATCGGCAATTTCATAGGAAAGTAACTGTGCTGGTATGGTGTAGAGAATCGGATTCATCTCTTCCTGAACCTTCGGCAGATAAATCACATCATCGGTGATTTTCTTCAGATGATCATCACCCTTGGTTCCTATAAGGATCAGACGGCCCAGACGGGCCTTGATCTCCTCAACATTTGAAATCGATTTCTGATACACTTCATCTTGGGGTGTTAAAGCAAAGATGGGCATGTCCTTATCTATGAGGGCAATGGGGCCATGTTTTAACTCACCGGAAGCATACCCTTCGGCATGAATATAGGAAATTTCTTTGAGTTTCAAAGCGCCTTCGAGGGCAATGGGGAAATTGAGCCCCCTGCCGACAAACAGGAAATCCCTGCAATCGTAAAAGGACTCAATCAATTCTCTGATCTGCTCCCTGACCCTGGACAACTCTTCTTCCACCACCCCTCCGATATCAATCAGTCCCTGAGCCAGTTCGATTTGCTTCTCTTTGTCTATGGTCTTTCTCTGCTGTCCAAGAAACAGTGTCAACAGAAAAAGGGCCACCAACTGTGAAGTAAATGCCTTGGTGGAAGCAACCCCGATCTCCGGTCCGGCATGGGTGTAAACAGTTCCATGGGCCTCCCTGGTCATGGTTGAACCGACCACATTACAGATGGTAACTACCTTGGAGCCCAGGTCCTTTGCCAGACGGACACCGGCCAGTGTATCTGCTGTTTCCCCTGACTGGGAAATCGAAATAGTTAAAACCTGATCATTGATAATCAATGTCCGATAGCGGAACTCGGAAGCGATATCGACTTCAACGGGAATACCGACCCATTTCTCAATCCAGTATTTCGCCACCAGGGCCGCATGCCAGGATGTTCCACAGGCAACCAGGTAAATCCTTTCAATGGCATCGATTTCATCCGAATCAAGACCGATCTCCGGTAAATTAACTTCCCCTGTTTCAGGATTGATCCGACCGCTCAAGGTATTGGTTATCGCCTGAGGCTGTTCAAAGATCTCTTTGAGCATGAAATGTTTGTAGCCCGCCTTTTCAGCCATAGCAGCGTTCCACTCGATGTAATGGATATCCTTGTCAACCTTCTTGTCTTCCACCAGAGAATAAACCTGATATGATCCATGCTTGAGGATGGCCAGTTCTTCATCATCAAGAAAAATCACCTGCTTGGTAAAGGGGAGAAGTGCCGGAATATCAGAAGCCATAAAGGAACCACCATTTTCATGGACACCCAGAACAAGTGGCGAGTGGTTTCTCACTGCCACAAGGGTTTCAGGCTGGTCGGCCCGAAAAACACCCAGCGCGTATGATCCTTCAACACGAACCAGAGCTCGGCGGACCGCTTCAACCACATCATCCTCAAGGTATTCTTCAATGAGATGGGCCAGAACCTCGGTATCTGTTTCCGAGGTGAAGACATGTCCCTTCTGTCTTAGTTCTTCACGTAATGAATGGTAGTTTTCTATGATGCCGTTATGGACAACCACCAGCCTGCCGGTACAATCACTGTGAGGATGGGCATTCTCCGTTGTCGGCGCACCATGCGTTGCCCAGCGGGTATGACCCATTCCGATATGGGCTGATATGATCATATCGTCCTCGACAATTGCCTCGAGGCTTGACAGTTTGCCTTCACATCTGTGCTTTACCAGTTGGCCGTCCAGATAATAAACAAGACCTGCAGAATCATATCCGCGATACTCCAGACGCCTGAGTCCTTCGAGCACTATTGGCACAACCCTTTTCGGACCGACATAGCCCACTATGCCACACATAAGCAACTCCCTAAATATTAAAGAAAAGTAGTAATAAGCATGTAGGTTACCATCTCTTTTTTAATAAAAGCGAGTTTTTTCTTTTCAGCTCCTAAAAAAGCGATTATTTTCTGAAAGGCTTAGCCGATGTAAAAAAAACTTCAATATCTATTTTAAAAAAGAGAAACTTATGAGTGAACGCAGTCGATTAAAAGAAATCTTACTTGAGAAATCATACCGTAAAGGAACTTTCACCCTGACCTCCGGCAAGACATCCGATTTTTACGTTGACGGTAAACAGACAACCCTTTCGGCGGAAGGGGCCTATTTATGCGGTAAATTAATTTTCGGGCTGATTCAGGAAGAAGTAAAGCCTATCGAGGCTGTCGGCGGTATGACCTTGGGAGCCGATCCAATTGTAACCGCTGTATCGCTGGTCAGTTTTCTTGAAGAAAAACCTATCCCAGCCTTCATTGTGCGAAAAGAAGCCAAAGGACACGGTACCGGCAATTACATTGAGGGGCTTGGGAATATGACACCGGGGTGCCGTGTTGCGCTGGTTGAGGATGTTGTGACTACCGGAGGAACCCTGCTGAAAGTAATTGAACGGGTTGAGCAACAGGGATTCGAAGTAGGTCTTGTGGTAACCATTGTTGAACGGCAGGAAGGTGGTGTCGATGCAATGGCAGCGGCCGGTTATCCACTCAAATCCATTTTTACCAGAGAAGAATTGTTATCATAAGTTCCGGGTCAACCAAAGTTTGTAAGCGTAATCAGGAGTGCTCCTGAAACGTACCCATTTTGTTAATCCTCACAAAAGCAGTAGAATGATAGAAGAACTACATTTCTTTTTTTCGTAATTACAGATAATATCATGCAATTATCTGAAGCTACAACTTTAACGTTGGTGTTAACTATTCCAATAAGGATTTTTTCACCTATTAAAAGATTTGGACAGTATGGACATTAAAATTAACTAACAAAAAAAGATGTGGCTCTGGAAGTGGATATCAAAAAAAGATCCTGGAAAGAAACAGACTGATATGAAATGTAAGAAATGCCTGGAAAAACTGGAGATATTACGGGGCTGCTGGAAAGTACGCTTGCGTTGCACTGGCTGTGGTCATGAGTATTATATCCATGAAGTAGCTACAGAGCTCGATGAAGAGACAGAAAAAAAACTGGAACAGTATTCTGCTATCATTTATGATTAGGCAAATATTCATTTTTAGGGCTAACTTATGGAAAAATCATGAATATTGAGAAGGTTTTTGTCAAAAAAAATAATCTGGCAACAATTAAGTGTCCGCAATGTGGATTGGTCAAAAAGCTCTCGGTTGACAACTATCGTCAAAACAGAAAACCGTTAAAAATACGGTGTACCTGTGATCATGTTTTCACCATTCTCCTCGAATTCCGTCGCTATTTCAGAAAAAAGGTTACCCTTGCAGGAACGTATACACTCAAGCCTCCTGCCGACGGGGCCGGTATAATGACAGTGATAAACCTCTCCAGGAACGGAATAGGTTTTACCGTTTCAGGCATCCATGCCATTGAAGCAGGTCAGAAAGCACAAATTAAATTCACCTTGGACAACCCGAAGCAGACCGTGCTGGAGAAAGAGGTGAAGATAATTGCAGTAAACGACAACCTGATCGGCTGCGCTTTTCTAGACGACCTGCAATTTGAAAAAGATCTCGGTTTTTACCTCCTGTCCTGATCCAACCATCTCCCTCAATACTGTTTAACTGCCATTCTGGTGATCATTTCCTGTGCACGTTGCAGAAGTGGTGGAAATGTGGATGAATCAAGGGCGCTGATATAGATAGTGTTGTTATCTGTTATCTTCGGCAGCAGGCTGTTGTTGTCAACCCTATCGATCTTATTATAGAGTTTCAGGCAGGGAATCTCATGAAGATCGAGTTCTTTGAGAATATCCTCGACAATACTCACCTGTTCCTTAAAAGCGGGATTGGAACAGTCGATCACGTGGAGAAGCAGGTCCGCCTCCCGTAATTCCTCCAGGGTTGCTTTAAAGGCTTTGAGCAACTCTTTCGGCAATTTCCTGATAAATCCAACCGTATCCGTTATGATAACTTCCTGATCCTCCGGAAACCTCAATCTTCGACTGGTAGGATCAAGGGTGGCAAACAACTTGTCTTCAGCCATGATTGATGAGTTGGTCAAACTGTTGAGCAATGTAGATTTACCGGCATTTGTGTAACCAACCAGGGAAAGAACGGGTAGGTCTTTTTTTCTTCTGCGGGAGCGTCTTCGAAACCGTTGTTTGCTGACTTTTTTTAATTCTTTTGCCAGATTTGCCAATCGATCATTAATCCGTCTTCGATCAATCTCCAGCTTGGTCTCACCCGGTCCTCTTGCACCGATTCCACCGGTCAGCCTGGAGAGCGCATCGTCACGTACTGAAAGATGCGGCAGCATGTATTTGAGTTGGGCCATTTCAACCTGCAGCTTGCCTTCCCTGCTCATGGCCCTGTGGGCAAATATATCAAGGATCAGTTGAGTTCGATCGATCACTCTGAGATCGGTGAAATTGGTAATGGAACGCATCTGGGATGGATTGAGTTCCTGATTGAAAATCAACAGGTTGGCATCAAGCTGTAAAGCCCGAATCATAATATCGCCGAGCTTGCCTTTACCCAGGATCGTCCGAGGATTTATTTTCCTGCGCCGTTGTAGAGCAGTATCAAGAACCTCGACATTATCGGAACGAGCCAGTTCAACCAACTCGGCCAGGTGTTCTTCTGCCAGAAAACGCGGTTGTTCGGAAACGCTGACCAGCAGTGCCCGGTCCTGATTTCTTTTGACTTTACGGCCGCGGGTGATCTGGGAGAATTCCGCTTCCAGAGCTGAGATCAGTTCATCAAAAGAGAGGCTCTGATTGGCCGGATGTACCGGTTCCAGGAATTCCCATTTTTCCGCGTTCTTCTGGTTTGGAAGTAGATGCACCGAATGAAGGGTATCGGGAAGACCTTCATGGTTCATCTTGAGGACCGCCAACAGGTCAAGACGTAAAAATAGAAGATCCATCAGATCTTCATCGCTGATATCTTCCCCTGCCAGATGAGTATGGACCAGCCGCAGTCCTTTGA
>CAZLGM010000082.1:8832-13476 GCA_964558875.1 uncultured Desulfocapsaceae bacterium
TCATCGCTGATATCTTCCCCTGCCAGATGAGTATGGACCAGCCGCAGTCCTTTGAGCCGTCCCCCCGCCGTACGGACATTTGCCAATCTCGGTATGAGAATACCGTTATAATCACCGACAATCACCATCGCCACCTTTCCTGAACGATGGAGCAGTACACCTATCTGTCTGTTAAACCGGTGGGAGAGTTCACAGAGCGTACGGGCCATTTCCGGAGATATTACCTGTTCTCTGGCCACTTTCCGCGAAGACAGTCTTTTTAAGGCTTTTTTTTCAGCCGTTTTTAATCCTTGAAGATTTCCCGTTACTGTTGCGATTGCGCTCTCCTTCTTTCTGTTTGCAGGTTTTGTTTTTCAGTGATTTCCCTGTTCAAACGTGTACAGACCATATCCTGGGAATAGCTTTTCCAGATCGGATCGTCATATTGATTATGACAGCCGGCACATTCACCAACCTTGAGGATCTTTTTCAGCTCCTCACCATTAAATGGTCGCAGGTCAGGCCTCGATGAGTGCTGCAATGGCTTGCCGTCTATGGACACATACGCGTCCAGGGGAACGGTCCGGCCGTCGGGAGTTTCCACCCCCTGCCCAACAGGATCGAATATCAGCTTACCGTTTTTACGGCTTAAGCGTCCTTCTCCCAGTCCAACACTCTTGGTCGAGGAGTGACAATCGCTGCAGGAACGTCCTTTCGCCTGAGTCGTATGAGGGTTAATCGCCGCCATGGTCAAACGGTTGAAGCCTCCTTTTCTCTTTCCCTGTTCATCGATCAGGGTGACAATATCCTGGCAGCCGGGTGTGACGATCACCACCTCATCCTTCCAAACGCCCAGCATCGGTTTTTCATAGCGAATATATGACCTGCCCTCTTCCCACTGTCCAGCCGTGTATTTGAGGGACAGCTTATCGAGGTCTTTTTCCGATTTATCCTGTTTCACATGACAGCCGTAACACTGGGGTACCCAGGTTGAATGACAGGCTTCGCAGCCGACCCGTTCATGACCTTTAAAGTTGCAGACACCATCCTTGGGAGGACGCAGAGGGTACTTTTTATCGTCCATTTTTCCGGTAAGATAGAACTCCCCTTTTTCTGACCCAATCGACTCGACTTTGTTGTTTTTATCCGTGGTTCCGGGATGATCCGAATGGCACATAACACAGGAAATCTCCATCTGCTCCTCATAATGAGCATAGCTGGTCCCATCACCCATCACTTCATCCCTGGTATGACAGTCAATGCAGTTAAGTCCCTTTTGATGGTGAATGTCTTCGGCAACTTCCAGGTAAAAGCGACCACCGGGCAGCTGCTTCTGAGTGACAGTTCCCTGTTCAAAGGGTGTTCCATATCCCTCTGACTCAAAGACACCCATATATGACAGGCCAATTCTTCCAGACCGGTTATGGCAGCGGATACAGTTCTCGTCAGGAACGTTATTAACAATCAGTGGATGGACCTTTTTTGTTTCACCCACATCCTCCTGATCACTTTCATCTCCCGATTCAGTGACTTTTTTTACTTTTGTACCTTCGGGTAGGACAAAATGACAGCTTGAACAACCTCCGCCTTTTTCATTGAAAAACTTAGGCGCATCCGGCAAATCGTTTTTCTGTTTCCAGAGATGGCAGGTAGCACAGAGTTTGCGATAATAATCAATTGCCAGTGAGTTTTGTCCCGTTTCCATCAACTTCTCGACGGTCAGATCAGTATCCTGACTGTCGCTCTCTCCCCAGTAGTAGAGCAGGGTTCCAAGAATACCTCTGTTGGTGGCCATCAGCGAATTTTTCACCTTATGGATATCAGTCGGGTGACAACCATCCACCCCGCAAGTCTTGTGGGCAACCCGCAGATCTCCCGGATTGATCACCATTCCCTCATGGGCCTTTTCTTCCTCAATAGCCAGCGGATCACCAAGATGGCAGGAAGCACAACCGATAACATTGGCATCGTGGGCAACATCGAGCTTTTCAGTCTTGTGGCAGCTCAGACACATATCGATCCTGCCGCTTGCGGTCACGTACAATTTATCCGGCCGCTCAAGCAGCAGCTCCCGGACAATGACCCAACCGATGGTGAGCACAATCAGCAAGAGAAAAATCTGATTCAACAGACCTTTCCGATCTCTCTTTTTTCCGGTGTCACTGGACATATAATTTATTGATGGTGAATGATTAGAACTAAATAGATTACAAATTGTACATTTTTATCAAGAAACCAAGAGTTTGTCCAAGTGTAGCTTATTTGTACAAGCGCGCCTCATAGATTGGCCAATGACTTCTGAGCAAAATAATCTCGGTACTATAGACTAACCCGTAAAAGTGGCACAAGCACCGCAGGTTTGTCCAGTTTGGCCTGAATGCTATAGCAAAACCTACGCGTTCAGGCTTAATCAGCAATGAAGCAACGCTCAATACACTTTTCCTCTCTATTGTGCTTCAGTCGAAGAAATTTGTCCAAGTGCAGCATATTCGGAGTCTTCGCTTACCTGCACAAGCTTACTTTGTCGCTATAGCTCTAACCTATGCGGCAAAGTGAGATCGTGTAAAGATGCTGTGCTTGGGCAAATTTCACTCTCTATAGTTTTGGACATTAGGGTAGCGTCTCCCATACCCAAACGCCTTCGACGTCACCTTCAACCCAATAGGCGCCTGTTTCCGTTTATATTCATTAGTACGAATCCGGTTTAATACATCCCGGACAACCGCTTCATCAAATCCTTGCGTAATAATTTCCTGCAGTCCTTGGCCCTGTTCCAGGTGAAGCTCCAGGATCTGATCGAGGATTTCATACGGCGGCAGGTCATCCTGATCACACTGGTTCGGCTTAAGTTCAGCGGTAGGTGCTTTGGTGATAATTCGTTTTGGTATGATTTCTTCTTTACGGTTGATATAGTGGGAAAGCTCGTAAACCAGCTGTTTGGGAACATCGGAAATAACTGCCAGACCTCCGCTCATATCCCCATACAACGTACAATAGCCGACAGCCATTTCACTTTTATTTCCCGTGGTCAGCAGGATATGACCGAACTTGTTGGAAAGGGCCATCAGCAGATTGCCCCGTATACGGGCCTGGATATTCTGCTCGGTCAGATCCTCTTCCCGGCCTGCAAACATCTGGCTCAGACTGGATTGAAAGGTCCCGAAAAGATCATTGATAGGGATAACTTCAAACCGGCATCCCAAATTCCGGGCCAGATGCCTGGCGTCCTCCATTGATTCCCGGGAGCTGTAGGGCGAAGGCAGGGCAACACACAACACGTTTTCAGGTCCCAGAGCCTTACTTGCCAGGGCCGCGGTCAGGGCTGAGTCAATACCTCCGGAAAGGCCCAGAACAGCGGAGGTGAAAGAACATTTTGCGGTATAATCCTTTATTCCCATGACAAGGGCATCGTAGATGGATGCCATTTCATCAGGTTCCTGGTCTCCGTGCTGGTCACCGGACCAGCTTTGGGAATCGATCACTATCAGGTCTTCTTTGAACTGGTTGGCATAGGCGCGTATCTCTCCGGTACTGTCCAAAAGCATGCTGCCGCCTTCAAAGAGCAGGGAGTCCTGTCCACCGACCTGATTAACGTAGAGGAGCGGCGTTTGATATCGGCGGCATATTCCTGCCATCATAGCCGTTCGTTGCGTTCGTTTACCCCTCTGAAAAGGAGAGGCGGAGATGTTGACAACAGCGTCTATGGATGTTTCTTTCCGGTTGGCAAGATCAAACAATTCCTGGAGGGGTTCCTTTTCATATTCACCGATTTCTTCAAACCAGATATCTTCGCAAACGGTAAGGCCAAAAGTAAGAGATCCCAGTTGGAAGAGCTCTGTCTGGAGGCCCGGTTCAAAATACCGTTTTTCGTCAAACACATCATAGGTCGGCAGAAGCTGTTTTCTGGTTCGATGAATAATCTTCCCATCACAGGCAACCACTGCTGAGTTATACAGAGGCTTGGCCTTGTCCGACGGACATCGTTCAAACAGGCCGAAAAGAACATGCATCTTTGGGAAAAGACCCAACATCTTTTCAACCGCTTTTTCCTGGTCATCAATAAAAGACGGTCTCTCAAGCAGGTCCTGGGGAGGATAACCGGAAACAACCATTTCGGGAAAAACGGCAAGTTCACAACCCTGTTCATTGGCCTTATGGGCCTGCTCTACCATTTTCCGGCAATTATAGGAAAAATCACCGATTATCGGATTGATTTGGATAAGAGCTATCTTCACCTTTCTTGGCCCCTGATGTTGTAGAATTAAAAAATATACGTTCACTGCAGAGACGTAGAGTACAGACAACTTTCATGTTGTCTCTGCGATAAGATCAGTTTTTAGTTTTTTTCCTCTTTTTCTGGTACTTATACACCGCCCTGTTATGCTCTTGCAAGGATTTGGAAAAATGGTGAGAACCGTCATTTTTTGAAACAAAATAGAGGAAGCTGGCCTTTGCGGGAGAAAAGACAGCCTGCAAGGCACCCGAACCGGGATTACAGATAGGCCCGGGTGGAAGACCACCGTTGGTATAGGTGTTGTATGGGTTGTTGGTTTTCAGATCATTTTTTGTCAGGTTACCGGAAAACCGATCAAGGCCGTAAATAACTGTTGGATCAGACTGCAGCCTCATTTTACGCTTCAACCGGTTTAAAAAAACAGCGGCAAT
>CAZLGM010000083.1:0-13443 GCA_964558875.1 uncultured Desulfocapsaceae bacterium
GATTCCACTGAACCGATTTCCACATCATTACCGCAAGCGCATGTCGCTTTAATTATATGATATTCCGGATGTATACCGCTTTTCATAACCTTTCATCCTCCAACACAAATCTCTAAACATATTCGGGTAGACAACTCAAAAACACAAATTATCTAATATACTGAATGAAATGATATTTACAACATAAATCTAACCGAACAGAAAAAAGAGACATTGTTTTTCCACTGTCCGGCGTTGGGTGACCTGGATGAGATTGTCATTCAGCTTTGCAGCAGCAGGCCATTACTTCTATAAAACAACAGGGAGCTTACCCTCAAATCAGCTGTTCATTGAATCGAGGAACGCCTCGTTGGTCTTCTGGGTATTCATCTTATCCAATAGAAATTCCATGGCAGCTGCCGGATTCATTGAACTGAGCAGTTTTCGTAGGATCCAGATCCGATTGAGTTCGTTGTCTTTTAAAAGCAGGTCTTCTTTACGGGTCCCTGAACGCCTGATATCAATGGCTGGATAAATTCGTTTGTCTGCCATCTTGCGGTCAAGCACAATCTCCATATTGCCAGTCCCCTTGAATTCCTCAAAAATTACTTCATCCATTCGGGAACCGGTTTCAATGAGAGCGGTGGCCAGAATCGTTAAGCTTCCTCCCTCTTCAATATTTCTGGCAGCACCAAAAAAGCGTTTCGGTCTGTGCAGAGCATTGGCCTCAACACCACCTGAGAGGATCTTACCACTTGCCGGAGTCACTGTGTTATAGGCACGGGCCAGCCGGGTAATACTGTCAAGGAGAATAACAACATCTTTTTTATGCTCAACCAGTCGCCTTGCCTTCTCAATGACCATCTCGGCTACTTGAATATGGCGCTGAGGAGGTTCATCAAATGTAGAGCTGACCACCTCGGCTGTCTTGACTGTCCTCTCCATCTCGGTAACCTCTTCCGGTCTCTCATCGATCAAGAGGACAATCAGGTAAACCTCTTTATGATTACGAACAATGGAGTTGGCGATTTTTTGCATCAAAATGGTCTTACCGGTCCTGGGAGGAGATACCAGAAGGCCCCGTTGTCCTTTACCGATTGGAGCAAACATATCCATCAACCGCATGGAGAAATTATCCGGCTGCCACTCAAGATGAAATTTTTCGTTGGGATGAAGAGGTGTCAGGTTGCCGAAAAGCGTTTTACCTTTGGTTGCCTCCGGTGGATCAAAGTTGACACTCTCCACTTTCAGCAAGGCAAAATACCTCTCACCCGACTTTGGCGCTCTGACGAGTCCTTCAACCGTATCGCCGGTACGCAGCCCTAAACGTCTGATCTGTGATGGTGAGACATAAATGTCATCCGGACCCGGCAGGTAGTTGTAGTCGGGAGCCCTCAAAAACCCAAATCCATCAGGTAATATTTCGAGCACGCCTCCGCCTCGAAGCTGCCCTTCCTTATCAGCCTGGGCTTGCAGAATGGCAAAAATCAGTTCCTGCTTTCGTTTGGTATTAACACCATCGACACTAAGCTTTCGGCCAAGCTTGACCAAATCTCCTATTCTCTTCTCCTTTAACTCCGCCAGATTCATCAATTTTCTCTCTCCTTTCATATGTATTGGCAGGATATAATATAGGTTTCCGAAACAGCAGAACAATCCTCTTCCGAGTATTATCAAATGGATACATCAGCATCAATCGCACTGATTACAGGATTTGATTCTATAGCGCAGCGATATTCCCCAATCCATCGGACAAGACCGGACACCGCTATCAGCAAAGCCTGATGAAGTCATCGAGCAGCAGGGATGATTCCATGCACTGTATTGTTGTTTATCTCAATTGAAATAGAATGGGATTGTTTGATCGGATTTATTTCGACAACTAAAAACTAAACAGCCGTCATTGAAACGGGACAATATTGATTGTTGTTGAGTGTACTCTTAATGATTGTTTGCAGATAGTTTTGAAGAAAGCGGTTCGGCAGGCTTTTGTTCCTGAACACAACCCTCTTATACGGTTAAAGACCCATACTGTCAAGCTTTTTCATCAGAAAACCGCGGGGATCAACTAAAAGACCCTTTTGGCGATACATTTATGTGTTATTTTGCTGTTTCAAGGTATGAATCAGATCTGTAATCTGCAGGATGGTGTCTGCCCAACTGCCCGTATTATTGATAACCGAATCTGCCATCTGGACTTTTCGGTGGGCGTCCATCTGGGCCGCCAGGATCTTTTCACCCTGCAGGCGTGTAGTATTGTCTCGCTCCATCAGCCTCTCCAAACATGTTTTTGGATCGGCATATACCATAACAGTACGATCAAAAATATCCTGCCATCCAACTTCGAACAACAGTGGCACTTCGACTACCAGCCATTGCCTGGTCTCTTTTGCCCTTTCCACCTCCTCCAGTATCTGGAGTCGTACCAATGGATGAAGAATGGTTTCAAGCTCCACTCGAATGCGCTCATCATTAAAAACAGTCTCTCGAAGCTGTATACGATCAATATCGTCACCTGAATCAAGAAAACGGTCTCCCCAATTTTTTACAACATCATCATAGCCGGGTCTTCCTTTTTGAAGCAACTCTCTACAGATATCATCCGCACTCAACACCTTGGCGTGGAGCTGCCCGCCAATATACTGGGAAACGGAACTCTTGCCGCTACAGATAGAACCGGTGATACCTATATTCATTACTTTCATAGAGTCGATGTCTCACTAACCTGGATTCCCTTCGCACTCAGGCTAAGCTAAATCTCTCTCACCCAATTCCTGTAATATCTTCTCAAAATCGGTCCAAATAGTCGCCTCAACGTTCATCCGCTTCCTGGTCGCCGGGTGGATAAAACGGAGCTGCGAGGCATGCAGCATCTGCCTCGGGAAAAAAGCCAAATTCCTTTTTCCTCCGTAGAGCTGGTCCCCGGCAACCGGATGGCCAACAGACGCCATATGCACCCTGATCTGGTGCGTCCGACCGGTTTCAATCCTGAGCTTGACCAAGCTGTAACCGCTTTCATACTCACGTACAACCTCCCAGTTGGTGGCAGCAAATTTTCCGTCTGCCTTCCTGACGGCCATTTTTTGCCGGTTAACCGGATGCCTTCCAATATTGGAAACGATTCGTCCCTGTTTTTCAATCATAATGCCAACAACAAGGGCATGATAATACTTTTCAACCTCATGGGCTTGAAACGCTTCAACAAGGCGACGATGGATAACTTCTTGCTTTGCCACCAGCATAATCCCTGAAGTGTCTTTGTCCAGCCTGTGTACTAGACCTGGCCTGACCGGATCCCCTACACGGCTGATCGATCTGCAATAATGGACAAGCCCGTTGACCAGCGTACCTCGATGGTGGCCGCTTCCGGGATGAACGACGATACCTGGGGGTTTCGACAATACCAGTAGATGTTCATCCTCAAACAGGACATTGAATTCGATCGGTTCCGGAATGACTTCCATGACGGATTGTTCGATCAATGACCCGGTTACCCTCTCTCCACTTTTCAGCCGGTAACTGGTTTTCCGAACCTTGCCGTCTACCAGGAATTTCCCCGCACGTATAGCTGTACTGATACGCGCCCGGGACTCCTGAGGTATTTGATGAGCAAGGAAATGGTCAAGACGAACAGAAGACCGATTATCATCAATAACGAATTCGAAGAAATCGGACATAACAATTAAATGAGTTGTCAGGCCCTATGGTACAGATGGTTGACAGCAGCCATGCAGGAACCGTAGCGACCTGGCCTTGTATTCAAATTGAATCGAATTTAATTCTATTTACTACCTGAATCCGTGAGCATTCGATAGTGCTGTAGCTTTGTTCGATTTGACTGGCCAATAATAGTGAACTATATCGGACAGTTAAATCGAACAAAGATGCATTGCTAGCGGAGGCCCCAAAGGGCGAGTTCTCTATTAAGGTCAGCACAATGCTGATAAATTATATCCTTATATATAAATAGGTTATTGGCCCAAACAACAAATTTCGTCACGGATTCAGGTACTCAATAGTCGGGAGCAGAACCAGTTATATCCGAATAGTAGCTGATTCTGATGCAACTCAGGTACACGGAAATACAGCTGTGCGTAAAGAGACGGCTTACATCCCGGCCATGCCAGGGGAAAAACAAAATATGAATAGACTGTTATATAGCCGGGGCAAATTGACATCCACCCACCGATGAAAATCTAAATAAGGCAGACTAGGAAAACATTTTGTCAATTTTCTGAGAAATTTTTTCTTCGTCTACCTGTTTGGCCAGAGAAATCTCCTTGACCAGCAACCGCTTGGCCGTATCTTTCATTTTCCGTTCTCCGTAAGATAAATCCTTATCCACACTGAGCAGGAAAAGGTCACGCAGCACGACGGCTACCTCGTGAATAGAACCGGTCTTGATTTTCTCCATATAATCACGGTAACGCCGATTCCAGGTTTGTGAGGCGATTTCAATATTCCGCTCTTCAAGAATCGACAGGACATCTTTTACTTCGTTCTTTTTGATAATAGCCCTTAATCCGACATTTTCACTTGACTGAGTCGGGATCATAATCGTCATATTATTATCAAGGATCTTAAGAACGTAAAAGTCCTGGTCATGACCGGCAACAGTCTGGTTAATAATAGACTTGATGACGCCTACTCCATGAGCCGGATATACAGCCATATCACCTTCTGAAAACACAAAAACCTCCTAGTGAATGAATCACTTCAACAAGCTGCCGCTTTTATTGCAAACAAGCCTTGGGCTTCAACAAAAACACCAATTGAAACGGATCAATGAAATACGAAAAACAAGATCAGAAACACCAGAACCTCGAATTAGGAGGTAATGATCAACGACAATACCTTTTGCTGTTGATGAAAATGAAAATCATATGGATTCCTCAGCCACAGTATTCTATTGAATAAATTTGTTATTGGCTGAGGATGTTGAAGATCCCCCGATTTATACCTAGTTACAACCTTTAATTTGTACACATTAACATATTTTATGAAAAAAATCTTGTTTTTTCCTTTGGACTGCACCAATGGACAGCTTATTGCGTTAGGCATCTCCAGATGGATGACGATGTTATTTCATTGAGTTGATACAGTTAAGAGCACTCGCTTTGTCTCCCTGGACCAGGAGCTCAATACCTTCAAGAATGGGATCAAATCGCTCATTGACGATTTCTTTTTCCGGGCCGGAAAAAGGTGCCAGAACATATTTCTCCACACCCATCCCTTTACCATTCTCCAATTGCTGAGGCCGGCCAACCCCAAATTTAAGCCGATGAAAATCACCGGTTCCCAAACAACTGATAATTGAACGTATTCCGTTATGTCCACCGCTTCCACCGCCGGTGACAAGCTTGAGACGGCCGCAGTGCATATCGATATCATCATGAATAATCAGAATCCGGTTCATAGGTGTTTTATAAAAACCGGCAAACCTGGCAACAGCCTGACCACTACGATTCATAAATGTCTGGGGTTTAACGAAACAGATCGGTTGCCCCCATACCTGTGTCCTGTGGTAGAGTCCATCCCATTTGTTGCCGGACACGGAAAAACCGAAATGCTCCGCCAACCGGTCAACAATGTGGAAGCCGACATTATGGCGGGTGCCGTAATATTTTTTCCCGGGATTTCCCAGCCCGGCAATTATCCAAGTTGTTTCACCCATTGTTATCTCACGGATTCATGGTCATGAAAAAAAAATCCGAAAGGGAAATCCCTTTCGGATCAAAATAAACTCACCCAGGCGTTTTGTTGCCAGAAGGGCAACCTCGCCACAAAAGGATTGTTTTTACTCTTCTTCGGCAGAAGCCTCCGTGTCCTCCACGGCCTCATCCTCAGGGGCTTCTTCATCTGGTTCTACTTCTTCTTCAAGCTCCCTGGCCGCCACATCAACTTTCACACACACAAGATCCCTGTCCGATACCATGGTGACATTATCAGGCAGTTCCAATGCGGACATCAACAATTTATCCCCAATATCGAGATCTGTGATATCGAGTTCACAAGTATCGGGAATATCTATGGGCACACCTTCCAACACAACATGACGCTGCTCAACTATAAGCCTTCCGCCCATATCAACACCTCTGGAGTCACCCGTAAAGGTTACACGAACGGCAAATTGTCTTGGTTTATCAATGTCGATCTTATAAAAATCGGCATGGAGAAGGCTATCACGGACAGGGTCGGTCTGAACATCCTTGATCAATACATGATGAGTTTCCCCATTATCAAGGGTTAATGTCACTATTGCATTCCTTCGCTGGATATACACCAACTCCTGATAAAATCGAGCCGTCTCAAGCTGAAGAGCCAGTGGCTCCGAACCAGGCCCGTAAAGAACAGCTGGAGTTTTCCCGTCATTACGTAAACGGTGCATGGCCCCTTTACCGAATTGATCACGAACAGAAGCCGCTAATTCAACTTGTAACATGTTTTACTTCTCCTTCATTTTTATCACTCCGGAAACATTATGGTGTTCCGGAACAGTCAATTTGTATTCAATACGTTATACGAACAGGGAACTGACGGAATCCTCATTATGAATGCGATAGATGGCATCAGACAATAATTTGGAAACTGACAGGACTTTTATCTTTTCACATGCTTTGGCATCTTCTTTTAAAGGGATTGTATTTGTCACCACCAGGGATTTTAGGACCGAATCCTGTATCCGTTGAATGGCTGGTCCAGAGAGCACCGCATGTGAACAGCTTGCGTGTACCTCCTTGGCACCATTGTTGATAAGTGTTTCAGCTCCATTACACAGAGTACCGGCCGTATCGACCATATCGTCAAGCATGATGACTTTTTTACCCTGTACATCACCGATCACATGCATCGCTTCACATTCATTCGGCTTATCCCGACGCTTGTCAATGATGGCCAGCCCGGCTCCAAGTCGCTTGGCGAAGGCCCTTGTTCTCTCAACCCCGCCAGCATCAGGAGATACCATCATCACATCCTGAAAGTTCTCATTAATATAATCAAGAATTACCGGTGCAGCAAAAAGGTGGTCAACCGGAATGTTAAAGAAACCTTGGATCTGGCCGGCGTGCAAATCCATTGCCAACACTCTACGGACACCGACTGCCATGAACATTTCTGCAACAACTTTTGCAGAAATCGGCACCCTTGGGGCGACCTTCTTGTCCTGACGGGCATAGCCGTAATACGGCACGACAGCGGTAATCCGCCTGGCAGATGCTCTGCGCAGGGCATCTACCATGATAACAAGCTCCATCAGGTGATCGTTCACCGGCATACAGGTTGGCTGCACGACAAAAACATCCGTTCCCCGAACATTTTCTTTTATCTCAACAAAGACCTCACCATCGCTGAATTTTTTTACAGTGGCTTTTGAAAGCGGCAGATTAAGATTATCCGCTATTTCCTTTGCCATCACAGGGTGAGCGTTACCTGAAAAGACCTTAATTATGTTCGGCATAACGATTTACAAGATGTGGTTTTGTCGTTTTAGCGCATTGCCAGCATTCAGTTAATAAATTAAATTCGATTTTAAGTGTATTCTTGAATGATCAGAGGTGACGCATATTCTGGCAATTGTATCGATCGCTATAGCTAATCCTATGCTACCGGATACAATCGTCTGAAGATAGGGTGCCTCTGATCTTTCAAGTGGCTGGGGCGGCAGGATTCGAACCTGCGCATGCCGGGATCAAAACCCGGTGCCTTCACCGCTTGGCCACGCCCCAGCGCATTTTGCTATATAAATCTTGTCACCGAAAAGTTGACGAAGCCTTGTGGCCTCACCAGCTAATCGGGTCTTTGATATGTTGTCTCTTTTAAAAATCCCGAAGACGGTTGGGCCGGACCCAGACATCAATGCACTGTCAGCACCAAGTTCAAGCAATGTCTTCTTGATTTCATCGATAACCGGATATCGTTTGACCGTCACCCTTTCAAGGTCATTATGCAGTTGGTCAATATGAAAAGGAGCCAGCTTTTTTTCAAACCCTGCATCTTTATATGTTTTATCGACTGTTGTCAATGTATAATTTTCATAAACCCAGCGTGTCGACACGGAAAATCCAGGATTGATTAAAAGAAAAAAATACTCCTCAAGCGGTTCGACAGCAGACATTCGATCACCGATTCCGGTGGCCACAACCGCGCTGTCATCAACCACAAAAAATGGGACATCGGCACCCAGTGTGCGGCCGATTTCGATCAATTCATCCGGGGTCTTCTTTGTTTTAAAAAACTCATTAAGCCCCTTAAGAACCGTTCCTGCATCGCTGGAACCACCACCGAGACCAGCGGCAACTGGAATATTTTTTTTAAGTACAATATCAACCCCGGATAACTGAACTCCGGAAACCGATTTAAAGAAGATATCTGCCGCCTTCCAGACCAGGTTGGTCTCATCCTCAGGCACTTCCGGATCCGGGCAACTCAGTCCGATTCCGGGCCGGTCCCTTTTTAACAGCGTTATCTCATCACAAATATCCAACTTCTGCATGCGTGTCTTAAGGTCATGATACCCGTCAGCCCTTTTAGCAAGAACATGCAAGCTCAGATTGACTTTGGCAGGAGCACGAAGCCGGATAGTTGTGGACGGTTCCACCGTTATTGCTTTACCGCCTGGACAAACTTCAACTTCACATCGTAGAGAATGTTTTTCAACATTTCCTCTTCTTCGGCAGACAGGTTTCCTTTTGTCTTTGTCTGCAGCATGACAAGGGTATCTATCCCGTGCCGGGCAAGCTCAAAATCGGGTTCCTTCTTTCCTGTACGCGGATCTCCGATTTCACCGAGATGATAGAGCACCGATGTATTCAAGGACATAACAAAAGCGGGAAATGTTACCTCCGGCATGACGCATTTGCCATCCTTGTCCGGGACCTTTCCCTCACCGCATGGACACTCGTTATCTAATTTTTCTTTATCCATATTCACTTTCAATTCACTGTTAGCTTACAGGTTTATAATCGTTCACATCTCCAAAACCACGGCATCATTGATATTCTCAAGAGCCTTGACCTGGCCAAGCAGCTCATCATTAATGGGCTGATCGGTATTGAGCAGGATAATATTCTGGTTACTGTCCACCGTCTGTCCGACAGTCATGGAGTCAATATTCACACCGGCATTGCCAATTGTGGTTCCAAGAGCCCCGATCACACCGGGAATATCATTATTCTGTACCAGCAGCATGGGACCTTCTACCAGTGCTTCCAGCCTGAACGAGTTAAGACGTACCAGCCGAGGTTCTTTTTTGCCAAACACTGTACCAACCAGAATATTCTGTCCCTTATTGGTGGTTACAGTGATGGTTAAAGCATTGATAAAATCTTCGGTCTCTTCCGTTCTTGATTCGATAACCTTGATGCCTCGATCCTTGGCTATCATCGGAGCATTGACATAATTGACAGCATCTTTGATGATCGGTGTAAACAATCCCTTTAAAAAAGCCACTGTCACTGGGCTGGTGTCCATGTCTGCCAGTTCTCCGCTGTACTCGATATTAACCTCCTGAACAGAGCCTTTAGTCAACTGCATGTGCAGCGATCCCAGCATTTCACCAAGCCCCACATAAGGATCCACCTGGGCAAGTACGTCACTGCTGACGGAGGGGACATTGACCGCGTTGGCAACCACTCCATTATTCAAGAAGTCTGACATCTGCTCGGCGATAGTGAGAGCCACATTTTCCTGGGCCTCACTGGTTGATGCGCCAAGATGGGGTGTGCAGATAAAATTGTCCAGTTTCAACAGCGGACAGTTCTCAAAGGTGGTAGGCTCGACAGCAAAAACATCAAGCGCCGCTCCGGCAATCTCATTATTAGCAAGGGCGTCGTACAGAGCAGCTTCGTCACAGACTCCGCCACGGGCACAATCTACGAACATAGCGTCTCTTTTCATGTTCTTGAAGAAGTCTGTGGACAACAGACTTTTAGTCTCTTTGGTCAGTGGCACATGAACAGTGATGTAATCGGATCGTTTGGCAAGCTCTTCCAGGCTGACCAGTTCAATCCCGAGTTTGGCAACCGTCTCAGCAGGCATGTGCGGATCAAAAGCAATTGTTTTCATCTTCAAACCCTGGGCGCGGCTCGCGGCAATGGCCCCGATACGGCCAATACCAACAACGCCTAAGGTCTTTCCGGTGACTTCCCTTCCCATGAACTGTTTTTTCTCCCATTTTCCTTCTTTCATGGAGGCTGTTGCCTGCGGGATATTACGGGAAAGAGACATCATCATGGCTATTGCATGCTCGGCCGCCGTTGTTGCGTTGCCGTCGGGGGCGTTCATCACCACAACCCCTTTCTGCGAGGCTGCCGGGATATCTACATTGTCAAGACCGATACCCGCTCGACCGACAACTTTTAACTTGTTCGCCGATTCAAGCAAATCAGCTGTTACTTTGGTGGCGCTTCTAATGACCAGGCCGTCATAATTTCCGATGATTTTCTTCAACTCTTCAGGGGCAAGACCTGTGTTCATATCCACGTCCAAACCTGCTTCCTCAAGAATCTTCACACCGGAAGGGGAAAGGTTATCACTGATCAATACTTTCATTTCTACTCCTTCATCCTTTTCTCAATTCAAATTCCGTATCTAAATACCAACTATAGGGTGCCTTGAAAAATTAGATATTTCAGAGTCTGCGCTTACCTGTTCAAAGACAGGAATAGGCAAAAAAATGCAGTCACGCCAAGGCGTGATGAGCATTTTGTTTTTGACTGTGACGCAGTATTTGGACAAGATAGCAATTTTTCAAGGTCGCCTTTAGAGGGGTTTTCCCCTATAGACGGTACCGTTATTATCCCTTGCAAAAAGACGAACTATACCCATTTAGGAGCAAGAGGACAACAAAAATACTGACTCGTTGTAATCACTTGAACAGTCGGGAAAGCAGCCTGTTTTTAGCGCCCATCGACCATACCTTTTATATGGTGGAACATCTGGCATACAAAAACACCAACAGGACCTTGTATTGCAAACTTATCATCGGCCCGCTAATGATTAATGATAGTTAGTTATTGATCAATCGATATAAAGACGATATATAGCATGCCATACTTATAGCTGCCCCAATCCGTGGCTCCATTCAACGTTCAACTCTTTCAGGAATTCGTTCATGACCGAAACACGACTTCGTTTCCCGCCCAGCCCAACGGGATACCTACATATCGGCGGTGCCCGCACCGCCCTGTATAACTGGCTGTACGCTAAAAAAACCGGTGGCAAGCTCATTCTCCGTATCGAAGACACGGATGCCGAACGATCAACCCAAGATTCCATCCAGGGTATTCTGGACGGACTCACGTGGCTTGGAATCAACTGGGATGAAGGACCATATTTTCAGACTGAATTTGCTGACGATCATGTCCGGGCCGCAGAACAGCTTCTGGCTGACGGTCATGCCTACAAATGCTTTTGTACCAAGGAAGAACTGGACGCCAAACGGGAAGCGGCACTGGCCGCAAAGCAGAATATCGGATACGATTCGACCTGCCGCCATCTGAGCGAAAAACAGATTGCTGAAAAGGAAGCTTCCGGAGCCCCATATGTCATTCGCTTCAAAGTCCCTCAAAGAGATGGGATGGTCGGATATGACGACAAGGTGCTCGGCAGGATAGAATGCCATTATAGAGAAGTTGAAGATTTTGTTATTGTTCGATCCAATGGTAAGCCGTTGTATCTTCTCTGCAATGTGGTTGATGATATCAGAGATCGAATTACTCACATTATCCGTGGCCAGGATCATATGACCAACACCACCAGGCAGGTTCTGCTGTATGAGGCTCTGGGTGCTCCTGCCCCTGTCTTTGCCCATATGCCGCTGACCATGGATACCAAACGGGCAAAAATTTCAAAACGGTCCCACGGTGAAATTGTTGCTGTCCATTTCTATCGTGAACACGGCTTCATCCCTTGGGCTTTCTGCAACTTTCTGGTTCTGCTTGGATGGGCGCCGGGTGACGATCGGGAAATTTTCAGCCGGGAAGAGCTCATTGAGGCCTTCACACTCGAACGAATCAACAAGTCCAACTCCGTATTTAACTATCGCAAGGGAGACCCGAAATTTTTTACTGATCCCAAGGCGATTGCCATCAATGAGCATTATTTACGGACCATGGATATTCATGACATTGCCAAGATGGTCCGGGAAGACTTTGTAAACGAGGGCATCTGGGACCAGAGCTATGATGGTGATAGAAAAGAGTGGTTTCTGGCAACTCTCGAGCTGATCCGTGACCGCTTTCATACCTTAAAGGATTTTGCCACCCGGGGTAGGGCATATTTCGACGACACCTTTGATATCGAGCAGAAACCGCTGAGAAAAAATATACTTAAACATCCTGGATTACAAGAATGGTTGCCAATGCTGGCTGAACGTTACGAGAAGTTGGCCAATTTTGATCTCGAATCCACCGAACAGGTTGCCAGGGAGTTGGCTACAGAGCTTGAGATCAAACCAGGCATTCTGATCAACGGTATGCGAACAGTGGTGACAGGCCAGCTGGCCGGACCATCCATGTTCGATATTCTGATCGCCATTGGACGACACAAGGTTGTCAGCAGGCTTCGAGACGTTGCCAAACTGTATGAGCAGGGAGTTGAATAGAGATATGGATAACACCAATTCACCGGATAAGCCGCTGGACTTTATCAGGCAAATTATTAAAGAAGACCTGCAGACCGGAAAACACCAAACAACGGTGACCCGTTTTCCGCCTGAACCGAACGGTTTTCTTCATATCGGTCATGCCAAGTCGATCTGTTTGAATTTTGGTATTGCCCAGGAGAACAACAGCGTCTGCCACCTCCGCTTTGATGACACCAATCCCTGCAAGGAAGAGACCAAGTACGTGGAGTCGATCAAAGAAGATGTGAAATGGCTTGGATTCGACTGGGGAGTCAATCTGTTTTTTGCCTCCGACTATTTCGACCAACTACACGATTTCGCCGTCCAGCTCATTCAAGAGAATAAGGCCTATGTCTGTGATCTCAGTGGAGATGAGATCCGGCAATACCGCGGCACACTGACGGAACCCGGCAAAGAGAGTCCCTATCGAAACAGATCTGCCCAGGAAAATCTCGAGCTGTTTACCCGGATGAGAGCTGGAGAATTTGATGAGGGCAGCCGGGTGCTGCGGGCAAAAATCGACATGAATTCTCCCAACCTGAATATGCGTGATCCGGTAATTTACCGTATCCTGAAAGCATCCCATCATCGCACAGGAGACAAATGGTGTATTTACCCCATGTACGACTACACCCATTGTTTATCGGATGCTATCGAAAAAATTACCCACTCCCTCTGCACACTTGAATTTGAGGATCATCGCCCACTTTATGACTGGGTACTCGATGAATTGCAGACACCGTGCCATCCACAGCAGATTGAATTCGCCAGGCTCAACCTGACCTACACGGTCATGTCAAAAAGAAAGCTGCTGCAACTGGTTGAGGGCGGCTATGTCGACG
>CAZLGM010000084.1:0-13327 GCA_964558875.1 uncultured Desulfocapsaceae bacterium
AAAAAGCCAATACGGCGTTGGGATATTGATTGGCTCAGGGTCATTTGTATATTTTTTGTGTTTGTCATTCATTCGAGTCTCCCATTTGATCCAACCTATAGCTATCCAATGAAAAATGATTTCCATAGCCATGCTCTGGGATTTTTTAATTTTTGGCAGAGAGGTTGGATTATGCCTCTGGTTATGCTATTGGCCGGCTCCAGCGTGTGGTTTTCTCTGAAGAAGCGAACTAATGAACAATACATAAAGGAACGAATCAATCGGGTTTTATTGCCAGTGGCAATTTGTATACCGATATTTGTCTCGTTCCAGGTTTATCTGGAGCGGCTTTATCACGGTCAATTTACCGGCTCTTTTTTTCAGTTCTTCCCACACTTCTTCAATGGGATTTACCCAAATGGCAATTTTTCTTATCATCATCTCTGGTTTCTAGTTTATCTCTTCAGCTATTCTCTTGTAACTCTGCCTTTATTCCGCTTTCTCAAGAGTGATTCAGGGAATCGTTGTCTCAAACGTGTGGCAGGGTGGTGCCAGACACCAGCAACCATTTTTCTGTTTGTTATCCCCTTGATCATCGGCCAATTGATTCTTGGTCAGACTTATCCCAAAGTGCATAATTTCTATAATGATTTGGCCTGGCACTGGCAGTTATTATCTTCATTCATACTCGGCTTTATCCTCATTTCCGATAGTCGTTTCCAGCAAGCGATAGAAAAAATGTGGAAAGTTGCCTTGGTCCTGGGCATTGCAAGTAACGTGATTTTATATTTCTACAATGATCTATACGTTCAGATAATAAATAATGTCTACCCGCATTGGCTGGATTTTTTCTTTGGTACTGTTCTCCACCGCCTTGGCTCCTGGTCGTGTATAATTGCGCTTCTGGGATTTAGTCAAACTTTTTTAAATTTTAGAAATAAAGTTCTGGATTATACCAGCGAAGCCGCCTATCCGTTTTATATTGTCCATCCGTCAGCCGTCGGGATCATGATATACTTCATTTTACCAATGGACATAGGACTCTGGGTAAAATGGCTTCTTATACTGCCGCTCTCGCTTCTTTTAAGCATAGCAACCTTTGAAATTCTCAAGCGCTGGAGTTTCACCCGGTTTATCATCGGGCTCAGGTAGCTCCTTTCCGGCTGGATATCGCTATCATCATGGTAAAACGTCTATAAAACGCCAATACACAAACACCTATGGGAAAAGAGAACACAACGATATGTTGGGAAAAGCAAGCACGTCGTTGGGATATTGACTGGCTCCGTGTCATCAGTGTGGTGTTTGTTTTTATCATTCATGCCAGTAGACCCTTTAATCCACTCACGACCTTTCCCATGAATAATGATAGCCAGAGCTATGTCTTTGTCGGTTTCATTTTTTGGCAGGATTTCTGGATTATGCATATCTTTATGTTTTTGGCCGGCTCCAGTATATGGTTTTCTTTGAAGCGGCGAACCAATAAACAATTCATTGATGAACGGGCTAAGCGGATATTGTACCCTATGTTAATTGGCATACCGCTACTGGTTTCGCCACAGGTTTATCTGGAACGGGTTTTTCATGGTCAATTTGAAGGTTCTTTTTTTCAGTTCTTTCCGCACTTCTTTAACGGGATTTATCCGGAAGGCAATTTGTCCTGGCACCATCTCTGGTTTCTGGCATATCTTTACTGTTACACCCTGATCACCCTGCCTCTCTTTCGTTTTCTCATGTCCGGTGCCGGTGATCGATTCTTGAAACGACTGGCAGGGTTGTGCGAGAAGCCGGGAGCTATTTTTCTGTTTGCAATTCCCTTGATTGTGGGTCAGTTGATCCTTGGCCGGACATTTCCGAAAGCGCATACTTTTATTAATGATTGGGCCTGGCACTGGCAGTTATTATCCTCATTCATCTTTGGTTTTATCATCATCTCTGATAATCGTTTCCAACAGGCGATAGAAAAAATGTGGAAAATTGCGTTAGTCCTAGGCATAACGTGCACAGTGGTGACCTACTTTTGCAATGATTTTCATGTTCAGTTTATAAAAAATGTCTACCCGCGATGGGCGGATTTCTTTTTTGGAACTATTGTCCATGGTCTTGGTTCCTGGTCATGGATAGTGGCACTTTTGGGAATGGGAAAAACGTTTTTAAATTTTAGAAATAAAGTTCTGGATTATACCAGTAAAGCGGTTTATCCGTTTTATATGTTGCATCCGCCAATCGTTATAATCATGATATATTTTGTCGTACCAATGGATATCGGACTCTGGAGTAAATGGCTTGTTATTTTGTTTTTCTCATTTCTTTTGAGCATGGCTGCATATGAAATTTTCAAGCGCTGGAGTGTCACTCGGTATATTATTGGACTCAAGTAACTGGTGGCTCAGCTATTGAAAATTAAATTTTCATAGGATTGGAAAACAGGTTTTATTGCTGAAAGAAACAGGAGAATGTGGATAAAATGGTTTATCTGATAAATTATTTTTCAGAACTCTGCCGATTACTCCTTTCAAAGAAAGCGGCCCTTAGTTACCTCTTTGCTTTTTCTCTCTTTATCCTCGCAGGTTGTCATGGGGGAAGGATTCCATTAGCGACTGATTGGAAGATGGCCCCTGTTGCCGAGGGCTATGAAACAGAGACAAAACCGACTCGGCCAACTATGAGGATCGTTGCCGCTTTTGACTGGAGCGGTGATCATATATCTTTATGGGTTGGCAATCGTAGATACGGGTGGATCATATGGGATCCCGGTTCATGGTTTACGGATCATCCCATGTATGATGGTTATACAAGAAAGAAAGATCTAATTATTGATCGTATTCCATCGCTCCAAACATACTGGAACTGGCGATTGCTCGATTTAGGGATACTGGCCATGTTGGCTTTTGAATGGGACATATCACTGCATGAAAGCGAAAGATTATACAGCATCTTAACCGATGGTTCTTACGATACCGATCATTTACCAGCCACCTGCGGGGTGGCTATGAGTAAATTTCTCAACAGCTATACTTCATTCGCCGTTCCCGGTTTACCCGCCAGCATCCAACCACTTGCGATTGCCGATAAACTGTGGGAATATAATCCAAGCCGGGTGGTTGTCATGCTGAAAGATAAGCCTACTCTGGTCTATTTTCCTAAAAAAGATAAACAAATAAGTGAGACAGAAACAACCTACAGTCATCATTCTGTACAAAAGTCTGTCCGAGCCGTACTCAAAGAGAACTTGAAAAACTGATATCTGGCTACCTTGAAAAATTGCTATTTTGCCCGATTACGGCGTCACAGAAAAAAATATCTAATTTTTCAAGGTAGTCATCTGTCATGCAGTTTGGATGTGACGGAAAATCCGGGTCAGGGAGTGTCTGTCCAAAAACGAGGGTTTTTTCTATAGCGAAGGGCTGGATAGAAGAGAGGGCAAACTTCGAAAAGTCGTTTCCGGGCGGGCTAGATAAAGTCTTTTTTGAATACTCTAAACCGGTTCAACGTTTTGAGTCCGATATCCTCCAGTAAACGCGTCATGGCTTCATTGTCTTCCAATATCCAGCCAAGTTCGGCATAGTTGTACTCGGTCCTTTCAATCATAAAAAAATTGTTGATATATTTTACTGCGGCCAATGGTACTCCAGCCATCCGGTACTTTTCCTTAATACCGAAAAGCAGTGCGCGAACGCCCGTTATTTCAGATTCGTACAGGAGTTTCTTAATAAGGGCGCTGATCCCAAGCTGTCCGTTCAACCTTTTTAAAAGAATGTTATAGTCAGGTACCATCACACAGATTCCTACCGGCTCGTCAAGGTAGTCAATAAAAAAAGCAAACCCCGGTTTGATAATCGGCAGCAGGTTTTTTGCATGTTCAATTTCTTCTTCTTCAGTTGTCGGCACAAATCCCCAGTTATCCTTCCAGCAGTCATGGTAAATTGAAAACAGTTCCTGAATATCCGCCACAGTCCATTTTTTTGGAAAACGGATTGTAACATTCTTGGTTGAAGACATTTTTTCTGACAGAGAATGAATCCAATCGGGCAGGGTGTGTTCTCTTACGAGGCGGTATGAAAGAAGGTCCTTTTCCTTTTTATAACCGGCACCATGCAGGAGTTGAATGTAATAGGAAGGATTGTACGGCATCATCAATGTGGGCTGGTTGTCAAAGCCCTGTACAAGCAAGCCGATTTCATAATTGGTGGATGGATTCAATGGGCCTCTTATGGCTGACATGCCCCGATCCTTGGCCCATTTCTCTACAGTTTGAAAGAGCAAAAGGGCGGCTTCCGGATTGTTTTCGCATTCGAAAAAGCCCCAACTGGCAAGCTTTTCATTATGATAGGCGTTGGAATTATTGTCGATAATTGCCGCTATTCGACCGACGACTCTGTTGTCCTGCCAGGCAAGAAAAAGCTCCCCGTCGGAGAACTTCCAGAAAGGATGCTTTTTTCGATCAAGAAGTTTTGAAACGGATGATTTCAGCGGTGGCACCCACAGGCTGTTGTCCCGATAGATATGCCAGGGAAGATTGATAAACAGTTTTTTTTCTTTTGAGCTGCGAACAGTAGAAATAGTGATCATGTTTTCGATATGTTGAGTTCTTGGCTCAGGGGACCATCATTGAATCAGTCTCATCTTTAAGCCATCCACTTTCATTATAATCTTATCTTCCTTGTCAATTCCTGTGAGGTTCCAGCTTGTGCCCTGGCTATCTTCTGAAAGGAGTTCTCCGTAAAGGTAAATCTCTTCACCGTCAAGGCAATTCCGTACAAACAGCAGAGATGAGATAGACGCTGGAATCGTGATGGTATTGTCTTCTATATCTCGAATGCCGCTGAAGAAAAATGTGATCTGCATCAGCGCTTCGAGGAGGTAGTGTGGATAAAGGTAAGTTGTAGAGCCTGGTTCATCAAAATCGTTTACTAACGGGTAAATCATTGTCCCCTCTATACCATCAGGATGAACGGCTGTAACGCTCTGTAGTACTCTGTATCGATTTTTCAGTCCGGATCGCTGTTCATACAGTTCGCAGATATCATCATAGCCTAGAATTTCAGTTTCTTTAGACCGGGTAATGGTGTGTTCTCCTAAGTCGGGAGGTTGGGGTGAAAAGACTACCTGCCCGCTGAATGCTGTCACAAGCTGTTCCGTTATGGTTTCTTCGGGTGATCCCATTGTTTTTTTCAATTCAACCCGGCAATTGTGTTTGCCATAATCGACCAGCCCCTGCCCGATAAGGTGAATGTGGGTATCAGCCTCAGGGCTGCATTCGACCATGTCAACAAACTGAACATTTTCCATACCTGTCGGCAACAGGTATGGAAAGAGGAGCTGTCCAATCTCAAGAAATCCTTCAACGGCCATGATGGCTGATATAATCGGTCGTTTAAACAGTTTCGAAGGAATATGGTCCCCAAGCCATAAATCCCGATCGATTGACAGTTTCCGATGAGCGTGAATGGTTTTCGAAACGAGATCCAGCTGATCAATGGAGTCAATCATTGGCAGTGTATCCGGCTTCAGCCAGTGCTGCTCGGGATTGGTGGGTGCTCCAAGCAACTTCTCGGATTGAGGGTACGTCCGGCAGGGAGCGACCCAGCAGTCATCCGGGTCTCCTGCAAACAGTTCAGCAAGGATGATCTGTGAGGCTTCAGTGACATCAATATAAACATCACTGCCCATATGCTGGACAATGATATCTTTTATGTCCTCAGCATCAGCCATGCCGGCTCCTTCGATCGGCGGCAGCCAGAAAACTTTTACAACGATTGAGGGATGGTGACGGCCGAAGGAGGCGAAAATTTCAGCCATGGCACGATTGGCCGCACCATAATTGGCCTGTCCCGGATTACCAAGTATGCCGCTCAATGAAGAGAATGCCACAGCAAAACGTAACTGATCCGCCCAGCTTCCTTTCAGAAGATTGTCGGCACCCGTTGATTTGACATCCATCACCTGGTTGAACATCTCAGGGGTAATAAGCGGGATAAAGCTGTCTCGTATAACTCCCGCACCGTGAATTATGCCGTCTATTTTGCCGAACTTTTCCGCAATCCGGTTGAACAGTTCATCAACTTGATCGGGGAGGGTTACATCGCAATCATAGTAGTATGGTTGTGCTCCGAGTTGCTCCAGTTCAGCGAGCGTCTCTCCAATTTGGAGAATTGTCTCCGAGTTTTCATGATAACCGGGGGAAGGTTCATCTTTATTCAAATCATCGTTGTAATTGTCCGGCAACAGCGAGAGATCGTAGGGTGTCCGTCCGATGAGAACCAGTGTGCATCCGAAAGGAGCAAGGGCTCGGGCCACATAAGATGTTATGCCGTGCCCACCGCCGGTGAGCACAATAACGTCATCAGGACCAGGAGTCAGTTGCGGTTGAACAGGAGGGGATAACGGGGCTGGGACAATTTGTCGACTGTAAAGCTTGTGATCACGATAAAGCAGTTCTAGAATCGGGTTGACCCGGTTGAACATGATCGGTAATGTTACGGCCGGGTTGTGGTTGCCGGTTATTGTCATACTGCGCAACAGCAGGTCGGAGTACTCGTAACGACCGGTCAGAAAGAGCCCTAAAAGTGATTGAGTGAGTAATGAAGAGTGATGTTTGGTTTCAGAGTCGAGGTGGAGGTGGGTGTAAAAAGATCGGTTGGTTGAACGAACAAGGTGTTGAAAAAATACGAACAGATTTGAGGTAAGGCAATTGATTTGCGTAACCGATAACAACTCTTCACTGGAACTGTCACTGAGGACAAGGACGCCGGCGATTGGATCATCGGCCAGGAGATTTTTAAATTCAATTTCAACGCCGTCTTTCTTGAAAAGATCGATCCATCCATCCTCCTGTCTGTCCGGGCTGATCGACAGAGATGTGACCCGGCTGTTGTACGTTTCGTTGAAAAAGCGGATGATTGGTTCGGTATGGTTGCCGTTTGTGAGAAAAAGAAGCAGAAGATGGCTGTCCGGTGCAATTTCTACAGGGATATGCTCCTGCTGGTTACACTCGGTATCTCGAAAGACCATCCGGTTGATCCCCGACTTTGCCGGGGACTGTGAAGGATCACCTGGTACAGTTAGAGATGGGATGGAGACCGGTTCTTTTTGCTGATGAGGGGCACTGCCTCCCTGGGTGAGTCTCAAAATAGTTTCAGCCAGGTCATCGATTGTCTGCACAGTCATGAAATCTTCCAGAGAAGCCTGAAAGTTAAACGTTTTTTCAGCAATATCGATGATAATCGGAATTCGACTTGATTGAATGGCCAGGTCCTGCCTGACGTCCATTTCAGGCCTGATCTCATCCCGCTCGTAACCGGTTACTTCCATAATGATCTGAATAACCTGTTCCAGGACTTGTTGTTTCTCCGACGTTGGCTCTTCCGTATGTATGGTTACACGGGAGGTGGGTACGGTCGAGTTGAGACCGTCCGGCAGATACGAATTCAGCTGCTGTTCATTAAAATGAGGATCAACCCTCTGCTGTATCGCTTGAAGTATGACCGGTTTAAGATATTTTTCAAAACCATGCCCGGCATATGAAAAAATCTCTTCCAGAACAACTTTGCTGATGGCATCCATGTCACCCTGGTTTGCAGAAAAAGCAGTGGCCGGATTTCTGTTCGCAGCAATATCCAACTCTGAAATAGAGTCTCCCTCTATATTCCCACAAATATAGAGAGAGGCTATGGACTGTTTGAACACAGTCATCTCATTCTCAGGAAAACAACAGTGGATACAGTGGGCATCGCTGACGGTATCGTTTATGAGATTTGAGAGTGTGTTGCGGGGACCGATTTCAAAAAATGTCCGGACTCCGTACTCATTCCACAGTGATAAGACATTATCCTGCCAGTAAACGGGTGATTCGAGATGGGTCACAAGTATCTCGACCATCCGGTCAGTGTCATTGGGGAATGCTTTTTTAGTGACATTCGAGAGGACAGGAAGTCGTGGGGGGGCCATGTCGATGGATGAAAGAAAACTCTTAAATTCACCCATGACGCTCCTCATGATCGGGGAGTGGAAGACCATACTGACCGGCAGAACGGCATTCCAATATCCTTCTTGGTCAAGGATCTCCTTAAAACGCTGGATACTGTTAATTGATCCACCCAGGACGGTCTGCCTTGGAGAGTTAAAATTGGTAAAATAGAGATCTGTCTCTTTGGTTATGTGTTCTTCCAAAAAGTCGGCCGGCGCGTCAACAGCCATCATTGAACCGGGATCTTCGGCTATGTGACCAGCCTTTTCCATTAATTCACCGCGTTTAATGATAATTCGGATACCATCCTGGTAACTGAAGCAATCAGCAACACAGAGAGCGCAAATCTCTCCCATGCTGTGTCCGGCCAGGGCAACGGGCTGAATGTTAAATTGTTTGAGCTGTTGGTAGATGGCGTATTCCAAAGCAAATAGAGCCGGCTGCACCCATTTGGTGTTGTGAATCTGATCGTTTTCCTCTGAGAATAAAAAGTTTGGCAGATCAAATTTACAGAGCTCATCAAAGGTGTCGATCCAGTGTCGAATACAGTCAAGTTCTTTATAAAGTTGCTTCCCCATCTGCGGATAGCTGCTTCCCTGACCTGAAAACACGAGGGCCAGGGGCGAATCAAATGATGGCTCGTCAACATACAAACCCTGTTTGCGAAGCTTTGAGGTCTGTATTGTATCGAGCCTGCGTCCCTGTTGGATCAAAGGATGGAGTTCCCCACTGATTTCAACGGGGGCCATTGTTTTATTCAAAGAAGCAATGCGCAGCTTTCGGCTACCTGCTGAGTATCTGTAAAAGGAGATGCCAAGCTCGTTGGGCTGGGGTTTTTGATCGGGTACAGGTACGCTGGTATCGAGTCCTGTCAGAATAGCGGTATCATTATTTGCGGTCGCCGGCTCTGCTGCCTCTTCCAGCTGCATAACGTAATTTGCACCTCCAAAGCCAAAAGAGTTCACCTGGAGTCGTCTTGGTTTGTCACTGGTTTTCCACTCTTCAGGTTGGTTTAAGATTCGGAAGCCGTTCTTCTCAAGACCAATCTTCGGGTCGGGCTGGTCATAATTGAGTGTAGGAGGATAAATGGAGTCCCGCATCGCACATACTCCTCTGATGAGACTGATGATTCCTGAAGCTCCTAAAGTGTGGCCGATCTGCGATTTAAAAGAGGTGAGCACGGTTGAACTGTTCGGCGGATATATTTCAGAAAGCGCTTTTGCTTCTTCCTGGTCCCCTTGACGAGTCGAGGTGGCATGACATTCGACCAGATCCACCTGATCGGCAAGATATCCCGCATCATCAAAAGAATTTTGAATAGCGATCTTCTGTGTTTCCGCAATGGATTCAATCATCCCCTGATGGTTATTCGAAGCTCCGATACCGTTTATATAGGCAAGAATCGGAGCACCTCTCTTGAGGGCAACAGACTCGCGTTCAATGACGAGCATCCCGCCGCCTTCTCCGAGTATCATGCCGCTGCGTCTGACATCAAATGGGCGGCAGTGAGCGGCCGGTGCGTCGTAGTTTTGTCCCAATCCGGCCAGTGCGCCTAGTGCTGAAAACTCAAGAAATGATGCCTTGACTATCAATTCCTCGCCGCCTCCCACAATAGCACCATCCAATACTCCTGCCCGTATCATCAGGATAGCATTATAGAGAGCGGTCAGACTTGAAGCACAGGCTGTGGTTACAGCGAAACTCGGCCCTGTCAAGCCATATCTGTTGCAGATGTACCCTCCGGCAGCACAATTAAGACGCCCTAAAAGGGTGGTATCATCAATACCTAGAATATCGTCCTGAATAACCTCTGCGACGGTTTTGTTTTTCTTTGAAACAACCTCGAAAGAGGAGAGAATGTCCTGTTCAATTTCATCAGCACCGGTATGGATTGATAATTGACCGACAGTAGAGGCACATTCACCTGCATTCTGTGAGATAACGACCCCGATTCGGTGCCTGGGAATATCCGAGTCGATGATTGCGGATTCACCAATAGCTTGTTGGGCAAGCCACAGAGTCATTTTGGTCGATGTACTCATTGTTCGAAAGACGTGGGGAGCAATCCCCAGGTCTTGTCGAGAAATGTCAAAGAAGAGAAAACCACCAACGTTGCAATAGGTAGTACCGGGCAAATTGGAGTCCGGTCGATAGATTGCATCATGGTTCCATTTGTCATTTGGAACTTGAGTCAAACCGCTCTTCAGGGACAGGCAGGCTTGCCAGATCTCCTCCGGATTGTTTCCCAGGGAGTTGATCGCCGCCATACCTGTGATGGCAATCCGCTCCTTTTCCACTGACTGTTGCCCACTTTTCTGCTTGATAGAGTCAACTGGAGACCTTTGGCTTAGTGAGCAATTGCCCGTCAATTTCCCATGGGCCAGGCTGAGGTGAAGTTTCTGGACAGAGATAGGCTCAGTGAGCATACCGGCTATGGTTCCACTCATAAACTGTCCTTCATGACCACACTGATCCTGTGTCAGTTCCTTGCCACTAATAGGATGGCGACCTTTTGCGGCAACGAAAAGACTGCCGATACTCACCTCTTCAATCTGTTGTCTTTTATCTGACTCATCGGTTGTCTGCCGGTTGAGTTCCTGTTCCAACGATACGATTGTACGAATCTTGGGGGAATCCAGGGAGCGAACACGGAGTCCTATGGATTTTCCTGTTATTTTGGTTGTTCCGAAAGAGGCATTGATGATGGATTTTTGATACAGTTCACTTAAGGCGCCGGAAGAAACAATTTCATGGGAAGATAGATACACGGTGCCCATCTGGACTCCATCAGCACCCAGAAGAGCTGCTCTTGCACATGAGCTTCCATTGTAGATGCCACCTGCCAGAAAGAGAAAAATCTCTTTGCCTTCCGCACTGAGCTGACGTTTACATTCCAGGGCTTCCTGGGCCAGGGTCATAGTTGTATGTCTGCCGATATGACCACCCGCCTCATTGCCCTCACAAACGACAAAGCGAATACCATTTTCCCATGCCAGCCGTGCCAGACCGATGTCCGAGGTTACGTAAATGACTTCGATTCCTTTTTTCTGTAATTCTACAGCCTTGAAGGGGGCACCGGCAGAGATGACAACAAATGGAGGTTTGGTCTTCTCCACCCAGGCTAATTGTTCCTTCCGGTGGGGATTTTCAGGTAAGGTAATGATATTAATGGCATATGGGAGGCCGTTCAGCAACTTGCGGAGATCTGATAATTCGTTTTCTATTTCGTCGGTCGATTTAATTCCAAGTCCGATTGTCGGTAAACCGCCGGCTTTGGCAACGGCCAAGGAGAATTCAGGAACATCGCTGATGCAGGCCATTGCTCCCTGAATAAAAGGATAGCGTGTTCCCAGGATGTCGGTCGCCCGACCATTCAGCATGTTGGTCAGTGTTTCACTGCTGTCTTGCAGGATGATGCGTGTTTCTTCCTCGAAACGATGGATACTATCCACCGTGTCATCACCAAATCTTTTGACAAACGAACTTGCAGCAGCCGCTTCAGGGCCAAGGGGAATGAGCTCATCAGCGGTGAAGTCAGCATCAAAAGGAGAAACCGATGTCGAAGAGATAAGAGAAGCCAGTTCCCTCAATTCACTGGTAGTGTCACGGTCATTACCAAGGTTGTCTCTTTTGCGTTTAATTTCTTTAACTATAAGCGAGTTCCCCCTGTCATGGGTTCTAAAATGCTGGTTTGATCCAAGTGCTATGGGTGCTGAGTGATTGATATCCAGTTTATTAAATTTTCTGATTTTAGGGGCATCGTGACCAATGCATTTGTTGGTCATACAGTGCAGGTTTTCGAAAATCACTCGTTCAATACCGCTTGCCAGGCATATTGCAGCACCTTCAGGAGTAGTTATTCCACCCCAGATATGAACAGGAAGTGTATTTGGCCCGAACTGATGTTTTGTCTCAAGGTAAGTAATGATCGAGAGGATTGTTTCATTTCCAACAAGACCGGATGATTCAAATCCTTTAACACCAACGCTTGCTATACAATCACCTTTGTCCAGACATGCCTGGATAAAATGCAGATCTCCGCTGATCACATGGCAGTCGATCTGGTCATAAGAAGATGCCTGGCTAAAAAAATCATCAACAGTTTGATGGGATAGGTCCGGGAAGAATTCAACCCAAAAAGAATCTATTTGTGCTGATACCAATAAATCCTGTATGTTATGATAGAAAAATTGCTGTCTGGAGAGCTTCAAATCAACTGTTGAAAACTGCTCAATGTTCTCTGCTAATTCAACAAGAGAAAGTTCTGAGACATCGACAATGATTGATATTCCTGCCTGGTCGGACAATTGTTTGAAGGAATGAGAGAAATAATGATGATTCCAGACAAATGTTAGGGGTTTGAAAGAGAGATTTTGTGTCATAGACCGATGGAGACAATAATGAGTATTGAAGAGTTTTAAGTAATCTAACTAGACATTTTCACTATAATTAATTCACAAGGTTATGCAAAATAGAAACAGTACAATACATGTTAAAATCAACTTTTGTGATAATTTTTATAGATTTTCACTAAAAGGGTAAGAAGACGGTTCAACCATGCTCAAGATTATCAAATATCTGTAATTAATCTTTGTTGTTCAACAGGATCGGAGCTTGTGGAGACATATCATGCCACACTATGAGACCTCGGTGGAAATCAGTTTTTATAACGAATAACGTTCCAGTTTGAGAACCATTAACAGCCAGTTTTGTTATCATGAGAGCAGAAGGAACTGTTTGAATGTCAATTCAAGTGAAAGAAGTTCAAACACTTCAGGAAATGAAGGCTTTCCTAAAGCTCCCATTTACTCTGTACAGGGGCTGTCAATACTGGGTTCCTGAGTTGATCTCCATTGAAAAGGGAACATTCAATCCCAAAAAAAATCCAGGTTATCAAGACGCCGAGACTAAATTGTTCATAGCCATGAAAGATGGAGAAGTTGTAGGCAGAATTGTCGGACTGAACAGTAAAATTGCAAACAGGAAATATCATTCAAAAAATCTTCGGTTTGGCTGGTTCGAGTCGATTCACGATAAACGGGTATCATCAGCTCTGTTCGAGGCAGCATTTGCCTGGGCAAGAGAGCTCGACATGGAGACGGTCACTGGACCGCAGGGATTTACGGATCTTGATAAATCGGGAATGTTGATTGAGGGTTTTAATGAACTGTCCACAGTAGCGGCTAATTATAATCATCCATACTATGTTGATCTTGTTGAACATTCAGGTTTCGTTAAAGAAATAGACTATTGGGAATTTTTTTGTGCTATCCCTGCAAGAAATGAGATTCCGCTAAAGCTGTTAAGAATTGCCGAAAGAGTGAAGAAGAAAAGCAGGGCCAAATTGATCAAGTTTACCAGCCGACGACATGTCATGTC
>CAZLGM010000085.1:0-13247 GCA_964558875.1 uncultured Desulfocapsaceae bacterium
TGACAAGCCCTACTCCTGTAACAACAACCCTACGACCCACGTTCATATCCTCATAAGCAACCTTGTTTTCTCCTGAAGCCTGTCAAAAAGACTGAACCGGGCCGCCAAACAGACGACCCGGCCGGAATGACTTTCTATTCAAGAGAATCAAGAAACACGTTATGTGAAATAGTACAACAATCCTATTAGTTTCGACTCTTACTTCAACTTTTCTACATAGTCCATGGCATCCTGGACAGTGACGATTTTCTCGGCATCTTCATCCGGAATCTCAATATCAAATTCCTCTTCCATTGCCATAATAAGCTCAACCAGATCGAGCGAATCGGCGCCAAGATCATCAACAAATGAAGCACCGGGAACAACTTTATCACTCTCCACATTCAGTTGTTCAACAATAATATCGATCATTTCCTGATTAATAGCCATTTTTTTCTCCCTTAATAATTAGTACTTAACTGGTCTGGTATATCGACTTCAACACTCTTCGTTAAACCAAACCTTTTTGTAGTTTTCGCTCTCGAAAATTTTTTTTCTTTGCTGAATTATTTAAAAAACTCTTACGTCTATCCAGGTGGATAACAAGACAAAGATCGTTCCAGCGTAGTTGCCGACTAAAATACTGTATTCGATCGGCTCTGTCTACATATACATTCCACCGTTTACATGCAGTACCTGTCCGGTCACATAACCCGCGTCTTCACTTACCAGGTAGGCCACCGCACCGGCAATATCTTCAGGTTTACCAAGGGTTCCCATGGGAATTTCCCCTTTTATCTTATCCTGAATCTCTTCTGATAATGAGCTTGTCATATCGGTAACAATATATCCCGGAGCGACACCATTAACCGTGATATTTCTGGTGGCAAATTCCCGGGCCATGGATTTGGTCAACCCGACCAGACCTGCTTTGGCGGACGCATAGTTCGCCTGTCCGGCATTTCCGGCAAAACCGATCACCGATGTGATGTTGACAATTCGGCCCCATCGATTCTTCATCATCGTTCTGGAAGCTGCTTTGGCGCAAAGAAAGCTTCCCTTGAGGTTGGTTGTCAGCACCGCGTCCCAGTCGGCGTCTTTCATTCTTACCATCAGCCCGTCTCTTGTGATTCCGGCATTGTTGACAAGAATATCGACAGAAGAGCGCTCACCGGTAATGGTCTTAAAGGCATCCTTTACCTGTTTGCTGTCAGCCACATCAAAGCCGATAATTTCAGCTTGGCCTCCAGCCTGCTCAATCATTTTTTTGGTTTCCAGAGCGCCATCCTGGCCGCTCATATAGTTGACATAAACAAATACCCCCATCGCTCCCAATCTCAGGCTGATGGCGCGACCAATTCCCCTGCTGCCTCCGGTTACCACTGCTGTTTTTCCGTCCAGATTCATGAGCCTCGTTTCTCCTCCAGTTTGGTTATCAGTTTTGGCAGCACTTCATTGACATCGCCAACAATACCAAAATCGGCCACATCAAATATGGGCGCGTTTTCATCTCTGTTGATGGCGACAATAGTGTCAGAGGACTGCATTCCGGCAACATGTTGGATCGCCCCGGAGATGCCGCAGGCGATATAAAGCTTAGGCGCCACTGTTTTACCGGTTTGGCCGACCTGGTGAGGGTAGGATATCCAGCCGGAATCGACGACCGCACGACTTGCAGCTACATCGGCTGACAACGAATCGGCCAGCTTTCGTATCAACTCAAATCCTTTTTCATCGCCAAGCCCCCTACCACCGGCAACAAGTATATCCGATTCCTGGATATTGACGTTGTCGTGTTCGGAAATCACCGATTCTACCAACCGGATCTTTTTCTTCAACTGATCATCAGTTGGCTGGACGTCTATAACCTCACCTGAACGGGATCCGTCAAACTCCATAGGCTTCATCACTTTAGGCCTGACTGTGGCCATTTGGGGTCGGGAATAGGGACATTCAATGGTTGCCATAATGTTACCGCCGAATGCCGGTCTGGTCTGCATCAGGGCACCATCGCTTTCACGAATATCAAGTTGAGTACAGTCGGCGGTCAGGCCGGCACCCAGAGTGGTGGCCACTGCGGGAATAAACGAACGGCCGATGGCAGTCGCACCAGCCAGAATGATCTCCGGCTTATGTTCAATGATCAGATCGGTTACAATCCTGCCATAGGTCTCATCCGAGAACTCTGCCAATTCCGGATGATCGACAGTAAACACTGTATCGCAGCCGTGACCGATCAGGTTCCCGGCAATATCATCTGTTCCGGAACCAATGAGGATGGCTGAGAGCTTCACGCCCCTGGCATCGGCCAGCTTTCTGCCCACACCCAGCAATTCAAGGGAGACCTGGGCCAACTCGGAGCGCCGGAACTCGCAATAGACCCAGACTCCGGACCAGCTTTCCAGGTCTGCCTGGACCGTTTTTTCAACACCCTCCATGGTCAGTGCTTCAAAATCACAGTGGTCTACACAGGCTCCGCACAGCGTGCATTCCTCATTGACCACCGCAATACCGTCAACGACCTCAATGGCACCAAACGCGCATTGACCTTCACAATCACCACAACCGGTGCACAATTCACTATTGACTATTAACATGGCTCGACAACCTTATTCTTTGCTTTGCAGATCTGCTCCGCTTATTGCAGATAGTCCTTGAGCTGCTCGGCAAGCTGCTCGACCTGTTCATCAACGCTTCCGGTTAATACTGTCCGGTTTCCTCTTGCCGGAGGAGGAAAAACATCCACTACCTGGGTTGGTGAGCCGGCAAGACCGATACAGGCTGAATCCGCCTCAATCTCCTCTGCCGTCAGCAGCTTGATTTCGGCCTTCTTGGCCCTCATCTTACCTTTCAGCGACGGCACCCTCGGCTCATTGACATCTTTAACCACAGTCAACAGAGCCGGATAAGGGACATCCAGCACATCATAGCCGTCATCCATCATCCTTTCGACAACCAGTGACGTTTCTGACGATTCTCGTATTTTCTGAACGCAGGTGACAAAGGGGATATCAAGGCGCATGGCCAATCCAGGACCTACCTGGGCCGTATCACCGTCAATCGCCTGCTTACCGCAGATGATCAGATCAAACTCACCCAGCTTATCTATGGCACGTTTCAGTGTATAGGATGTTGCCCAGGTATCAGCACCAGCAAAGGCCCTGTCGGAAACAAGCACAGCCTCGTTTGCCCCGCATGAGATCGCCTCACGCAATGTCTCCTCAGCCTGAGGAGGTCCCATGGTCAGTACGGTCACGGTGCCACCCTGTTCCTCGGCCAATTTCACCCCCGCTTCCAGAGCATGCTGGTCATACGGGTTCATAATCGACTCAACCCCTTCCCGGGAAAGAGTGTTGGTTTTGGGGTCCAGGCGCACATCCTTGGCATCGGGAACCTGTTTCACACAAACTATTATTTTCATTACTATCCTGCTGTTCGTTTTCCCAAAAAAGACAGTTTGGCGGGAAAATGTTTTGTTATTTTCTTGTGTATTCTTTGTTGAGTTCCTGACCGACAACATTGCGCTGGATCTGGTTTGTTCCCTCATAGATCTGAAGGATCTTGGCATCCCTCATCATCTTTTCTACGGGATACTCGCGCATGTACCCATATCCTCCCATGACCTGGACAGCGTCTGTGGTCACTTCCATTGCCATATCGGTTGCATAAACTTTGCACATCGCCGATACCTTGGACATATCTTTCGGGTGTGCATCAATGTGTTTGGCAGCCTGGTATGTCAGCGCTCTGGCTGATTCGACACCGGTAGCCATATCGGCTAGCATATGCTGGACAGCCTGAAATGAGATGATCGGCTTGCCGAACTGGACACGCTGCTTGGCGTATACGACAGCCTCATCAAGTGCCGCCTGGGCAAGGCCTACGCCAAGAGAGGCAATCCCTGGGCGAGAGGAGTCAAGGGTCTTCATCACAGTAATAAAACCGGTGCCTTTTCTACCGATTATTCTATCTTTAGGTATTCGACAATTGTTGAATATCAGCTCGGTGGTCGAAGAGGCCCTGATTCCCATTTTCTTTTCCTTGGGGCCACAGGTAAATCCCGGGTCACCCTCCTCTACGACAAACATGGATGCCCCACGCGGTCCCTTTTCGCGGTCGGTTATAGCAATAACGGTATAGATTTGTGCCTCACCGCCATTGGTGATCCACTGTTTTGTCCCATTAAGAACCCATTCATCACCATCGAGAACCGCAGTGGTCTGAATTCCGGAAGCATCGGAACCGGCATTGGCCTCGGTGAGCCCGAATGCAGCGAATCTTTTTCCTTCAGCCACATCGGGCAGGTATCTTTCTTTTAACTCCTGGGAACCGGAGATCAGAATAGGATAAATACCCAGCGCGCTCGCCGCAAAAGCCGTTCCAACACCTATACATCCCCGCCCCAACTCTTCCAGAGCCAGAACGATGTCGAAACAGCCACCGCCAAATCCGCCGAACTCTTCCGGGACATAGAGACCAAAAAGGTCCGCCTGAGCCATCTCGTCTAGAATAGCCCTGGGAAACTCATCCTTCTCATCAAGCTCAGCCCGGTTGGGAATAATTCTTTCATCGGTGATCTGACGGGCAATGTCCACGATCATCTGCTGTTCTTCCGAAATAAAATAATCCATATGTATTTCCCCTCCCTGTTATTCCATTTCAAGTCACACTATGAACCGTATAACGGCTACCACCTGATCAAAGACGCTCCCCAGGTAAAGCCCCCTCCAAATGAACAGAACAGGACAAGGTCTTCTTTTTGAAGCAAACCTTCCCTGTTTGCTTCATCGATGGCTATCGGAATTGAAGCTGCCGATGTATTGCCGTATTTTGGTACGTTAATGAACACTTTTTCTTTTTCGATTCCAAGTCGTTGTAACAATTTATTGAGAATACGGATATTAGCCTGATGAGGTATCACAAGGGAGATCGCTTCCTGATCGATCTTTTCCCGCTCAAGCAGACCTTTAACAGCATTCTCCATTGCTATAACGGCATGTTTAAATACTTCACGACCCTCCATCATGAGATGACAACCGGGGTTGTTCTCCACCACAAGTTCGGGATTGTTGCTCTTGGGGCCATGCAAATAGAGAAGCTTCCAGAGAGTTCCATCGGAAAACAAATTTGATCCAACCACTCCCCGTCTGTTATCATCAACATGGCCGATTACTACTGCACCGGCACCATCACCAAAGAGAATACAGGTGTTGCGGTCTTTCCAGTTGACCCGTGTCGACAAGGTTTCGGACCCAATAACAAGCACTTTCTTTTTATGGTCCGCCAACACATAGTGGTCCGCCATATCCAGAGAGTAAACAAAACCGGAGCAGGCGGCATTTACGTCATAGGCATACGCATTGATCAGCCCCAGCTGTTCCTGGACAAAACAGCCACATGAAGGCATGATCATATGGGGAGTCATGGTCCCTACAATCAATACATCGATCTCTTCAGGAGCAAGGCCACTGTCATCAAGGGCTTTTTTCGCCGCCTTGGCCGCCAGGATATGCGTATACTCGCCTTTCCCGCCGATGCGTCGACATTTGATACCCGTTCGACTGGTGATCCACTCATCATTGGTATCAACCAGCTTCTCGAGATCATCATTGGTGAGAGTTTTTTCCGGCAGACATGAACCGGTTCCAAGAATAACCGCTCCCATTCCTCTCTATTTCTCCTTAGAATCTTGGGTCTTATCTGCGGTCAACTTCTCTACAATCCCCTCGTTGACGTTGTTTTTGACCATATTCACAGCTTCCAATATTGCATTCTTGATAGCATGTGAACTTGATTTTCCATGACAGATAATGCCGATACCGTTTATGCCAAGAAGCGGTGCTCCTCCATATTCCGCATAGTCAACCCGCCTCTTGAAAGTGTTGAATGCCGGTTTTGCCAGTAAATAACCAACTTTGGCACTGAACGACTGGAGAATCTCATCTCTGAGCATCAGCATGGCCGCTTCAGCCAGCCCTTCACTGACTTTCAAACAGATATTGCCGACAAAACCGTCGCATACGATAACGTCAATATCACCCCGAAAAACATCACGACCTTCAACATTCCCTTTAAAGTTCAGGGAACTGTTTTTCAGCAGTTCATAGGTCTTCTTGACAAGGCTGTTGCCTTTGCCAACTTCTTCCCCGTTGGACAAGATCCCAACCCTCGGGTTTTTAATATCGTAGATTCGAGCGAACTCCGATGCCATCACGGCAAACTGATACAGATGGATTGACCGGCAATCGACGTTAGCACCCACATCCATGATGGCAACTGGATCTTTCAGCGTGGGAAAGATCGAGGCGATACCCGGTCTGGCCACATTCTTTAATCGTCCAAGCTTCCTGATGGCGGCAGCCATGGTTGCCCCTGAATTTCCGGCACTGACAACGGCATCGACTTCACCACTCTTTGCCAGCCCGAAGGCGACCATGATCGATGAGTCCTTTTTCTTTCGGATCGCCTCAACAGGTGACTCATCCATTCCGACAACCTGCGATGCGTGAACAACCTCGATCTTTGACAAGGCTTCCTGTGAACAATTGCTCGACTGCAGAAACGAACGCACCTGTGTTTCATTGCCGACCAGACTGATATGCAGATCAGTCTGGTCTTCAATAGCCAGCAAAGCGCCATTGATCAGCTCTCCAGTGCCAAGGTCTCCGGCCATGGCATCCAGGGCAATTTTCACAATCAGCTCCTATTCCAGTTCGGTGTCCATATGAAAAACAGTTCGTCCTCTATACTTTCCGCAATTCCCGCATAGACAATGGGGCTGTTTCGGTTCACCACACTCTGCGCAGAGTGTCAGCCCTGTGGGTTTGAGCGCATCATGGGATCGTCTTTTTCTGGTACGCGAACGGGAATGTCTTCTTTTCGGCAGAGCCATATCTTCCTCCAATAATAAACAGGAAATCTCCTGTAGGTATCTTTCTTCCCTTTTCCGTTCATCACACGTACAAACGATAAAAAAGGGACAACCGATTACTTATATGATTTGTTGATAAACAGGTGATCATCACACCTGATCCATTTCTGTCACCTGTTCCTTCCCAATCATGAGTGGGCAGACAGACAAAATTAGGATTAATAATCAATTTTGGCAAGAATGGCTAGAAAAAAACAGCCAAGAAAACAGAAATATGGGAAACTCGGTGCTTAAGAAAGGTCGATAGTGGCCAACCGGTTGAATGTGATCCTTGTTGCTTGTCCGGAATATTCCTGTTTTTTTATCTTTCAAAGTTTGAGAGATAAAACTCTTCAGAGTGTTCCGATCAAGCAAAAGAGGTGGCATATTACAGCCCTTTTGTCCTTTTTGGGAAAACATGCCGCCAGGGACTTATTTGAAAAGACTATCTTTTACCGGCTGATTTATCTGTTCACGTTCAGGCAACTGCTATTTTTTTGTCTCGCCAGCCAGTTCTTTATTCATCTTCTCCAATTCTTTGACCAATCCCGGGAACTTATCGCGTTTGAGAACCGACTTGAACTGCTGCCGGTAGTTCTTGATGAGGCTCACACCGTCGATATTGATATCATAAACCATCCAGCTCGATTTACTGTTTAAAAGAATATAATGAAGCGGAATCTTTTCACCGTTATTCTCAATAGTGGTTGAGACCAGAGCCTTGTTCTTTTTTATTTTTTCCCCTGTATAATCAATCTGTTGACCTGAATAGGACTCCAGTTTGCCGATATATACGTTTTCGAGCAACTCTGTCATAAGAGAGGTGAAATGGTCCCGATCATTATTGCTGATTTCCTGCCATGTAGTTTTTCCCAACACTCTCCTCGACATTTCCTGGAAATCAAATCGCGTCTTGATAATCGACATGATTTTGGCTCTGCGCTCGGTTTTGTGACTATCACCTTTCAAGCTGGTATCGGATAACACTTCAAGAATCCTGTCCAGCGTCGGCCTGACCTGATCTGTCGGGCCGGCCAGCACGAATGGCGGATACACAAATATCCCGCAAACAAACACTGAGATCACAAATGCGCACAAGCTCCTTCTCATTTTTTCCTCCTCGATAGAGACAAACCAAGGGTCTGTCATGAAATAACTGTAACATCTTGCTTGTCCTTTTGCCCATTTCCTGCATGGCTAAAGAAGCCACATAGCCCCACTATGCAACTTCTTTAGCCATGCAGGAAATGAACAAAATTTCGTCGCAATATTATTACACTAATTTCATGACAGACCCTAAAAATCAACAGGGGCGGAATCCTTGGATGACTGTTGTTTTATCTTTGTCCGCCTGTAATCATAATAACCCTGTCTGATGGCAATATACGGGTCGAGTGAATATTTCTTAACATCATCATAGGCATCGGGGTTAAGCGATACATCATTGAGTCTGTCGGTGGTGTAGTAAAGAAGCTCCTCTGTGAATTGATCGCTCAGGTAGGGAACCGGATGGGAGTATGTGTCGACAAGATAGCCAATGGTGTCCCTGGCATTTGACGGTCCAATTATCGGCCAGTAAAGGTAAAATCCTTCTCCGACGCCAAATCGCCCAAGGGTCTGGCCAAAATCAGCCGGTCGCTCCACTAAGTTGAATTCACTGGTAGCCGGGTCGCCGAATCCGAATATGCCCAGAGTAGAATTAATGAAAAATCTGGATACGACAATCCCGGCATCCTCAAAATCCCCCTGCAGCAGATTATTCAACAACTTAACCGGCATGGTCAGGTTATCAAAAAAGTTGCCCAGGCAGTCCCTTATTTCAACTGGCAATAGAAAAGAATAGACACTGTTGGCCGGTTTTATGACCCAGTAGTACAGGGTGTCATTGACCTCGAAGAAAAACCTGTTCATCGGTTCAAGCGGATCATATATATCTTCCTCGCTTTGGGCTTCATCTTCTAGAAATTCATCGTCAAGCAGGTCGTCAACGGCTGATTCCTGAGCTGCCAACGCCAAGTCGATCCCTGAAATGGGTGAGAAAAAAACAAGCAGCAGCAAAAGAGGGAGAATTCTAGTTTTGTTCACCATGGAATATTTGACAGCCTGCTAGGGAAGAAGAAGGAAAAGAAAATCCATTTATCGTTTTCCTGTTGACAACAGGACCACGCATTTATTGTGCAGTTGTTTACTGTTATCTATCATAAAAACCTCAGGAAAACAAAGAGAATTCATAAGAGCATAAAACAGCACACTTTAGTTTTTGCTTCAGTTCTTCCGTGGATCAAAGGTCTCCCGCAGGGCCTCTCCAATGAAGATGAGCAGGATCAGCATGCCGACAAGGACGAGAAATGTCGACAGCGACAACCACCAGGCATCGATATTGGCTTTTCCCTGGGAAAGAAGCTCACCCAGACTCGGTGTTGATGGAGGAACGCCAAGACCCAGGAAGTCAAGACTGGTTAGAGCCAGAATGGCAGCCGACATACGAAAAGGAAGGAAGGTAATCACCGGGGTCATGCCGTTTGGCAGGAGATGGCGATACATGATGGTGATATTGGTTACCCCTAATGCCCGTGCAGCCTTCACATATTCCATATTTCTTCCTTTTAAAAATTCAGCCCGGACGTAATCGGACAATCCCATCCAGCTGAACAGGGAAAGCAGGATGAGTAAGAGCAGGACACTGGGCTTGAAGATAGAGGCGAAAATAATGAGCAGATATAACTCGGGCATTGAGCTCCAAATCTCAATAAACCGTTGAAAATAGAGATCCACCTTGCCGCCAAAAAATCCCTGCAGAGACCCGGCGACAATGCCGGTCATCGTCCCGATCAAAGTCAGGAAGAAACCAAAAAAAACACTTAATCGAAAACCGTACAACAGTCGGGCGAACACATCCCGACCTCTGTCGTCGGTTCCCAGGATATTATCGGATGTGGGCGGTGACGGCACCGGCCCGTCTATCTCCATATTAATTGAATTAAAGCTGTGTTTGTTGAAGGGGAAATAGGCTTTGTTTCCGTTAGTGGTGATTATTTCCAGAATATATGGATCACGATAATCGGCCTCTGTTTCAAAATCGCCCCCAAACCGTGTTTCAGGATATTGGTTCCAGAGGGGAAAATAATAGTTGCCCTCATATTGAATAAGAAACGGTTTATCGTTACTGATCACCTCAGAAAACAGACTCAGCCCAATGAGCAGACTAAATAGAATAAGGGAATAAAATCCCCGCCTGTTCCGCTTAAACCGCCGCCACCGCCGGTATCCAAGACTACTTTTATATGTACTCTTTCTTCTCAACATCCTTACAGAAAAAATGATTTTTCTTCACTCCAAGTAATTACCCAGGAATCATCAGAGTGCTTTAGCTTTGTTCATCCAGTGCTTACCGCTATAGTTGGACCTATGCGGTAAGCACTGGATGGGCAAAGGTGAAGTGCTCTGGTGATTCCCCACTTTCATTCCACAGATTCGAAGCTTATCCTTGGATCAACAAACACATAACTGAGATCAGACAACAACCGGGAAATAAGTCCTATAATCGTAAAAAAATAAAGAGTTCCCAGAACAACTGGGTAATCCCTGTTCAAAACGGACTGGTAGGCCAGAAGTCCCATACCGTCCAGGGAGAAAATGGTTTCGATCAACAGACTGCCGGTGAAGAACGAGGCAATGAAATAGCCTGGAAATCCGGTAATAATTGGAATAATGGCATTGCGAAAGATGTGCTTATAGAGAACCTGCTTTTCAGACAAGCCTTTTGCCCGTGCTGTAATGACATACTGTTTCCGAATTTCCTCCAAAAACGAGTTTTTTGTCAGCATAGTCATTACCGCAAGGCTACCTACAGCACTGGCAATGATCGGCAGAGTCATATGCCAGAGATAATCGGTGATCTTTGCATACCAGCTCAACTCCGACCAGTTATCGGAAACCAGCCCACGAAGGGGAAAAATATTCCAGAAACTGCCGCCTCCAAACAGCACGATCAGGGCAATTCCCAGAACAAACCCGGGGATGGCATAACCGACTAGAATAGCGCTTGAAGAAATCATGTCAAAACGTGAGCCGTCTGAAACCGCCTTCTTAATACCTAAGGGGATGCAGACACCGTAAACGATCAGAAAAGACCAGAGGCCCAGAGACATGGAAACGGGCATTCGAGACACAACCAGGTCCACTACACTCTTATGATAATAATAGGAGGTGCCGAAATCGAACATGGCATAATTCTTCATCATGGTGAAGAATCTCTCATGGGCCGGCTTATCAAAACCGTAGAGTTTTTTCAGCTTCTCGACTTTGTCCTGATCCAACCCGGAATCACCTCGATACATCGAAGAACTCACCGGTCCAATCTCGCCACCACCTTTGCCATGCCCTTCCAACTGGGCAATCATCCTTTCAACCGGACCGCCGGGAACAAACTGAGTGACCACAAAGGTAATCAGCATCACACCGATCAGGGTCGGTATCATAAGAAGTATCCGTTTGATAATATAGAACAGCATCTTCTTGTGTTATTCCTATGAATTCAGGGTGTAATGCTCTTAATCTCCGGTCATTGCGCTCATACAGGACGGTGATTCTCTCACAAAAACAAAATGAAAAAATACAAGAGAAAAATCAAATTCCTCTTGTTTTTTCTTGTACTTTATGTCTTTTTGGAGACACATCTTACTGCAATTTGAAAATCGATCCAACGGTAACAACCACCTGTTATTTACCAGGATGAGTATACGACCATGCGGAGGTATTCTCAACACTGTTTTGATTGAACCCTGAATCCGAACCACAGTTTTTAACAGGTAAGGACAGTTTGGTACAAGTAATGAATGTTATTCTGACTGAAAAAGAAGAGTTACGGGCATTGGTCCGGCGTGCAATGGATGTTGACGCGGTCGGTATCGACACTGAGTTTGTGTGGGAAAAAACCTATTATCCCCAACTTGGTCTCATTCAGATTTCCCTCTCCAATGAGGACTGTTATCTCATCGATCCGCTGGCCATTGATGATCTGACATACTTTGGACAGCTATTAAGCGACACGAGTGTTGTAAAAATTTTCCATGATGCCCCCCAAGATCTGGCTATCTTATCAGCCGCTACCGGATCCATTCCCAAAAACATCTTTGACACCAGAATCGGCGCTGGCTTCGCCGGTCTGCCTTCTACTCTGTCACTGGCCAATCTCGCCAAGGAGCTGCTTGATATCAAACTGACGAAAGGTCAGACACGGACCGACTGGCTGCGCAGACCTTTGAAGAAAAAACAGATTGAATACGGCCTTGATGACGTTCGTTATCTCCGGGCACTGCGGGTCTGCATTCTGGCAAGCTGCGTGAACAATACGGCAAAAAGCTGGATGCTTGAAGAGATGAAACTCCTGGGCAACCTGGAAGGATTCAACGGTATCCAGGACAACAGGCGATATGAACGGGTAAAGGGAGTTAATGGATTAAATAGAAAATCACTCTCGGCACTGAGAGAACTGACAATCTGGCGAGAAAAGGAGGCCAGACGTCAAGATCGTCCCAGGGGGTATATTATCCAGGATAATATGCTGGTAGCCCTTGCCAGACATCTTCCTAAAACAGTAGAAGAGGCAACGGTTAACGGCAGCCTTTCAGGAAAAAAAGCAGACCGGTACGGTTCAGCGCTCATTGATTGTATCGAAAAAGGCTGCAACATTTCCAAAGAGAATTATCCACCGCGCTGTAAATCGATTCAGCTGACGGAAAATGAAAAGGGCCAACTGAAAGATTTACAGAATATCATTACACTTGAATGTGATGTTAACGGTATAGATCCTGCTCTTGTCGGTAACATGAAAGAACTCAAAACGTTGGTCAAGAACAACCGTAATCTTGATAACTGTCCGCAGTTAAGGTTGGCGACCGGCTGGCGAAGAGAATTGATTAAAACAGCTCTTTCCATTTAAGTGAGTCATTTGACTTACCTCTTCTATCTCCATGAGTACTCAAGGTCGAACACCCCACCAACTACCCAGAAAGGTAGTGATTACCGGGATGGGCATTATTTCATCCATCGGTTTAAACTGTGATGAGGTGACCGGGTCGCTCAAGGACGGCAAAAGCGGTGTTGTTTTTCTCGAAGAACGAAAAAAAATGGGCTTTCGCAGCGGCCTGAGTGGTGTGATCAGCGGATTCACTAATCACTACGGAATTGAGAGAAGATACCGAAAAACACTGCCCGAATACGGGCTATGGGCCTGGGAAGCTATCAGCCAGTCCCTTGAACAGGCCGGCATAGAAGCTGGTGAACTTGCTGAAGATCAATGGACAGGACTTATTTTCGGCAACGACTCATCGGTAGTCTCCGGTGTCGAACAATG
>CAZLGM010000086.1:0-13209 GCA_964558875.1 uncultured Desulfocapsaceae bacterium
GGTATTTTACGATGGGGGACGGTTAATTCTCGCGGAGAACCCAATGTTGATCGCATGGACATCTTTCCTTATAAATGAGTGTAGTAAAAACTAAAATTTACAACAAACCTGAATGTTTGGCAATCAAATGTGATCGAAATCAGATTGGGTGCAGCGCTACATTTTTTAGAAATGATCGATTGAAAGGACTCTTACAATCACTTTGGATCTTTTCTGACCGAGACTTTTTCCACGATTTTTTGATAATAATCGTCCTGGCCCTGAATAGATGATCGGCAGCTTCGCTGGTTTTCAAGTTTCCTCAGCAGCACATTCAGTTTCTGCATCTGTTTAAGCCGGGTGTGTTCATCTTCGGTTGCCGCGATTAACTCCTGAAGGTTGGCTATTTTCTTTCTGGTTTCAAGCTCGGGAGGCAGATAACCGCTGTTTTTCAATATCTTATAAGCCATTTTCAGGTCGTCAGCAACAAAACCATCATCATCAAACTCAAGCGGTTTGTTTTTCCAGTGGGCAAGCGGAGTGAGTTCCCCTTTTTCCATCGCTTTTTTGATCTTCTCTTCGGCAATGCGGTTAAGAATATCCATAAGATGACGTAAATTGATTCAAACAGTTAAAAAGTACCCATTTATCAAAAGAAGATACCATAAAAATGTGATGTTACGAAACAAGAGTCTTGAGGACTTTGTTTAATTGCTTTTTCTGAGATTCTTTTTCAAGTAAAACCATTATCTTATCATCATATTACCCAATGGGTCGCCTTTGCTGAAGCATAGACTGTTCCATCTTCATCCTCAACAACGGCCTCGAAATAAAGTTGACGTTTTTTGCTGCCGACAAATCGTGCCTTAACATAAAAATAACCCAGTTCAGGATATATAGCTTTGGCGTACTTGAGGTCAAGATAGCGGGTGAAATTAGGAGGAGAGACAATCATACTGAGCGGGCCGATTGTATTGTCGATGGCTGCCGAAATGATGCCGCCCTGAAGACTTCCATAAGGGTTAAGATATTGGGACAGGACGGGAAACCGGTTGACCAGCAGTTCCTGTTCCCCATCGTAGTCGATTACTTTTCCCTCCATTGTGATGAAAACGGGCGGGGGAAAGATGATCTCATCTTCTCGTCCGTGAAGTTTTTCTTTAAGTAAAGGAATGAGCTTTTTGGGAATATATTGTTGATTGATCATGTCGGTTTTTATTATGGGCTGATAGAAAATGAAACACCGATTCAAGATACGAGGGTAATAAAACCTTCCAGGTATGTCACGGCCTTGCCGCCGATGAGTACGCGGTCACCAATCAATTCACATTTCAAGAATCCGCCTCTCTTTGAGAGTTGAGCGGCTGTAAATCGCGTCTTATCAAGAACAGAGGCCCAATATGGTACCAGTACGCAATGGGCCGAACCAGTGACCGGGTCTTCGTTGATACCGTAGCGCGGCGCGAAAAAACGGCTGACAAAATCAGTCGTACTGCCTTGTGCAGTGACAATAATCCCTCGGCAATCGAGTTGTTTCAGCAGCTCAAAATCCGGAGAAAGATCCCTGATATCCTGTTCACTCTCATAGACTGCCAGATAATCATCACTTTTAAAGACCTGAACGGGTTCAGTGCCAAACGCACGGATAAGTTCAACGGGTGTTGTGCATTCGGAAAGCTGGTATCCGGGGAAGTTCATTTCCAGGAGACCGCTTTTTTGAGTGACGGAAAGTTCGCCGCTCATGGAGTGGAAAATGATATCCACACTCTCATCATCTAGAAGTTCAAAGAGAACATGAGCACTTGCCAGGGTAGCGTGTCCACACAGTTCCACTTCAACGGTCGGGGTAAACCAGCGGATATGGTATCCGTCGGTTGCAGGAATAAAAAAGGCGGTTTCCGATAGATTATTTTCAGCAGCGATGCTCTGGAGGACATCATCCGGCAACCAGTCCTCCAATGGACAGACAGCAGCCGGGTTGCCCTTGAAGACTTGTTCTGTAAATGTATCAATCTGATAAATTGGAATTTTCATGGGAAACCACCATGTTATAAGCTGCTGATAGCTAAAAGATGTACGTTTGTTTTTTTTTGTCCAACGTGCCATTTTAAGAGGCAGGATGTTTCCAGAAAAGGTTCTGCCCTTTGTTTTAAATTGCTGTAAGATAGCATTCTTTCTGGTTGAATTCCAGATCAAGAATTCAGGGATTGGTTATTTTACAACGAGGTAGAGAAGGTCGAATGGATCCGTTAACTACTCATGCTGTTTGGTGATCAAAAGGAGGAGTGTCATGAAATTTCATCTTGCGGTGCTGACAGCTGTCGTCATTGCCTGCCTGACAGGCTGCACATCCAAAGACCAGGTATATGAAGGGGTGTATGAGGGTTTAAAAATGAGCAAAGACCTGGAAGATCAGCAACAAGGGCCGTCGGAAGATAAGTTGATGACCGATGACGAGAAACTGCCCAAGTATGATCAATATAAGAGAAAGCGGGAAGAGATACTGAATAAGAATTAGAAGCTATAATTCCAACTCCTGATCCGGTATTTGGTTCTCTTTACGTTATCAAATAGGCTGGAATCTGTGTTGTCCTGGCAGCCTGGTAATCACCTGGTCGAGTATCAGCTGATTCTTAGACAATAACTTCCGGGTGGACGATACATTCACCTGAATCCGTGACGGAAAACGTTGTTTTGTTTGATATCATCTTAATATATTGCAAGATTATTGGATGATACGATTTTAACCTAAAAGAATAATTTGCCCTTCGGGTCACCCGCTAGCACTGCATCTTTGTTTGATTTAACCGTCCGATATAGTTCACTATTATCGAACGGTTAAATCAAACAAAGATGCAGTGCTAGCGAATGATCACAGATTCAGGATTCAAACAAAGAACTCTGAGATTACAATGGATATGATGATTATATCGCCATACTTACTGGCGGTTCTTTTTTTTATCGTTGCATTTACCTATTCGTCAGTAGGGCTTGGCGGAGGTTCATCATACACTGCTCTCATGGCGATTTTCGGTGTCAGCACCGTGGCAATTCCAATGGTCTCATTATCGCTCAACCTGTTTGTTACATCCGTTGGTAGTTTTAATTTCATACGAAACAACCATGCCAAAATAAGACTCATTCTACCTTTTTTAATATCTTCAATGCCTATGGCATATTTAGGGGGCGCACTCAAAGTACAAAAGGAAGTATTTTACTGGGTTCTCCTTATCTCGTTAGTAGTTATCGCCGTTCGCATATATTTTTGGCAGAATTTGGCCATCAAGCTCGATGTTGGACAAAAAGAAAAAATAATTCTCTCACTCATAACCGGTTCAGTTCTTGGGTTGGTTGCAGGTATTGCCGGTATTGGCGGAGGTGTTTACCTGGTACCTTTGATAATAATTTTAGGATTAGGTACGGAAAAAGAAGCAGCGGCGTGCGGAGCTATTTTTATTTGGCTCAATTCGTGCTCGGGGCTACTGTCTCGCCTTCAGCACAATTCCAATGATTTAACAAGTTATATCCCATTAATAATTGCCGTTTTGGCGGGTGGCACATTAGGCTCATTTATGGGATCATTTAAATTCTCGCCTAAAGTAATGGATAAATTACTAGGCGTGATAATTATAGTAGCAATATTATTCTTAATAAAAAAGGTGCTGTCTCTTTAAGTATCTGAAAATGCAGAAGAAATATGCCAAGCAAATCGGTTGGCTTCCTCAGCAATTACCTTTCGCCCCTCTATAAGTAATACTACTCTTTATTTCCTTTGCGGGATCTGCTCTCAAATTTTTGATATTCTGCGGTATTCAGATTGGGATGTGACAGGGTTTTGTTCTGTGTCTATCAGTCGTTATAGAAAATCTCTTTTAAATAGAGCCCGTGGGCAGGGGCTGTTGAGCCGGCCTGTGAGCGGTCTTTTGCTGCAAGAATGGCCTTGAACTCGTCAACCGAACGCTTGCCTTTTCCCACCTCCAAAATTGTACCGACCAAATTCCTCACCATATGACGCAAAAAACCATTTCCTGTAAATTCAAATTGATAGGTGTCGCTGGCCAGCTCCTTGAAACCTGAAGTCAGAATGGTCCGGACCGCACCGTGGCCGTCTGTTTTAGTCTTGTCCCGTGAGCCGGATGCTTCAAAGCTTGAAAAATCATGCGTGCCGCAGATGAGCGTCAGACAGCTCTTCATGGCTTCAAGGTTAAGGGTGAATGGGATATGAACCGTATAGAGCCGTTCAGTCGGCGATTGCACCGGGCCGGTATAGATCCGGTAAAAGTAGGTTTTAGCCCTGGCTGAGAATCGGGCATGGAATGTCTGAGATTCTTCTATTACCCCTGTGATCCGAATGGATCGGGGCAGCATGGAGTTCAACCCGGTCTGCAGGGGTGAGCAGCCGATTGTCGAGCGAGTATGGAAATGTGCCGTCATGGCCAGGGCATGGACGCCGGCATCTGTTCTGCCGGCGCCATGCAGGGTGACTGGATTGTCGGTTATGATTGAGAGCTTGTCCTCAAGTACACTTTGTATGGACGTCCCGTTTTTTTGCTTCTGCCAACCGCAGAAATCGGTTCCATCATACGCTATGGTTAATCTGAGGTTACGGTCTGTCATCGATTTATGGAAAGAAAGGTGCTCCCTCAAGCCCAGCCTGTTCTTCAAAGTCAAGCATCAGGTTCATATTCTGGACAGCCTGGCCGGAAGCGCCTTTGACGATATTGTCGATGGTGGACATGACGATGATTCGGCCAGAGCGCTCATCGATCATAAAACCGATATCGCAGAAATTTGATCCGCGGACATGCTGGGTAGCTGGAAAGGTTCCCGGTTCCAGAACCCGGACAAAGTATTCGGAATCATACATGTCACTATACAGTTTCTTGACAGCATCGACTGTGACACCCTCATTGACGGTGGCATAGATAGTGGACATAATTCCCCTTGAGATCGGCAGCAGGTGAGGTGTAAAGGAGATGTTAACCGGCTGATCCAGGAAGGCGTTGATCTCCTGTTCGATCTCAGGAATATGCCGGTGGGTTCCACCGACCCCGTAAGGCCTGAAACCATCTGTTACTTCACAGAACAGAGTACCCACACTGGCGCCTCTGCCAGCCCCGGATGTCCCGGATTTCGAATCAACCACCAGAGTCTTTGGATCGATGATACCGGCTTTCAACAGTGGTGCCAGCCCAAGGATAATTGATGTTGGATAGCAGCCGGGATTGGCTGTCAACCGGCAGTTTTTGATATCTTCACGATACAGCTCAGGTAGTCCATAGACGGCCTCATCAATAACAGCAGCAGAACTGTGGGGCTGATACCATTTCTCGTAGGTGGCTACATCTCTGATTCGAAAGTCGGCCGAGAGGTCCACAACTTTCTTTCCGGCTTCCAGAAGCGTCGGCACGATATCCATAGCCGTTTTATGGGGAACGGCAGTAAAGAAAAAATCAGCCATGTCAACCAACTCGCTAATGGTGTGGTTACGGCAGATGAGGTCGAACTTACCTCTGAGGTTAGGGAAGACCTGGGACAAAGGTTGTCCGTCATACTGTCTGGATGTGGCTGCAGTGACCGTCACTCCGGGATGGTTGCACAGAATACGGGCCAGTTCTACTCCGGTATAGCCGGACGCTCCAATAATGGCGATATTTGTCATTGTCTCTACCTTATTATGTGGGTTAGCTTAACCTGGGCATAAAAAAAGAGGAACAACAGCAGCAGCGCTGTCATTCCTCTTTGATATGTAAACGATTTTTCGGTCGCCGGCCTGCTCAACCAAAGAGGAAATGAGGCCCGGACCAGAAAATTCGAATTAACGTTTGGAGAATTGGAATTTGGCGCGGGCGCCCTTTTGTCCATATTTCTTTCTCTCTTTCCGGCGGGGGTCACGGGTCAGCAGGCCGGATTTTTTGAGCGGCAGCCTGTTCTCCAAGTCTACTTCGAGAAGGGCTCTGGAGATGCCGTGACTTAAGGCTTCAACCTGGGCCGACTTGCCGCCGCCTTTAAGGGTCGCCTTGACATCAAACTGATTAACGGTCTCGGTAACCTTGAATGGTCGGTCAATCTTATGAGTCTTGAAGGTGCCGCCAAAGTAATCTTCGGCGCCCATTTTATTCACAACTACCTTGCCGCTGCCGGGTGTAATCCAAACCCGGGCAACTGCTGTTTTTCTTTTGCCGGTAGCATAAAAACTTTCTTGAGCCATGTTAACTGTTCTCCATCAAATAAAATTCGTATCCAGCTCTACTTAGATATCAAGCTCAGACGGCTGTTGAGCTTTATGAGGATGATCGCTGCCCGCGTAAACCTTTAATTTTTTTAACTGGGCGCGGCCCAATTTGTTTTTCGGCAGCATGCCTTTTACCGCGTTATAGACAAGTTCGGTCGGCTTTTTCTCCAGAAGCTCTTTTGCAGTAGCCTCTTTGATGCCGCCCATATATCCGGTATGGCGATAATATTTCTTATTTTCCCATTTGTTGCCGGTCAGTAGTACTTTTTCGGCATTGGTGACGATAACAAAATCACCGTTATCGATAAAGGTCGAAAAAGTGGGTTTGTGTTTGCCCCGGAGCCGACTGGCAATTTCAGAGGCTAATCGACCGAGCACTTTGTTCTCGGCGTCGACGATGTACCAGTCCTTCTGAATTTCCTTTACCGGAGCCAGATAGGTTTTCATTGTATCCCTCAAAAAGTCTATAATCTCGAACGAAAAAAAAGGTTCGAACAAAGCCGAACCTTTTACAATTTTAATTGGAGCGGGAAACGAGATTCGAACTCGCGACGTCAACCTTGGCAAGGTTGCACTCTACCACTGAGTTATTCCCGCTCTCATAGGTGGTCCTGAACGGCAAATTTATACAAACTCGCAGGATGAATGTCAATAAAAAAGAGATGGGAAAGATGACCAATATTAAAAAGAATGAACCATAATTAAGAAAAAGAGGCTGATTATGGCTATTTAGTGTATCCTGATTACCACTTCAGTTCAGCCGATGGGGAGGAGTCGGCTACTTGCCAGGCTAGCCTCCGGTCAAGAATCGCTTACAATAGTATAATCTGCCCAATAAACGATCTTCTTGTTACAGGATTCTTCAAGAAATACGCGATTCTTGAAATACGCCGTCAAGTAACCGACTCCTCCCGACCGTTTTCCACATTTCGGTGGTAATCAGGTAGTGTATTGTGCCGCAATCATAGAGTTATTTTTTATTGTGCATTTTTTTTATAAGAGATGGTAAGTAATTCCCATATTGAAAAACGCAAAAATTAAGATCGTCACGTACGGTCAAACAAGCGAAAAATGAGATCGGATTATGGATTCAGAACTAAAACGGATTGGTTCAATTAAGCGAACAACAAAAGAAACAGATATTGAAATACAGCTCAATCTTGACGGGACAGGCAAAACACAGGTCAGTACCAGTGTGCCATTTCTTGATCATATGTTGACGCTTTTCGGTGTCCACGGTTTTTTTGATCTTGAAATCAAGGCTCAGGGTGATGTGGAAATTGATGATCATCACACGGTTGAAGACGTCGGCATCTGCCTGGGAAAGGCCTTTGACGAAGCGCTGGGAGATAAAAGCGGAATAAACAGATACGGAATGTCATATCTGCCGATGGATGAGGCGCTGGTTCGTATTGTCCTCGACATTTCCAACAGGCCGTTCCTTGCCTATAACGCTCCGGTACCAGATGCCAAAGTAGGTACCTTTGACACGGCTCTTTCTATGGAGTTTATGCGGGCGTTTTCTTTGAACTGTGGGATAACACTGCACATCGATTGTCTCCGGGGAGAAAACAGCCATCACATCATCGAAGCCGTTTTTAAAGGGTTGGGACGGGCGATGAACCAGGCTGTTACCAGAAACCTCGCTCTTGACGGGGCTCTATCTTCAAAGGGGTGTTTATAGAAGATACTGACACCGGATCGGATTTTGGTTGGGCAGGGTCTGTCACAATGAGGATGACCGGTCGATGAGTTATTTAGCCATGGTAATACCTGGTAAGTGATGATAGGGAGTTTTCCATGAATCGAACAGTCATTATGCAGAATATCGGTTGCATTCTGCTTGTCTGTTTTCTGTTTTCCGGTTGCTCACCAAAGAAAAAGGTCGCATTTTATGAGAAGAGCCGTGATGCATTGACCTGTATCGCGGTTCTTCCTACCCAGACACCGGTCAACTGGAAGGATTCCATTTCCTTTAAGCAGGCTCAGGATCTTGATCAGGGAGCAGCTTATGCCGATTCGGTTTTAAAGAAGCGGCTTGGCGGCAGCGGTCATTTTCGTTTTGTCGATGAATCACAGCTTGGTGGTCCGCTGAAACACAAAAGAGGAGCACGCCTGGAACAGCTTCGCTTTGCCGGAAAAACCATGAGCTGTAATGGGGTTCTTGTGCTGACGGTGAACCGATATCTGCAACGGGTCGGCAGCAGCTATTCCGTAGAATCGGCGGCATCAGCTGCCCTTGAGTTGGAGCTCATTTCCACTCACAATGGCCGCCCGTTATGTTGGCTTCGATTTGATGAGACCCAGGAGCCTCTGCTCAGCAATCTGTTTTCTATGAAAAAGGCTTCCAAAAGAGGTTTTAAATGGGTTCAGGTTGAAGAGCTTGCCGGAAACGGGATAGAAGAGCTGTTGATCAAATGCCCATATATTATTTTACGCTAGCCTGTGATCAGTCTTACATCTTTCCGATTCGTGCAGTGCCCCAATGGTGCATGAATATAATTCATCTGAGCAGGGTAGTTTTATTGAATGACGACAACACCCGCTGCATGGGTATAACAAGGCAGCGGGTGTTGGTGTTCATGGTCCAAAATTGTTCAATTAGCCATTTACCATGAAGCTTGAAAATTGTCTGACACCCAAAATGAACAGACGCATAGGAAATGTGCTGGCTGACTATTCCATGCTCGACGATGGAGACAAAGTGCTTGCCGCCGTTTCCGGCGGCGTCGACAGTCTGGTAATGGTCTGGCTGCTCCACAACTGGAGAAATAAAGCGCCCATTGACTATCACCTGCAAGCTGTCACAATAGAAAACCGTTTTGATCTTCCTGATGGAACGGTTCGTACACCAACGGGGCTGATTGAACAGCAACTGACCAGAATGGGTCTTTCCCTTAAAGTGATCAAGGCCAAACCAATGGCTGACAGGGAAATGAGCTGTTTTGGCTGTGCCCGAAACAGACGGAATTTGCTCTTTGATCTGGCCGAGCAGGAGGGATACAGCAAAATAGGGTTTGGTCACCATAAGGACGACCTTGTGGAGACATTATTCATCAACCTGCTGTATGGAGGGAATATCTCAACCATGTTGCCGCGTCAACAGCTGTTTGACGGCAGGCTGTCACTGATAAGACCGCTAGCCTATCTGGAAAAAGTCGATGTGCTGGAAATTGCAAAGGCGGCAGGGATAGAGCCGGTTAAAAATAACTGTCCTCTGTCCGGTGAAACCAGGAGGGAAACGGTGCGGGAAATCCTGAAAGGAATCTATCGTCAGGAGCCGGAAGCGAAAAATTCGATCTTTGCCGCGCTTGCCAATGTGAGGCAGGAGTACCTGTTATGAAGATGTCGGTTGACTGCCTGGCATGCTTTCTGAAACAGGCCCAGCGAGTGGCCCAGGTCGGCGGAATGTCTGAGAAGGTTCAGTATGAGGTCGTTCAGGAAGTATCGAAGCTGACGGCAGAAATGGACCCTAGGTTGACACCGCCGGAGAACTCCATCAAGGTGTATGAAACCATCAGCCGGATGATCGGATGCGACGATCCCTATATTTCCCAGAAAAAACAGGCTAATAAAGAGGCGATGGAACTGCTGCCGGAACTTCGTCGGGAAGTGACTGCAAGCCCGAGGCCACTTGAGACGGCCATTCGACTCAGCCTTGGTGGGAACCTCATTGATTTAGGTGCCTCTCAGTCCTTTGATCTGACAGAAGGATTTGAACAGTGTCGTACAGCTCCGTTGGTCATCGACGACCTGCAGAAGCTGCTTGAAAAGGTAGAAGGACTGCAAAAGAAGGCAAAGATTCTCTATCTGGCCGACAATTGCGGTGAAATCGTTTATGATTCCCTGATCATGGAGTACCTCGTTGCCAAAGGGTTTGAGGTCGTGGTTGGTGTTAAAAAGGCCCCGATCATCAATGACGCCACAATGGAAGATGCCCTTGAGATCGGATTGGATGGATTCTGCACCGTAATCGATAACGGAACCAATTGCCCGGGAACACCGCTTGAACACTGCTCTTTGGAATTTCTCCACCATTTTCATGAGGCTGCTCTGGTCATTTCCAAAGGGCAGGGGAATTTTGAGACCCTCTCTGAGACAGAGAGGGAGATATTCTTTTTATTGACTGTGAAATGCCAGGTAGTCGGTCGCCATCTCAACCGGTTAACTGGTATACAATTAGAAAAACTTTCCGGTAATGGGGAAATGGTTGTTTTTCAAAAGGGGCGTATTCAATAACCTGAATCCGTGATCATTCGATAGTGCTGTAGCTTTGTTTGATTTAACCGTTCGATAATAGTGAACTATATCGGACGGTTAAATCAGAAAAAGATGCAGTGCTAGCGGATGACCCGAAGGGCGAGTCATTCTTTTAGGTTAAAATGTATAATCCAATAATTTTATGATATATCAGGGTGATATTAAACAAAACAACATTCTTCGTCACGGATTCAGGAATAAGAGACAAATAATTCAGGTATGATGACAACAAAACAGATAACAGCGTTGCTGGACGATAAACCGGTCGGCGAGCATGTCCGTGTTTCCGGCTGGGTTCGGACAAGAAGGGATACGGGTAGTTTTTCCTTTATTGAGATCAATGACGGTTCAAGCCTTGATAATATCCAGGTAATTGGTGATAAAGGTCTTGAAAATTATGACAATGAAATTCGTAAACTGTCAACAGGCTGTTCCGTTCGAGTGGGTGGAATACTTAAAATATCGCCGGCTAAAGGACAGGATGTTGAGATAGAAGCGGATTCTATTGAAGTCCTAGGCTGGGCCGACCCTGAGAACTATCCATTACAGAAGAAACGTCATTCCTTTGAATTTCTTCGGGAGATCAGCCATCTCAGGCCGCGAACCAATGCCCTGGGAGCGGTGGCCAGAATCCGTTCTCAGTTATCTTATGCGATCCACTGTTTTTTTCAGCAGCAGGGGTTCACCCAGGTCCATACACCCATCATCACCACATCTGATTGTGAAGGCGCCGGGGAGATGTTTCAGGTGACTACTGGGGAAAAAGATGAGTTTTTCGGCCGGCCGGCCGGTTTGACCGTCTCGGGCCAACTCCAGGCAGAGGTTTATGCCCAGGCCCTTGGCAGGGTCTACACCTTCGGGCCGACCTTCAGGGCGGAAAATTCCAATACCAGCCGTCATTTGGCTGAATTCTGGATGGTTGAGCCGGAGATGGCCTTTTGTGATCTGCAGGAAGATATCCAGGTAGCCCAGGAAATGATCAAATTTATCATCCAAGATCTACTGGACTCGAGCAAAACAGATCTAGATCTGTTTAACTGTTTTATCGAAAAAGGATTGATAGCCAAGCTGGAAATTCTAGCCCAGCAGGATTTTGCCCAGATCACCTATACGCATGCTATTACTGAGTTGGAAAAATCCTCCAAAAAATTTGACTATCAGGCTTCCTGGGGCAGTGACCTACAGGCGGAACATGAGCGGTATCTTACCGAAGAGGTGTTTGGTCGTCCTCTGGTGGTGACCGATTATCCCGCCTCTATAAAACCGTTTTATATGCGGTTGAACGATGACGGTAAGACAGTAGCGGCCATGGATATTCTGGTGCCTGGAATCGGTGAGATCATAGGCGGCTCTCAGCGCGAGGAACGGTATGATGTTTTGTTGAACAGGATGCAGGAGAGCGGTATCGATATAGATGATTATCAGTGGTATCTGGATCTGAGGCGATACGGTACTGTTGTTCATTCCGGGTTTGGTTTGGGGTTTGAACGGCTTGTTCAGTTTGCTACTGGGATGAAGAATATTCGGGATGTTATTCCTTTCCCAAGGGTACCAAACTTCGCCCCATGTTAAAAAGGCACAGGCACCTCATCTTTGCATGATCGAGCCTGGCCGCATAGGAGTAGTAGCTATAGCGACCATGCTCGCTTATACAAATATGAGGCACCTGTGCCTTTTTTACCAATGTGCAGGTCTCAAATAACGAAATTATTTTGTTCTTGCGTCGTTATGTATGGCAAGATGGTTTTAGCTTTAAAAGAGCCGATTGATTAATCCATGTCAGGTAGCGATCTCTTTATAAATCTACGCAGATCTCTTGCAGAACAACTAGTTGAAAATTCAGAGAATTCTATCGAAACGGCAGTTAATTCTTTGGCTTGGAATGATTCCATTTACCGGTCGTTTAATGAAGGGCTGAGGCTTGCACAAAAAAGGAATAAGAGGGATAAAATACCAAACTCATTGGTCGAGTACATTCATATTACACACTTTAGCCATACTGTAGTTGTCCTAAGAAAACTTTACGATGAGAAAAGAAGAGGACCTCGATCTGTTAATTCCATTAGATCAATCACTAAACGGTTAATAGATAATAAACATCTCCTTTGTCGTGAATATTACTTGATTCATGATGGTACTCCATTTGAAAACAAAAAAGGTTTCGATTGGAAAACAAACCAAATTATTCAAAGTCGACATGAACAATTTGATAGCTTGTGTGGGCTAAAGGTTGGCTCTAAAAGAAAATCTGATGATAAAATCGCGCCACTTTTAATAGATAAACTCCATCAAAAAGCTGTGCTTAACAATTCTATCAGAGAGTTTGTGAATAAATTTGTCGCTCATGCTTCAGCGAACAACAATCGTCCAAATGAAGAATTGGTTTTCAAACAAATGAAATTAAGCTGCATTCAAAATCAATATAGAAATTTAATTTGGGCAGTTCAGCAAATAGCCAAAATAGTAGATGAGGTTATAATTACAGAGGTTCCAGAAGCACAATTTGATGTATTTACAAATTGGGATCGAGGGCTGTTTGATAGAAGTATTAAAAAGGCATTACAAAGATACTGGGAGCAGAGAACCAATTGGTGGCAAAAGTGGACTGCTTATTACCAAAATCCTGGGGATATATTCATATCACCAAGGAAAAAATTGACTATAAAATAGCCTATATCCAGTGTAGTTGACCCCATTTGAACCGTACACCCCTATATGTTAAATAACGACTAGGG
>CAZLGM010000087.1:0-13142 GCA_964558875.1 uncultured Desulfocapsaceae bacterium
TCTCAAAGTGGGCCACCCGCCAGATGGGGTCCACGGAATAACGATGAAAACCGCCGCCAAGCTGGTCATGAATACCACCGTCCGCCATGGCTGCAAGAGTTTTTTCCGTCATATCCAAAGCACTCTGATTCCCGGTTCTGTTAAAAAAACGAAGGAGAAAATCAAAAACAACCGGACGGGGAAATTTATTACCTGTGCCGAAACCGCCATACCTGTGATCATATATTTTCTCAGCAATGACAAATCCCTCATCCATCCAGGCAGGGTCAAGGTTTTCAGAGGAATCATCAGCCGACATGTTTTTGAGATGATTGGTAATAGAATCAGCGGATCGTCGTAGCGATTGACGATCGGTGCGCCAGGCTTTCTCAATCGCCTCGATTATCTCAGCAAATCCCGGGCGGCCATAATTAGCTTTGGGCGGGAAATAGGTCCCGGTATAAAACGGGGTTCCATCGGGAAAGAGGAAGACAGACATAGGCCAGCCGCCGGATCCGGTCATTGCCTGGGTTGCTGCCATATACACCTGGTCGATATCCGGCCGCTCTTCCCGGTCCAGCTTGATACAGACAAAATATTTATTCAACAGCGCGCCAATAGCCGGATCTTCAAACGACTCATGGGCCATCACATGGCACCAGTGGCAGGTTGAATATCCGATGGAGAGGAAGATCGCTTTGCCCTCCTTCCTGGCCTTTTCAAAAGCCTCTTCTCCCCATGGATACCAGTCGACCGGGTTATAAGCATGCTGGAGGAGATAGGGACTTTTCTCGTTTATCAGACGATTCGGTTTTTGTTTATTTTTCACGGTTGCCGTTCCTGTTTGGATAGAGATAGGAAGGACCAGAAGCGAGAACAGCATACTACAGACAACAAGGATGATATTGTTCATTTTGGTTCTTCAACCTCAATTATAAAGGATTCGATAGTTTGTTCCGAAAACCATATTCACGTTTACGTGAATGTAAACAGAAAATATACCACTTTGTGGTGGTGGCAAGATCATTCAAGAGAAATGGATAGCAAAGTATTTCAACCAAATCCGACCTCATTGCAGACTATTCTGCAGCAAGACTGAAGAATAGTCTGCAACCAACCAACTATTCATCTATTGTCCCATCTCTACTTTACCAAACATCCCTAATTCAAAAACCAGCAAACCAAGAGCTATCTTGCTGATAAACCAGATCTTTTCCAAAAGAAGAGGTCATTAAAACATCCATCTGGCTGAACATTTGACTTTGTAAACAGACCTGGCATCTCGTTTGCGTTAACAAGGCCGATGAAGAACAAACGAAAAAGAGCAGATCGACCATATGTTATACGCGGAAGCATGATAGTGATTGGAGCTCTAACGGTTTTGCTATTATTCAGCCATAAAGTCTCAACCGCTACTGGCCAAGAGGTTTCTCCCGCGCCAATCACGGGTTGTCAGGGTTGTCTGCAAAAATCGAAGAGATTACAGGCCTCTGAAGACTATCGATCTGACAGCCAAACCGCAATTTGCGCAAACTGCAATCGTCGACGGCCCTGCAGTGCCAGCCGTATGACCTGGGTTCGATTGTTAAACCGTATTATTGGAAAAGAAAAAAAGACAACGTTGATCCCCCCAACAAAGGAGTAAAATAGTGAAAAAAAACATATTTATGGCCGTACTGTTCCTCACTTCTCTGGCTATGGCCAATCCATCACATTCAGGGCTTGGTTTTAAAGGTTTCAGCCTCTTTAAAAAGTCGCCCCAGGTCCTTCAACCGGTCAATCGGCAGCTTGCTATACCGATATCAAGGGTGAATGACGGTAAAGCACACCACTTTAAAGTAAAAGCCGACGACGGAATCATGGTCACCTTCTTCGTATTAAAGAGCAAGGACGGTGTAATCCGTGCGGCAATTGATGCCTGTGACGTCTGTTTCCAATCGGGAAAAGGGTATGTACAGGAAGGCGACAAGATGGTCTGCATCAACTGCGGTCAGAAATTTGACTCAAATAAGATCAATGTCATCAAAGGCGGCTGCAATCCGGCACCCCTCAAAAGAAAGGTGGTTGGAGACAAACTGATCATCTCCATGAACGACATTAATACCAACAGCTGGTATTGCGAATTTAAAAGCTAACCCGAATCCACCCAACAAGAATATGGAAAGAACCATGGAATATGATCTGGAAAAATACAGAACAAAAAGGGAAAAAGTTCTGGGTGTGAAAAAGCGTTTCTTCAGCCTTGGGCGGCTTCTGACAATTTTTTCCGTGGCTGTCGTTGTTCTGGTATCTGCTGCTGTTTTACCGCAGATGGCAGCGTTTTTAAAAAACCGGCACCTCGATGACATTATTTATCGTCTTAAAGACGACACTGTACTCACACCCGATACCATAGCTGCCATAACGGCTATTAAAGGAGTGACCGGAGTCAACAGAGACAGCGAGAACCAACGGCTAATCCTGACATTCAACAGAGAACAAACCAAGCCGCATGCTGTAACCAATCAGCTCTCCCAGGTAGCAACCGGAATTATTCAACTCAACGTGATCAGTCATCGGCAGAGACTGGCTAATCTGAAAAAGGAGAAAGAGTTTGAAGCTTTATAATATCACTTTGAGCAATCTGCTGCGTCGCAAGGCCAAAGTCGTTTTTGTGATTCTCGGGTTGTTCATCGGCATCGGTACTATCGTAACTCTGCTGTCAATTACCCGCAGCATGAGTGTTTCCCTGGAAGAAAAACTTGACCGGTTCGGTGCAAATATCGTGATGGTCCCGAAAAGCGACAACCTCAGCCTCAGCTATGGAGATATCCAGGTTGGCGGTGTTTCGTACCAACTCAATGAGTTTGATGAACAGCGAATCGGTAATATTCATACAATTGAGGCCAAACGAAACCTGGGTGCCGTTGCCCCTAAAGTACTCGGGGCTGTCCGTGTCAAAGGAAAAGAGGTTCTTATAATGGGAGTTGACCCGAATGTGGAATTTGACCTGAAAACCTGGTGGAATATACAGGGGAATAAGCCCGGGGAACAAGAAGTTGTTATCGGTGCGGAAGCGGCAAAAAAACTTGCTCTGCAACCGGGAGACACCCTCGAGTTACCAGGGTACAGTCTGACGGTCGCAGGTGTTCTAATGCCAACCGGCTCCAGTGAAGACCACATTATCATAGGCCATCTCCCTGCTGTTCAGAAGATCCTCGGCAAACAGGGAAAAATCACCATGGTGGAAATCGCAGCCTTCTGTCGCGACTGCCCGATCAGCGATATGGTGCTTCAGATCTCGGAGAAATTCCCGGGTGCCAAGGTGACCGCCCTCAGACAGGCTGTGATGGCAAAAATGCAGTCCATAGAGATGTTTAAAACATTCAGCTACGGCATCTCCGGGCTTGTGGTTTGTATCGGTTCGCTGCTGGTCTTTGTGACCACTATGGGTTCGGTCAATGAACGGACCCGGGAAATCGGCATCTTTCGAGCCATCGGTTTCCGGCAGAGCCACGTCCTGCAGATCATTCTGCTGGAAGCGGCACTGGTCGGGCTGGTCGGCGGATTTGGCGGTCTGGTTATCGGCAACATTGTCGCCAGGACAGTGCTACCGCTACTGTTTCCACAAATGATCTTTTCCGGAATCGATAGCTTTCTGGCTGCCATAATCGTTGCCCTGTCCATTTCCCTGTCGATTATTGCCAGCTTTCAACCTGCCAGAAAAGGCAGCCGGCTTGACCCGAGCGTAGCTTTACGCGCCTTATAACAACAGAGGATACAATAACCATGAATACCAGCCAATTGACCGAGCCGGTCAATCACATGATAGAGATCGATAACATCACCAAAGAGTATATTGTTGGTGAAAGTACTGAGACTGCCATTGAGCAGATGGACTTCACCGTTGATGACGGTGAATTCGTGGCGGTTGTCGGTCAATCCGGATCGGGAAAATCGACGCTTCTTTCCATCCTTGGCGGCCTCAATCGTCCAACAGGCGGCAAATTACTTATCGACAGCCTCAACATCTACAACCTCTCCAGTGAACAACGGGCCGACTTTCGGAACGAATATGTCGGTTTTGTCTTCCAATCGTTTCAGCTTATCGGCTATCTCACTGTCGCCGAAAATATCATGCTGCCCATGGCGACAACCGGGCTCAGCAACAAAAAGCAGGTTCAAATGGCCCAAAACGTCCTGAACAAGGTCGGTCTGGATGACAAAGGTGACAGACTGCCCGATCAGTTATCGGGTGGCGAGCAGGAACGGGTGGCCATTGCCAGGGCTGTTGTCAACCGGCCGACCATTTTGCTGGCCGACGAGCCTACCGGCAACCTGGACAGCCGGACGGCCGGACAGATTATGGAATTACTTCGTACTCTCAACCAGGAAGATGGGCTGACTATCATCATGGTCACCCATAACAGTGATAACTGCCGTTATGCTGACCGGATCATCCGGGTTCAGGACGGTCACATTACTGACGACGGATATCACCACTGAAAATAACTTATTCAAACAAACCCACACTTAACTCTAAGGAGCGTACCAATGAAAACAATTCTAATGACCCTGGCCGCTGTTTTTCTGCTAGCCGCTATCATACCTCTACAAAGCGTTACAGCCCAGGAAACCGAAAAAACAAAACAACAGCTCACACTGGAAGAGCAGGACGCTTTACGGCAAAAGAACTTTTCAGCATTTTTAAAAGAAACAGTTCAACTGAGAAAAGAACTCGCTCAAAAGCAGGATGAGAACAGTAGACTCCTGCTCGCTGAAAAACCGGACCGGGCAAAAATTGCCATGGTTACCGAGCAGATTTATCAGTTGATGGATGTCCTGCAGGAAAAGGCCAAAGCGTACGGACTCCAGCCCGGAATGGGCAGTGGAACAGCCGGTTGTGGATGCCGGGGACCAGGGCAGGCACGGACGCTGTAGATAAAACTCTGATCAACCGGCCTCTATTTAGGAGCTTCAAATGAAACGAACAATCCTGATCATCCTGTCAGTTTTCATTTTCCTGCCGTCTGTCCATGCGGCCATGGCGGCAGGAAACCTGAAAAACGGCGGTAAAATATATCGTCAGTATTGTGTTCCCTGTCATGGCCAGCTTGGCGCGGGGGATGGAGACCGCTACAGGAATGAGCAGCTCGATCCACAGCCAAGGGTCCACGCCGATGGCACTTTTATGAACAGACTGCCTGACATGCGACTATTCATGATCATAAAGTTTGGCGGCCGGTCCATGAATTTCTCCCATATCATGCCCCAATGGCAGCACATCCTTTCGGACGAGGATATTATCGATGTCATTAGCCACATCCGCAGTCTGGCCTACCCGCTTTATCGGAGGCCTGATTCCCGTTTCGGTGGAATGCGGATGAATCGCCAGGAAAAGGATGATTCCTCGTAGCTGTTTTAGCAAGTTCCTGAATCTGTGAGCATTCGATAGTGCTGTAGCTTTGTTCGATTTGACTGGCCAATAATAGTAAACTATATCGGACAGTTAAATCGAACAAAGATGCAGTGCTAGCGGATGCCCTGAAGGGCGAGTTGATTAATAAGGTTGGCTTGATATGGTCTAATAATGTCCCTACATGTCAAGAGGTTATAAGTGTGAACAATAAGTTTCGTCACGGATTCAGGAAGTTTTACTGCAAACCTACTATTTCAGATTGAATTTCTCCAATCTGTACAGCAGGACATGACGGGGAATCGACAGCAGGCGGGCCGCCTCCGACTGGTTATTGTTGGCCATTTGAAGGGCCTGTTTAATCAGATCCTTCTCCACTTCGATGAGATCGAGCCCACCAGGTGGTAATGTGAAACCTGACCGAGAGGAATCTGCCTGATCTGTCAACTTCAAATCTTCGGCCCGGATCTTATCCGAGCTGCGCAGAATCATCGATCGCTCAATCACATTCTGTAACTCTCGAATATTGCCGGGCCAATGATATTGAGTCAGCAGCTTGGCGGCATCCGGGGTGAACGAGACATCAGTGGGTGCTCCCATCTTTTTTATAAAATGGTCTGCCAGTGCCGGGATGTCCTCTTTCCTCTCCCGCAGCGGTGGCAGGTTCAGTGGAATAACACAAAGGCGATAGTAGAGGTCCTCTCGAAACCTACCCTGCTCAATCTCTTCTTTTAAATCTTTATTGGTGGCTGTAATGAGCCTGACATCAACCGTTTCAGCCCTGTCTGAGCCTACCGGTTCAATTTCTCCTTCCTGCAGAACACGCAGCAACTTGGCCTGCAGATCAAAACGCATTTCGCCAATCTCATCCAGAAAAAGGGTCCCCTGATCAGCCGCCTGAAAACGACCCTTCCGGTGCCCCGTTGCCCCGGTAAATGCTCCCTTGACATGGCCGAACAACTCGCTCTCAATCAGGTCGGGAGGCAAGGCGGCACAATTAACACTAACCATCACCTTGTCTTTTCTCGAACTTCTTTGATGAATCAGCCTGGCCAACAGCTCTTTTCCAGTACCCGATTCGCCGGTAATGAGAATGGCTGCTTCACTTTCGGCCGCTTTGACGGCTGTTGATAACAGTTCGGCCATTACCGAACTGGCCGTCTCCATGCGGTGCACTCCGGATAGCCGGTTGACCTCTTCAACCAGCAGCTCTTTTTCAGCCTGCAGCGCTCCAACTTCAAGGGCCCGCCGGCAGCTCTGCCTGAGCACATCCCGGTCAAAGGGCTTGGTCAGAAAATGGAAGGCTCCTCGCTGCATAGCCTCCACTGCAACTTTTATGGAACCAAAGGCGGTGATGACGATCACCGGTATGGCAGGGGCCATCTCTTTCATACCATCCAGTAGTTCAAGACCGTTCATATCGCCAAGCTGCAGATCGGTAATCACCATATCCGGCAACGAGGCTTCAAACATGGCCAACCCCTCCCTGCCTGAGTCGGCGGATACAACATGAAAACCGCTTTGACTCAAATTATATTCTGTAACCCGTAAAAGAGAACGGTCATCGTCGATCAATAGAATTGTTTCAGCCATTGCGGTCACCTTCTTCTGTCTCGCCCCGCCCTTTCAGCATATATTGTTCCATATAGTCTTCACTCCATCTCGCGGGTAAAAAGAGCTCAAAACAGGCTCCTCCAGGATCACCGTCCACCAACCTCAAGCTTCCCCCATAACTTTCAACGATTTTCCGGCTGATGGCAAGTCCCAGGCCGGTACCTTTCTTCTTACTGGAGAAGAAGGGCTTGAAGATATCCTCTTTGTTGTCCGTCTTGATGCCGGGGCCATTATCGCCAATATAAACATGGCAACCATCTTCTGTTACTTCCAGACTCACCTTGATAAGTGGACCGAGCCCATCCCCTTTACCACCGGATTGTGGTTCGCCAGCCACCGTCCTTGTTCTGCTGTTCTCTACCAGTGCCTCTATTGAGTTCATCAATAGATTTATCAAGGCCTGGCTGATCCGGGATTCAGGGACAAGAAAATCATCGCCGCTTTCAAGGCCTTCACACCTAAATTGGATTTGCTCTTTTTTCAATCTGGGACCCAGCAACATTTGCTGCTTGGCGATCAGGGAACTGATGGAGGCGGTCTCTTCACGATCATTGGTTTCAGGTCTGGAGAAATCAAGGGTGTTCTTCAAGGTCGTTTCAAGATGACCGGTTTCTTTGAGCAATATCTCCACAAACTCTCTTTTAGGGTTCCCTTTCGGATAGTCGTCCAGCAGGATTTCCGCTGTGCCCCGAATAGAACTCAGTGGATTGCGGATCTCATGGGCCAGGGTTGCCGCCATTTCACCAAGAGCTGACATTTTCTGGGCTGCGGCCAGCTGTTCTTCCGCCTGAACAAGCTGAGCAGCCCCTTCATGGAGTTTTTCATAGGACTCCTCCAGCCTGGCAGACACCTTCTGATAACCGATGCGCAGCCGTCGCTCCCGTTCGGCTATGATACCGACAACGATACCGGCACATAAATACAAAACAATCTCGGTCAACTCACTGAAATAGTTTTGAACGCCATGCCCGGCATAGAGAAGCAGGTGAGGAATAAATGCAACTGAGGATAACACCGCCAGCAATACTCCACCTTTCACTCCAAACCAGATGGCCCCAAGCACAATTGGGAAATAGCTCAAACGACGGTAGGTATCGTGAAAGAATATCTTGTCCGCCGGTGTGAAAAAATGCAGAAAACCAATCGCGATCACTACAGAAATCAAAATGGAAAAGAGAATGGTCCGCTTCATCACAATTACCCTGCTTCCCTGTTATTATTCTGGTGCCCTAAAGAATTTCTTCTAAAAAACCGTGCGCTTAAATCACTTACGGCCTCAGCGTAAAAACAGCCGATCATTCCAGCAACGGTTGTGATCGTCGTCAACCAGAAAAGTAAAAGATGCAGCGTTCTGTCCTGATAGAAAAAGAGATCAAAGATAAAAAGAACCAGGCCAAGGTGCATGGCCGACGAGCCGAGCCGCTGCCAATAGCCTTTCTTTTCAAAATTGAGATGCTCGCTCCCGCTGACAGCCATCACCAGTACAATCAGTTGCAGAATCAGGGTGACACCAAGGCTGATTTTTAATGCTGTGAGCAGCCCCCAGACAAAAGAGATCAGGACTGTTACAGCCAGAAGAGCTGCCGTAAAAATGTTCAACCATCTTACCGGCAGGAGCCGTTTAGGAACGCAGATACACAGCAAGAGAATTAAACCGATGATAAAGGGGGAAATAAACAGGTTCATCCTGTCCATAAAGGCCGCCTTGACGTCGGGAGCTGTCTGCTGGATCTGGGCAAACTTAAAGGCAAACATCCCGTATATACAGATAACGGAAATGATCGCCAGCACAACACAGGTCGCCAGGATCAGGTAATAATCATAGGAGCCTTTGGGTTTCATTTTCATCAACCTGTATTGTTCATTGGACCACTACTGAAACGTATGCTCTCCAGGAAACAGAAAAGAACTGACAAAAGTAAAGATCATTGCACCAAAGCAGACAATTCCGAGAATAGAGGTAAAATACCACATTGACGCCCTGTTGCCATACAAACGGGTGTGCATAAAGGTGGAATAGATGGCCCACATCATGATCGAGCTGCAGATCTTCGGATCCCACCACCAGTTTGGCCCCCACGCTTTCAATGCCCAGGGATAACCGAGCAGCATACCGAGCGTCAGCATCACATAACCGAATTTGGCAAAATCATAGCCCATCTTTTCAACTTCCAGTACCCTTCGATCAAACAACATGAATACCGATGTGACAAAGGTCATGGTGATCGCCCCGTAAGAGAGAAAAAGCATAGGTGGGTGCAGCCACATATAGGAAGCATTATAGTAAAAGGTCATCTTCGAATAGAGACGCATGAACAGACCCAGCCTTTCCATATCTCCAAGCGAACCATTGATCCAGGGCAGATAGCTGTTGAAAAAAGAGGGGAGCGGGTTGGCAAACGGATTGACGATAAAACAGAGGATGAGCACCTGAACGCCAAGAAGAGCCAGGAGCAATCCGCTCAGGCGATGGTTTTGAAGTCGAAAAAACCCAATATGGGCCATGACGGAATAGCAGAAAAACCAGAAGAAGTACTTCTCATTCTCGATCCAGAACGGAATCAGGTATCTTGGCGGATTCTCCTGGTTATACAGTGGCAACCCGTAGGAAGACCGACTGTTCATCATTTCCAATTGGCGGTTAATCCAGTTGGCCAGATGTTCCGGCAGCTCCAGCGGCAGCTGCATATAGATATGATAATGAAACCAGCAGATCAGCAGAAAACCCGCCAGAAACAGCAGATTAACGACCAAAAGAAGATAGCGGGACCGATCCATACCGATGGGTCGGGGGGATGCCACATTCACCACTCCCACACATCCGGCAACAGCACAGAAGGCTGTCAGTAGGTAAAGCAGCACATTGCCGGTCTGAGAAAAGGTAAGGATGAAATCCATCTGTCAACCGGTAGGATTACGGGGCATCAAGCATTTTACTGACCCAGAAATAAATCGTGTACAGGCCGGCAAGGATGATAAAAACCCCGGAAATCTTTTGAATATGCGGCATGACGCTCCGCAGTTTGCCGACAACCACGCCCTCTTTCAAGAAGGCCATGCCAAGAGTCAACACCAGGAGTACGGCACCCATACCCAGGGAATAGCTGAAAAATTGTATCATGCCTTCCATAAAGTCACCGGAAGCAATAGCACCCCCAATAACCATCAGAAAAATAGGCAGCGTGCAGCCAAGGGAAGTAATGGCGTATGCGACGCCAAAGAGGAAGAACCCTTTCAGGCTGACCTGCCTTGGATCACCAATCTTGCTGCTGATCCGCTGGGTGAAGGAAACGGACAGGTGGTTGCCCAGAAGCAGCCAGATTCCCAGCAGCACCAGGGCCGCGCCAATCACCAGGGAAAACCATGGTGCAATATCCATCAGCAATGTGCCGCCCGCTGAAACGATAGCCCCGACAATCCCAAAAAAGAGGGCAAAACCGGCCGAAACAACCGCAGTGACCCAGATAGCTTTCCAGAATCTGGCAAGGCGCGAACTTTGCGCCATTTTTCCGTCTTCGGCCCCCATATATAGAGACAGATAGACAGGCAGCATAACAAAACCACATGGATTAACCGTTGACACCATTCCGGCCCCGAATGCATAACCAACCGGCAAGTGATTCACCAGTTGATTCATCCATTCATTAAGTAAAATCTGTATATCCATTGTTATTTGTAATATGACAGTGACATAGAGTAATTTCTAAATAAGACAGCACCATTCACAGGCTGTCTGTTATTGGTTACACAAAGTTCTCGATTACCTTATGCATGGTTTATCAAAAATAAACCTCCAAGGCCTCTTTTTCCATCACTTTTCAATCACAATAAAATGCTGTTCTTTTGAGTTTTACTTACACTTGTCTAATGGAAAAATGACTTGACTCACAAGATAATCGAATTATAGGTGATGTGATATAACTGTCCAAGACAGCCTGCTCGATAAATGCAGATAAACAAACGACAAAGAAGAGGAACACATGGACCAGCAATTCACTCCTCAGACGAAACGCGGCAAAGTTGTTCACTTTTTTTTGCGAAACCTCCCCCGTTTTGTACTTCTTGGTCTGATTGTATTTATCATCACCCTTTTTATCTCAATTTCCCAGAAGCAGAAAGCTCTCATCGCTGAAAAAATGGCAGTCGGCACTCAGAAACGACCGGCTGTCAATGTTGTTGTAGTCCCGCTTGCCCCGGTTGACATCAGAGACCGAATCAAGCTCCCGGGTTTTATTGAGCCGTGGCAGCGACTGATGATATCTACCAAAGTCGGCGGCTCGGTTACAACCATTATCGTCAAAGAAGGCGACACGCTCAAAGAAGGTGATGTTATCGCCAAGATTGAAATGGATGATTACAAGATAGCCAGAGACCGGGCAACCGCTGCTTATAAATTGGCTGTCAGCGATTATCAGCGCGACAAGAAGCTCTTTGATCGGGGGGCCGTTTCCAAAGCCCAGCTTGAAGCGAAAAAAGCCTCTGTTGATACGTCAAAGGCCGACATGGAAAACGCCAAACTGATGCTGTCCCGCTGTATCATCCGCGCCCCCTTCAGTGGTGTGATCAATAAGCTCCACATCGAACCCGGAATCTATCTTTCTATCGGTGACCCGGTTGGTGAACTACTGCAGATCGATCGGGTTAAGGCGGTGCTTGGTATTCCCGAGTCGGATGTGGCCGCGGTTCGCAAGCTGTCCCGCGTCAATGTGACCATTAAAGCCCTCGATAACCGAGTAGAGACGGCAGCTATCCACTTCCTCTCCTCAGCTCCGGATACCCGGGCCGCTCTGTACAGGCTGGAGCTGGAAATCGCCAACCCCAAGGGAGACATTCTGTCCGGCATGTTTGTCAGCGGTGATGTGGTTAAACGGGTGGCGCACCAGGTCATCGGTGTTCCATTTTATTCGGTGATCTCCCGGGAAGATCAGCAATATGTCTTTGTTGAAGAAGACGGTATCGCTAAAAAGAGACAGGTAAAAATGGGTTTTATGGAGAAGTGGCTGGTCCAGATTACCGAAGGATTGAGTCCAGGAGACAGGCTGATTGTAGAGGGCCATCGGGATGTTGAGGATGACCAGGAAGTCAAAGTTGTTCAGGTCATCGACCAAACCGGGAAATAAGCAATGATTGTCTCCGATACCGCCATAAAAAACTCCACCAGTGTTGTCGTTCTGGCCATTATCCTTATCGTTTTCGGGGTCTATTGTTACCAGATACTGCCCAGGGAGAACGAACCGGACATCACTATCCCTTACGTCTTTGTGTCCACCGATTATCGCGGGGTCTCGGCTGCCGACATCGAAACCTCCATCACCATTGAGATCGAAAAAAAGCTCAAAGGAATCGACGGTCTAAAGAAACTGCAGTCGATTTCCAGCGAAGGCTCCTCCCTGATCAACCTGGAATTCGTTACCGGCACTGACATCGATGAGGCTCTTCAGGATGTCAAGGACAAGGTTGATGAAGCCAAAGGGGATCTGCCTACAGACCTGGAAGATGATCCATCGGTGTTCGAAGTCAATCTCTCCGAGATGCCCATCGTTATTTTCTCACTCTCCGGCACATGCGGTCTTCCCTGTCTGAAAAAGATAGCCGACGACCTGGAAGATGAGATCGAAGCTATTGCCGGGGTACTGGAAGTGGATATTACCGGTGGCTTGGAGAGAGAGATCCGCATCGAAGTTCTACCCGAAAAGCTGGCCTATTACGGACTGCCCATCTCTGTTTTTCAGTCCAAGGTCAGCGGAGAAAACCAGAACACCTCAGGTGGCAACATCCGCCTTGGCCAGGGACGCTTTCAACTGCAGGTCCCAGGGGAGTTTACCACACCCGAGGAACTCTATACCCTGGTTCTTGGGACCCATGAAGGTGAACCGGTCTATCTCAAAGATGTGGCGGTTGTCGTTGACGGATTTAAAGAAGAGACCAGCCGGTCCCGTCTCGATGGACGCAAGGCTGTCAACATTTCGGTGAAAAAACGGTCTGGTGAGAATATCCTCAAAATCATCTCCCAGGTCGATAAGATCATCGAAAAGGATAAACCTAGCTGGCCTGGGGGCACCGAGATCACCAAGGTTATGGATAAATCCAGAGACATCCGGTTGATGATCGCCGACCTTGAGAACAACATTCTCTCCGGTCTGGCCCTGGTCCT
>CAZLGM010000088.1:0-13121 GCA_964558875.1 uncultured Desulfocapsaceae bacterium
CATCTGTTCTGCTGCTATTCGTGGAGCGACGAAAATCATTGATATGGCCGAAGAGTCTTATGAGGAGGCTTTGAAGAAATATGGCGAAGATCAGGAAGTATCGCTTCCCAATACCGCCTACTTCCTCCCAATTATTTATAGTATGCTTGGAGCGAAGGTTGAAAAACTCGGCGATATGAAAGATATTTTCCAGGAGTGTCGGAAACTGCTGCCTCCTACGGTTACCGACGACCTGTGGCTGCCGTACCTGGCGCCGGCACTTGATGCTGGAATGGCAACCTATTTTGCCGAAGAAATGTATGAGTCGATTCGCTATATTAACGATCCGGATTTTTATACCAAGACCGAGGATCCGACTGACGAAAACCTTTGGCTGGGTGCTGCCGATGACGTTATTTTCCGGAAACGAGGCGTTGAATTTGTTGACGGTTCTGCCCCGGGATTTGCAGCCATTGTCGGTGCGCCGCCATCTGCCGAGATAGCAAAAGATATAGCCCTTGAGCTGCAGGAAAAGAATCTCTATATCTTTATGCACGACCATACCAACGATGTGCGGATGTCCGAACAGCTTGTTGAAGAAAATGTACAGGTTGGCTGGAATACTCGCCTTGTTCCTTTCGGACCGACATATACCTCTGTTGTTTTCGCCATCGGTTTTGCCTGCCGTGTTGCTATGGCTTTCGGTGGTGTTAAGCCTGGTGATTATCGAGGCAACCTGATTTACAATAAAGACAGAACCTTTGCCTTTGTAATGGCTCTTGGCGAGGTTACCGATGAATGGTACGCCAATGCAGCCGGTGCTATTAACTGGGGCTTCCCCACTATCTCTGACTGGAAAATTCCCGAGGTGCTGCCCACAGGTATTTGTACTTATGAGCATGTTGTCTCTGAAATACCACACGACGAAATTGTTCAGAAAGCAATTGAGGTTCGTGGTCTGAAAGTCAGCATCACCGAAATCGATATTCCAATGTCATTCGGTCCTGCCTTCGAGGGTGAGAGAATCCGTAAGGATGACCTGTTCATGGAATGTGGTGGTGGACGGACACCAGCCGTCGAGGTTCTGATTTCTAAAGACATGGACGAGGTCGAAGATGGACTGGTCACTGTTGAAGGCCTTGACATCAAGGACCTTGAAGTAGGGCAGAATGTGCCGTTGGCTATACTTGTTGAGGTGGCTGGGCGGGAGATGCAACCCGATTTCGAGCCAATTCTTGAGCGTCAATTCCACCATTTGATCAACTATATTCAGGGCATCATGCACATGGGCCAGCGGAATATCATGTGGGTTCGGATAGGTAAAGCAGCCGTGGAGAAAGGATTTTCCTTTGCACATATTGGCAAGGTGCTGCATGGTAAACTGCATCAGGAGTTCGGTGCCATTCTGGATAAAATTCAGGTCAAAATTTACACCGAAGAAGATAAAGTCCAGGAGGTTATCGCACTGGCCGGTGATGTATATGCCGCCCGTGATGAGCGATTGGGATCAATGACGGACGAAACTGAAGACGTGTTCTACTCATGCACCCTCTGCCAGTCCTTTGCTCCGAGTCATGTGTGTGTCATTACACCAGAACGCATAGGCATGTGTGGTGCTTATAACTGGCTTGATGGTAAGGCCTCATTTCAGATTAATCCGACCGGCCCCAATCAGCCGATTGCCAAGGGTGACTGCAACGATCCGGTTAACGGCTATTACCAAGGTATTACTGAATTTGTCAACCAGGCCTCCCGAGGTGCCGTGCCCGAGGTCAGCTGTTATTCATTGATGAATAACCCGATGACGGCATGTGGCTGTTTTGAAGCCATTGCTGCTATGCTGCCGATGGCAAACGGCATTATGGTTGTTAACCGAGATTATCTCGGTATGACGCCTTCAGGCATGAAGTTTACGACCCTGGCCGGTATGGCTGGTGGTGGTATGCAGACACCCGGCTTTATGGGTGTTTCCAAACATTACATGACAAGTAAGAAACTGTTTATGGCGGAAGGTGGTATTAAAAGGGTCGTCTGGCTGCCTAAGATGATGAAGGATGAGATCGCCGATAAACTCAAAGAGGTCTGTGAAGATATGGGTATGCCTGAATTTTTTGATATGATCGCCACCGAGGAAATTGGAACCACCGAGGAGGAGATTATTGAGTTCATGAAGAAGGTTGGGCATCCGGCGTTAGAGATGGAAACCGCCGTTTAGGTACCAAGTGACCACCGGCACTGCATATTTGCATGATCGGACCTGACGGTATCACGCTATAGCGTGATTACTGTCAGGTCCGCCTGCACAAATCTCAGCACCGGTGATCACTTTAAGTAAGCATTATCATAAAAATATAAATTAAAGAGGCTGACTCGAAAAACGCATTGCAGGCCATTGGTTGTCAAAGGGAAGAGTAAGTGATCGCCGATCAGCCCGCAACTCAGTCAGCCCATAGGGCAAAATATACTAGATAGAACTGGAGGAATAAATCATGGCTTTAACAGGCATACAGATTCTCAAGATGCTGCCCAAAACAAATTGTGGGGAATGTGGTATCCCTACTTGTCTGGCTTTTGCCATGAAGGTGGCAGCGGGTCAGGTTGAAGTTGATGAGTGTCCCGATGTGAGTGATGAGGCAAGGGAAGAGATCAGTGCTGCCTCCGCACCTCCAATCCGTACAATCAAGCTAGGAACTGGCGATGATACCTTGACCCTTGGTGGCGAGACTGTCCTGTTCAGGCACGAAAAACGGTTTGAGAATCCAACAGGAATTGGTGTGCTGATTACCACTGAAATGAGTGATGCTGATATCGATGGTCGCATAGAACGTTTCAATAAGCTCGAATATGAGCGAGTCGGCGTCATCATGAAATCTGATGTCATAGCCATCAAGGACGCTAAAGATGATGAAGCATCATTTACTGCCCTTGTGCAGAAGGTGCTTGATGGATCGGCTCGTGCCAGTCTGATATTGATGAGTGATTCTGCTTCCAGTTTGGCTGCTGCTGCCAAACTTTGTGGAGACAGAACCCCTCTACTTTATGGCGCAACCATGGACAACGCCTCAGATATGGCCCAGGTATCAAAAGATACCGGAGCACCAGTTGGAGTTAAAGCCACAAACTTGGATAACTGTGTTGAAATTGCCGATGCTTTGCTTGGAGAAGGACTGAAGGATCTGGTTATCGATACTGGTGCCAGGACGATGAAAGCGGCTCTTGAAGACAACGTTGCTGCAAGACGTTCTGCAATTGGAGCCAAGAATAAGCAACTCGGTTTCCCGACGGTCACTTTTCCCGGTGAGATGACTGATGATCCGTTGATGGAAGCCATGATCGCTTCCGTTATGGTCGCCAAGTACGCTGGATTAGTCATTCTGTCAGACCTGCAGGGCGATACTGTTTTCCCGCTGTTCCTGGAGAGATTGAACCTGTTCACCGATCCGCAGCGTCCAATGGTTGTTGAAGAAGATATCTATCCGCTCACCGGACCTGGTGAAGACTCACCTGTAATCATCACCTGTAACTTCTCTCTGACATACTTTATTGTTTCAGGTGAAATTGAAGGTTCAAAGGTACCTTCCTGGCTGATGATTAAGGATACAGAAGGTCTGTCAGTTCTGACCGCCTGGGCTGCCGGTAAGTTTGGTGCAGATCTCATTGCTCAGTTTATCAATAAGAGCGGCATTGGTGACAAGGTTAATCATCGAGATCTCATCATTCCAGGTTATCTTGCATCGATTAAGGGAGAGCTTGAAGAGGAACTACCCGATTGGAAGATCATAATTGGTCCTCGTGAAGCGGGTCATTTACCGGCATTCCTGAAGGAGTGGAAGCCGTCGTAATGAAGAGCAGCAGCAGTTACTATTTGAGAACTTCAGCTGGTCTTCATTGAGAACAGAGATAACTGATCGTTCGCAGCATGATACAGCCTCGATTCCTTATCATTTTGCTGAGGTAGCAGTCAATAATTTGGCTCTCAGCTACCTTGATCGATTATCAGGGAGCCAGCAGTATAAAATCTGTTCTTGAATAGTTGTGAAGTCGGAAATAGAAGGTTTTATTGAGTAATTGTCCAATATTTACATAAACAATGTGATTTGCTAGGAGTACGACTATGACAAAAGCAATGAAACACAGAAAGGGAGCCGTGATGGTCCTTGGTGGGGGAATAGCCGGTATACAGGCAGCCCTCGACCTTACAGAACTAGGCTATTACGTTTATATCGTGGAGAAATCTCCTGCGGTTGGCGGTGTAATGGCCCAGCTTGATAAGACCTTCCCGACAAACGACTGCTCGATCTGAATCCTGGCGCCTAAGCTGGTAGAGGCCGGTCGGTCTCCAAATATCGAAATGTTGACAAACGCTGACTTTCTGAAGCTGGAGGGCAGCGCGGGAAATTTTAAAGCGACCATTAACATGCGTCCGCGATATATCATTGCCGAAGATTGTACGGCGTGCGGTCTTTGTACCGAGTACTGTCCCAAGCATCACGTTGATCCGTATAACGAAGGGCTGTCGATTACAAGACCTATTCATATCGACTATGCCCAGGCGGTACCGGCGACCTATTATATCGATCCGAACTCCTGTATGCATATTCAGCATGATACCTGCCAGATCTGTGTTCCGGTTTGTCAGAGCCATGCCATCGATTTCAGCCAGGAGCCGGAAGAAAAAGAGATTAAAATCGGTGCTGTCATTGTGTCGCCAGGTTTTGGCAAGATCAGTGAAGAGACCTTGGCAAAATTCTCTTACGGAAAACATCCGGATGTTGTCACTTCGTTTGAGTTTGAGCGGATGACTAACGCATCAGGACCATTCCTGGGCGAAGTAAAATGTTTCTCCGATGGCCGCCATCCAAAATCAATTGCCTTTATCCAGTGTGTAGGTTCTCGGGATGTAGGCTGTGATAATGGTTACTGCTCATCTGTATGCTGCATGTATTCCATTAAAGAGGCCTTGGTTGCCAAGGATCATGACCCTGAAGTTGATATCACTATCTACTATATGGATATCAGGACCCAGGGTAAAGATTTTGATGTGGCCAGAGAGCGGGCTGAGAATATGGGCATTAAGTTCGTACGAGCCAAAGTTGCCGATGTTACTCCCTGGGATGACCATCTTAAACTGACCTATTCAACCCTTGACGGCCAGCACAAATTTGTTGCTCATGACATGGTTGTCCTCTCGGTTGGACTAGAATCTCCACGGGATGCTGAAGATATCGCCAAGAAAGCGGATATTGATCTGAATCACTACAACTTCTGTGATACCAATCTGTTTGCGCCATTGGAAACTACCCGAGAGGGAGTTATCGTTGCAGGCGCATTCCAGGGTCCCAAAGATATTCCGGAATCGGCGACTCAGTCATCTGGCGCTGCAACGCTCGCAGCAACAGTGCTTGCCAAGGAGAGGGGTAAAGGGATCATTCACAAGAGTTATCCTGACGAGAAAAAAGTCACCGAAGAAGATGATCCTCGTATCGGTGTGTTTGTCTGTCACTGCGGGATCAACGTTTCATCGGTTGTCGATGTTACAGCGGTAAAAGATAATGCCGGCGAAATGAAGAACGTCGTTTTTTATGCCGAAAACCTCTACGCCTGTTCCCAGGATGCTCAGGAGGTCATCAAGGACACCATCAAAGATAATGATCTTAATCGTGTGGTAATTGCCGCATGCTCACCTCGTACCCATGAACCTCTTTTTCAGGAAACGCTTAAGGATGCCGGCTTGAACAGGAACCTGTTTGAAATGGTCAATATTCGTGATCAGTGTTCCTGGGTCCATGCCAATGAGCCGGATGCCGCAACGGATAAATCCAAAGACCTGGTACGGATGGCTGTTGCCAAGGCAAACAGAAATATGCCGTTGCCTGAGCAAACAGTACCGGTGATCAAAAAGGCGGTTGTCCTTGGTGGCGGTGTAGCCGGTATGACCGCTGCTCTCTCTGTTGCCGGTCAGGGCTATGATGTTGCTCTGGTTGAGAAGGATAAACAGCTTGGCGGCAACATGAAGAATGTGAAATTTACACTTTCCAATGACAATGTTGCCACCTTTGTCAAGAAACTTGAAACCGATGTTAAGAAAGCCAAGAACATTGAAGTATTCACAAATGCCGAGTTAACCCAGTCCTCCGGTTTTATAGGCAATTTCTCTTCCATTGTTGAAGTAACCAAGGGTAAGAAGAAAATCGAGAATACTATTGAACACGGTGTTTTTATCGTTGCTACCGGTGGATCTGAAAACCGTGTTGACAAGTATATGCTAGGCAAATCCAATAAGGTAATGACCCAGCTTGATCTTGAAAAGAAACTGTCTGGGAAAGCGAAGAACAGGGCGCCCAATTCGGTTGTTATGATCCAGTGTGCAGGATCGCGTGGAGATGACCTGAATTACTGCTCGAAACTCTGCTGTAATCAGGCCGTGAAGAACGCGCTCAAGATCAAAGAGATTAATCCTGATTCCCAGATTATTGTTCTCTATCGAGACATGAGGACTTATGGCAACGCTGAAGATGCTTATCTTGAAGCGCGTAAGAAAGGGGTTATCTTCATTCCTTATACTGTAGATACAAAACCTGAAGTATCCATGAAGAGCAAAAAATTGCAGATCAGTTTCTTCGATTCGATCATGCAGGAAGATGTTGTGATGAATCCCGATCTGGTTGCCTTGTCTGTTGGTATTAAGGCTGAAGGAACTGAAACGTTATCCAAAATGTTGAAGCTGCCGACCACAGAGAATAAGTTCTTCCTGGAAGCCCATGTCAAACTGCGCCCCGTAGAAATGGCTGTTGATGGCGTATATATATGCGGTCTTTCTCATGGTCCCAAACCCGTAGATGAGAGTGTCGCTCAGGCACAGGCGGCCGCAGCTAAGGCTGCTATTCCACTGGCCAAAGGATACGTCAATGTCGATCCCATTGTTTCGGTTATCGATAAAGAAGATTGTATCGGGTGTAATCTGTGTGTCAGTCTCTGTCCATATGGTGCCATTGAGATGAAGAAAGTTGGCAAGAAGAAAAAGGCTGAAACCATTTCCGCATCTTGTAAAGCATGCGGTATCTGTTCTTCACATTGTCCGACATTTGCCATTTCCATGGGCGGCTTTACCAATGAGCAGATCTTCTCTCAGATTGATGCTTTTGGGTCGATCGAGTCGGTTATAAAAGAGAAGGAAGAGGCATAGCCGTAATAAACGATATATTGGAATTTATTCAATTGTAATACATTGAGGAGAATGTGATGGCCGATAAGGAATTTAATCCGAAAATCCTAGGGTTCTTATGTAACTGGTGCTGTTACGCAGCAGCAGACGCAGCGGGTGTATCCAGGTTCCAATATCCGACCAATCTGCGTACCATCAGGATCATGTGTACCGGGCGGATTGACCCGGCATTTGTCATTAAAGGACTGCTTGAAGGTGCCGACGGTATTTTCTCAGGTGGCTGACAACATGGTGAATGTCATTACCAGGTAGGTAATTATGACGCTATGGGAATGGATGCACTGGTCAGAAAGGTTCTGCGTGATGTAGGGATCAACGAAGAGCGGGTCTGCCTCGATTGGGCTTCGGCTGCAGAGGCCACCCTCTATGTGAAGCTGATCACCGAGTTCACCCAGAAAATGAAGGCACTGGGACCGCTAGGTGAGGCTGAAGGTATCGATCCGGACGAACTTAAAGAGAGGCTGACAAAAGCGCTGGATGCCGTCTCAAGCCGGAAAGTTCGAATCAGTTTTGGCAATGCCACCAAGGCCGTTCGCAAAGATGCAGTCTGGACCAAAGAACATATCGACGAAATAATCGAAACCAAAACGGCAAAATCTCTTGCCAGTACTCTTGGCTGATACAATTCGTTAACAGATATTTTCTGTAAAAAGAAAAGGCCCTGCAGTGTTCAACTGCAGGGCCTTTTTTGTTTTACTGAACAAGATATCATATTTGTATATTTTTAATTAGTTGCTGGTCATTATTGGTGTTAGGTAAATTGAAAAAAGAGAATCCATTTATTTTAAAGTGTGAGCTTTATACCGTAACTAAAAATAGAATTATTGATACATCTTGAGTTGAAGCAGAAAGTGTGATAGGTGTTAGTGAGGTTTCGGGTGATTGATTCGATATGTTTAAACTGCAAAGATTACAAAAATGATAAAGAGACTAGGTATATTTAATATTGGAGCAGTCATTTTGTGCGTTGCCCTGGTATTCTCTCCATTATCTGATAAATCCGGCACTATCCACTCAACACTGCTTATTCCAGTTATCTATCTGATGACCTCAATTGTGATTGCCGCAGTGATTTTTATAGCAGGAATTAAAGGCAGGATGAAGGGTTTTAAGGGGTTAGGGTATTGTCTTGTTGTTGCTGTAAATGGTATCTATCTATTTGTCAGTCTTTTCATTATCTGTTTTCGTTGGAATACTATGATGAGTGTCTAATCATTACTCTATGATATTTGGTATCAGATCCTATGTTTATCACTCAATCCATGCATATCGATGAGCTGCTTGAGATCCGAAAAACAGTTGCAGCCGTAAATGTTTTTCCGTATTGCCGATGCACCAGGTATCGCTTTGAAATATCTGCCGATATGGTTTTTAATAACACCCAGCATACGATCTACCGGTAGATGTGCTTCCATCAGTTTCAGGTGTTGTCTGACCCCGATGATAATCTCCGGCAACAAGGCAGGTTTTCCTTTTTTATGGAATACCCATGGGTTGCCAAGAGCTCCTCTTCCGATCATGACTCCGTCGCATCCTGTGCGACGCATCATCTCCAGGCCGTCTTCATAGCAGAGGATATCACCATTGCCAATAACAGGGATAGAAACATTGTTTTTAACTTGTTCAATGATTGACCAGTCAGCCAATCCGGTAAAGCCCTGAGCCCAAGTACGACCATGGACGGTTATCCCGCTTGCTCCACTTGCCTCAATCATTTTGGCAAACTCAACACAATTTATCTGATCATTGTTGCATCCGGAACGAATTTTAACAGTGACCGGAACTGGGCTTTTTTGGACAATCCGCTTGGTAATCGTTTCAGCCAGGAAAGGTTCAGACATAAGAGCAGCACCGGCTCCTCGTTTGGTAACCTTTTTTACAGGGCAGCCCATGTTGATATCAATCAGATCAGGGCTATATTCGGTGAGAATCTCAACAGCCTCAGCCATATATTCCGGATCAGCTCCAAACAACTGAAAGGAAACCGGCCGTTCGTCCGGATGTGAAGCAAGCATTGCAATGGTCTTGGGTTGGCGATAATAGAGCCCATGGCAACTGATCATTTCTGAGACGACCAGTCCGGCTCCATATGAACGGCAGAGCAGGCGGAAAGCAAGATCGCTATAACCAGCAAGTGGTGCTAAAACAAAAGGTGTTTGAGTTTCAATTTTACCAATGCGAAGCATGTTTATTTTTACTGCTGATTTTTATTTTTGAGTCGGGTAGTATGAGCCTTCGCAGGAGCGACTCAATCTGTTTCTGTGAGTTCTTGGTCTATACAAGCCATCTGTAAAGGGATTAGGCAGAGGGGCAAAGTAAAAAAATCAAACTGTTGTATTCACATTAGGCGGTTCACAACTATGTGTTGAACCTGTCACGTCAACTCTGTTGGCTACCGGGTCCCGCAATACAAGTGATGCGACCTCTTTACTGGAGAATTATATGACACTGCAACTGAATATGCAATCTGCCGGTTTGACCGAAGACGCAAAAGCACAGCTGGCTGAGATGAGGAAAAATTGTGCAAGAAAGATTCTGCTTTCAACAACACTTGCAGGATCAGGGCATCCCGGTGGTTCCTTATCTGCGCTTGATATGATGCTGGTAACATATGGCTGCATCAATCATGAACCGGATAATCCCCGAAGTAATAAACGAGATAGAGTGATTGTCTCTATGGGACATATTTCTCCAGCCGTGTATTCGGTATTATCCGAATATGGGTATTTCAGTGAAAAACAGTTTTTAAGGGGATTTCGCCGAACCGGTTCCGGTTTTCCCGGTCACGTAGAATCCATTGCTCCAGGAGTAGAGTGGGATACCGGAAACCTTGGTCAGGGGTTATCGACCGCAGTAGGTGTTGCCCATGGACTGAAAATCAAAGACAAAGCAAATAGGGTTGTTGTCTTTATGGGTGATGGTGAGCATCAGAAAGGGCAGGTTACCGAAGCTATACGCTATGGCCGTAAATATGGGCTAGATAATCTGATAGTTATTGTGGACCGTAATCATCTTCAGATATGTGGTGATACAGAGGAGATCATGCCTCAATCAATTCGAGACCTCTATTCAATCAATGGCTGGCGGGTAGAGTATCTGGAAGATGGACATAACGTTGATGAGTATTTTAAAAAGTTTTCTGAACTGTATAATAAGCCGGATGGTCGGCCAGCGGTGATTGTTGCACGAACGACCATGGGTAAAGGCATCTCCTTTATGGAAAACCTGGCAAAATATCATGGCTCTCCCCTGAGCAGGGAACAGCTTGCCCAAGGGCTGGCAGAAATTGGTGTTGAGGAAGACATGGTCGTCTGGGATGAGCTACGGTCCCAGGATGTTTCAACCGATACCATCATGGAACCGGATAATTGTTATCCCAATATCAGCGGTGGAGATCCAATTGTATACGAGAAAGACCAGAAAACCGATAATCGTTCTGCATACGGTAATGCCCTTAAAAGTCTGGCAGAAGCCAATAACATCGATACTGAAATAAAAATCGTTGGTATCTCCTGTGATCTTGAGGGGTCTGTTAAAATGGGTGGGTTCCGCAGTCATTCACCTGTTGGATTCATGGAGACCGGCATTCAGGAGCATCATGCTGCCACAATGGCAGGCGGGTTAAGCAGCGTTGGTCTTGTTCCCTTTTTCAGCACATTCGGCGCTTTTGCCGTATCAGAGGTTTATAACCAGAACCGTCTCAATGATTTCAATCATACCGATGTTAAGGTAGTTGCCACCCACGTAGGCCTGGATGTTGGTGAAGACGGCCCGACCCATCAGTGCATCGACTATATCGGGCTGATGAAAAACTACTACCGTTTCTCTGTCTACCTGCCGGCAGATCCCAATCAATGTGACAGGATGATCCGCTGCGCAGCTACCAATCCTGGAAATGTATTTGTCGGGATGGGCAGGTCAAAAACCCCGGTCATTCTCAAAGAAAATGGTGATGTTTTTTTTGATGGTCAGTATCGGTTTGAGCCGGGTAAGGGCGATTGGCTGAGAGATGGCAACCAGGCCACTATAATTACCTGCGGCAGCGTGGCTCCGGCCTGTATGGAGGCATGGGAAAAGCTCTCACAACAGAACAAATCTGTCGGTGTATTGAATATGGGATCAATTTCCCCGTTGGATACCGAAGCCATTTTAAAAGCCGCTGATATCGGTCCGATTATTACAGTGGAGGATCATCATATTGATACCGGTCTTGGATCAATGGTTGCCGTAGCCCTGATGGAGGCAGGAAAGTCCACCGTCTTCAAACGGCTTGGTGTGACCCAATATGGCGGCTCCGGCAAACCTGCCGAACTCTATGCCGGGCAAGGACTTGACGGTGAGTCGATTGCTGCCAGCGTTCTGCAGCTGATTGATTAACTGTAAAGCTGCTGACAGAAGAAACAAGCAACGCCGATAGTTGTTGTTCACTTGTTTATAAAAAAAGGCTCCAACTCAGTTAGTTGAGTTGGAGCCTTTTTTTGCGCTTGCCTGGCAGAGAAAGAAGACGTCGGTTTATTTGGTCATGGTAATCTTCTTCAAAGTCATGAGATATATGGTCTCAGACATATTGTCGATGATTTCCTCAAGGGCGTCCTGTTCATTGTCGGCTGAAATTGCGGAATCAGAAGATTGTGTATAATCTTCGCTCATTGTGGTTTTCTTTTGTTCGAAAAGCACCTTGTTCTGGACAAGGTCTTTTAAAATATAACGAACGGTCATCTTAACTTCTACGGTTGATGAATCGTTTGCAGAATTGTAGGTGAGACTTGGCAGGTTGATGGAGACGATTTCTCCGGCCAGGATATAGTCGGCACCGCTCTTCTTTTTGGTTACCTTGAAGGAGCCGGATTTCTGGTACCATTTCAGCAGAGACCTGTAAATTTCGGTATTCAGTTGCAGTTTACTGGTGTTGTTTTTCCAGTTCGTGATGTAGATGGTTTTTGTCGGTCCGGTATAAACATATGGATTTCTATACCCACAGGAACTGATTCCAACAGCCAGTGCGATCAACAGAAGTATTGTTCTAGAAATTGCTTTCAAGGGTTGTCTCCAATCCGTAAGGTAGTCCTGAAAATTGTTTCAAGGACCGGTTAATTAATAAAATCATCTCATAACTTAAACGAAGTAATCATATCTTTAAACAACAATATTCACAAGTTTCTTCTTGATGACGATCACCTTTTTAATGGTTTTTTTATCAATAAACCTGAGCGTCTTTTCATCCTGTAAGGCCATAGTTTCCAGTTGCTCGTTGTCGATATCGGCACCTACCTGCAGCCGGGATCGGACCTTGCCGTTCACCTGAATAACAACTGTCAGCATGTCCTCTTTGGCAGCCTCTTCGTCAAAGCCAGGCCAGCGTTCATCAGAGATTTTTTGATCGGGGTTGATAATTGTATACAGCTCAGAGCTGATATGGGGAACCATTGGTGAAAGGAGGATGAGAAGGGTAGAAACCGCTTCGCCAAGTATAACAGGATCTATCTCTTTTCCATTTTCAGGGTCGTAAAGAGATGAGAGAGTATTAAAAAGCTCCATTAACGCACTGATAGCGGTGTTGAAATGGAAATTGTTTTCCATGTCATAGGTGACTTTTCGGATAGTCTGATGGGTCTTTCGGTGAAGCTCCTTGTCTTGGCTACTTTTAGGAACAGCTGAGGTGGTTGCTGGGGTAATAACGTCAGCATGTGCTACGATAAAACGATATATGCGGTTAAGAAAGCGAGAACAGCCTTCTACTCCTGTGTCGTTCCATTCCAGGTCCTTTTCAGGCGGAGCTGCAAACAGAGAAAAAAGACGAACAGTATCAGCGCCATACCTGCTGATCAACTCTCCGGGATCAACCACATTACCCTTGGATTTTGACATTTTTGAGCCATCCTTGGTAATGGTTCCCTGATGGAATAGCTTTATAAAA
>CAZLGM010000089.1:0-13110 GCA_964558875.1 uncultured Desulfocapsaceae bacterium
CCCATTACCTGTTCGGCCATTCCGGAAGAACTCATGGAAAGTGAGCTGTTTGGTCATGTAAAAGGTTCTTTTACCGGAGCCATCGGTGATAAAGACGGCCTTTTCAATCAGGCAGACAACGGTACAGCCTTTCTTGATGAAATCGGCGAACTCTCGCTCATTATTCAGACCAAACTGCTGCGTGTTCTCCAGGAAAGGGAAATAAAACCGGTTGGTGGAACCAAGATCATCCCGATCAATGTCCGCATTATTGCCGCTACCAACAAAATTCTTGAAGAAGAGATTACCGCGGGTAAATTTCGTGAAGATCTATTTTTCAGGCTGGCCGTTGTTCCAATCCGGATTCCGGCCTTGAGAGAAAGAAAAAGCGATATACCGCTGCTGATCAATCATTTTCTTAATAAATATTCCAAATTACTTGGTAAGGATATCCGGGAGATGTCCTCATATGGCATGGAAGTGTTGATGAACTATGATTTCCCCGGAAACGTCAGGGAGCTTGAAAATATTATTGAACGTGGCATAGCACTTGAAACGTCCAACATCATTCTGCCAGAAAATCTGACACTGTCCTCCCATTACAAAAAGAACAGCAACCAATCAGGCCAGCCTCTGTTTCAGGCAGCAGCTGATGAAAGAGAATTATTTGAACTGGGCCTTGAAAAAATCCTTTCCAACCTGGAAAAGAAAATCATCTCATTTGCCCTTAAAAAGAGTGGTAACTCAAAAATGAAAGCGGCCGAACTTCTGCGAATCAGCTTTCGATCTTTACGATATAAGGTAAAGAAGTACGACATAGGATAGCGTTGTGGATCTCATCAAATCACTGTTTAAAAAGCCATCCAAAGATTCCGACATCAACAAGCTGCTCAGCTATCAGTTGATCTGGATGATGCTGTTTAGACTTGTTTTGTACACCTCTGTGCTTGGCATCAGCCATTTTTTTAGAAGTGAGAAATACAGCCTTATACTGTTGCCGACCAAACTCTCTTTCCTCTTTTTGCTCATTATCTATCTGGCAACAATCAGCTCGACCTACTTCCTGACAACCCAGAAAGTGAATCTTCGAGTTTTCGGTGTCCTCCAATATCTGTTCGACACTTTTTTCGCCTCACTCCTTGTCTATTACACCGGCTCCTCACAATCGATTTTCTCTTCGGTCTACTTTTTTCCGATCATTGCCGGTGGTCTTCTGCTGCCGTCCAGAGGCGGTCTGATAGCGGCTGCGGCGGCCACCATCCAGTATGGCTTAACTCTCTTTCTCGAATTCTCCGGTATTTATCCATCATTTCTTGTTGATTACAGGTTTGTTCCCGACCAGAATGCCATTGCCATGCTCAACCGATTCTCGGTCATGGGGCTCACCTTCTTCTTTGCAGCCATGCTAAGCAGTCTTTTTGCCAGTCGACTGCAGCGGACGGAAACCGCTCTGTCAAATACTATGAAAAGCTATGATCAGCTTTCATTACGGTATAAGGACATTTTCGATAATATCGCTACAGGAATCATTACAATTAACCACGAAGAAATCATCACTTCCGCCAACAATGCCACCACCCTGATAACCGGTTATCCCGTTGATGTGCTTATCGGCTCAAATTTTTCGGTCTTTCTGCCCAACTTTGACCTGAAAACGACAAATACAAGGCTTGCAGCCAACCTGGTCAGAAAAGACGGCCAGAAGGTACGTATCGGTTACTCCAGCACCCTGTTAAATCATCCCAATGGCCAGCTTACCGGAGGCAACGAACCGCTCATGTTCACCGATGATCATCAGATTGTTACTATCCAGGACATCAGTGAAGTGGAACGGATGGAAAAACAGATGCGGCAAACTGAGAAACTGGCAGCTATCGGTCGTATGAGCGCTTCAATTGCCCATGACTTCAGGAATCCTCTTACCGCGATTTCGGGCTCCGCCCAGCTCCTGGCAAGAGAATTTTCAACAAACTATAACAGTGACAATACGGATATCGAACTTGTCAATATTATCACCAGGGAATCCAGCCGCCTGAATCGAACAATCAGTGATTTTCTTCGATTTGCCCGGCCGGAGAATGTGATTAACAGCTGGTTTTCTTTAGGCTCTTGTCTGGATGAAGTCATGCAGGTGTTTTACGCCGACCCTCAGTGGCCGCTGACCTGCGTCATCAACCGTAAGTTTGATGACAATATCTATCTGTGGGCCGACCAGGGACAGATATTCACCGCGTTGACTCAGCTCATTCAAAACGGGATTGCCATGTGTCCCGAAGGAATGGAGATCATCGATATTGAAGCTATGGAGACCATCGACGAAAATGGTCAGGCTGAAATTATTATTAAGCTGGGAGATAACGGACCGGGGATAGATAAAAAGGACCGGGATAAGGTGTTCGAACCGTTTTATACAACCCGTCCTGACGGAACAGGTCTCGGTCTGGCTATTGTGAAACAAATGATCGAGGAACATCGCGGCAAGATGCGGATTGAGCACTCTTCACTCGGAGGCGCCATGTTCATCATTCATCTGCCCCTCCCGACAACAAAATAATCTGTCTCAGCAGACACTTCTTGTTTTGACCGTAAGCTGTAATGGATTAGCAAACATCTGGAATCACCCATGACCTGGTTACGCTCTCTTCTGGTTTTTCTTCTTCTCTTACCCTGTTCATCCGCCTACTCCATCGATGCCTCTGCTATCATCCAACAGGTTGAAGATAACCTCAACGGCAAAACTCTGTTCATGAAACTGACCATGATCGTTAAAACCAGGCGCACTGAGAGAAAGATGAAAATGGACAGTTATTCCATTGGTACGGAAAAAAGCTTTATCAAAATAACCTATCCCGGAAAGGACAAGGGAATTACCTTCCTCAAACTGGATAATTCCATGTGGCAGTATGTGCCCCGCATCGAAAAGGTGATTAAGATTCCGGCTTCGATGATGCTGCAGAGCTGGATGGGTAGCGACTTTTCCAACGACGACCTGGTGCGTGAAAGCTCCATCAGCGAGGATTACACCGTCACCCTGATCGGTGAGACGGACAGCGACTATAAAGTATTGCTCATCCCTAAAGAGGACGCTGCCGTTGTCTGGGGAAAAATTGTCATGTTTATCTCAAAAAAACTGCTGCTGCCGACTGCTGTCAACTATTTCGATGAAGACGACCTGCTGGTTCGAACGCTGTTGTATCTGGAACCAAAAAAATTCGGTGACCGCCACTATCCCAGCCGCTGGGTCATGACGCCGGAGACCGATGACAAAAAGGGACATGAAACGATTGTCCTTATAGATGAAGCTGTATTTGACCGAGAAATAAGCAGCTCCTACTTCACCAAGCGCGCCTTAAAACGTTATTCGAGGTAAACAGCATAGTTTAGCTGTTAGCTGTTAGCTAAAAACCAAAAATGCTAACCGCTAAATGCTAACTGCTAATTTCCAATTGCTAACTAAACCCAGATGTGCAATTACACAATAAATACTTCATATCACCTTTTCAAATGACGCTATACGTCTATCCATGATGCTCTTTGTAAAAATTTCTCTTCGAAACATTTACGCCCATAAAAAAAGAAGCATCGTCACCACCCTGCTGACCACAATCACCACCGGACTCCTTGTCTTTTCCTCTGCTTGGATGGACGGCTCCCATAACGAGATGATCAAAAGCGCTGTCGAGATCTATCCCGGTTATCTGCAGATTACTCAAAAAGATTTCAGAAAAACCCCCTCATTCGACAATCTCATCTTTAATGCCCAACAGGTTCGCTCATCGTTGCAGGAAACCAAAGGGATCGACACATTTAGTCAACGATTTGAATCCTTTGTCCTCTATTCCTCCGGAACAAGGGCTGTGGGCGGACTCTTTACCGGGATTGAACCGCTGGCGGAAAAGAAACTCTCACGCTTATCTTCATCGCTTAAAAAGGGACAATACCTGGATGAATCCGATACTAATGTTGTGTATATGGGAGTCGAGCTTGCCAAAAAACTTCGCGTTGACGTTGGCGATGAGCTTTCCTTTATCGGCACTGGTGCCGATTATTCCTTTGCCGCCGATAACATCCAAATAAAGGGGATCTTTCAGACCGGTCTTTTTGATTTTGATTCCAGCGCAGCCTTTGTCAATAAAAGCTATTTCCATGCAATCATGGGTGGTGAAAACAGCGCCACTCATTTCATCGTTCTTCCCATTAACAAACAGAATGTAGAGCAACTTGCCGACCGTATCGGGGACAAACTGGGCTCTGAATATCGATCAGAGAGCTGGCTGGTTACCATGTCGGCTCTGGTGCAGGCAATGGAGATCGATTCGATTTTCGGCTACATCACTTTGGGTATTATTTTTATTGTTATCTTTTTCGTCATTATGATCTATACGCTTCTGGCAGTCCATGCCAGGATACGGGAAATCGGCATCCTGCGCGCGATCGGCACAAGTCCGGGCCAAATCTTTCAACTGCTGATTACCGAGAGCGCTATTATCGGTCTGTTTTCTGTTTTCCTGGGCGGCCTGATCGGTGGAATCCTCGCCTATTATTTCAATATCAACCCAATCACCTTTTCCGGCTATGAAGAACAGTTCAAGCAGTATGGCCTGGCATCAACGTCCATGCCTACCGATTTCTCACCAATGAATATTTTCCGTGATTCACTCATCATGTTTCTACTCTCGGTGAGTTCCACCCTCTATCCCATCGTTAAAGTGACCCGTTACCATCCTATTGAGGCCATCAACCATGTTTAGACTGATCACCAAAATCTCCTGGGCCTCTCTGAAAAGACGCCGGGTTCGCTCATTCATGGTCATGTTGATGATATGCCTGAGCCTGTGGGGTCTGGTTTTCATGGAAGGGATTTATGATGGTATGGTAGAGCAGATGATAGCCAATGCCATACGCAGCGACTGCGGTCATATCACGCTGTTTGCAAAAGATTACCGACTTGATAAGGAGATCACCAAGCTCATCCCGAATGCTGCCATATTGGAAACCAATTTACGAAACGACCCACGGGTCAAAGGGGTCAGCGCCAGAATCCTGCAGGACGGGTTGGTCGCCACAGCCCATTATTCGAAGAACTGCATGGTTGTGGGTGTCGATTTATTCAGTGAACGGGCAAACAGCAGACTCGACACCTATCTGACAGAGGGCAAATTCGATTTCGGCAAAAAATCCAGGGGTGTTATTATCGGCTCAAAACTTGCCAAGAAACTCAAAGTAACCATTGGCAAAAAACTCATCATCTCCGCCCAGGATGTTAATAATGATGTCTCATCCCTTGCCTTGAAGGTAACTGGCATTTTGCGGACCAACAACATGTGGCTTGATGAAGTCGCTGTTTTTATTCACCGTGAAAAGACAAAGAAAATGTTAGGGATACATGACGGCCTGACCCAGTTCTCTCTGTTGCTGCATAAGCAGGAAGATATCCAGCCTTTACAGAAAGAACTTAAAGAGAAATTACCCACCCTTGATGTGTTCCGCTGGGATGAGATGTATCCGGCACTGCTGCAGAGCCGGGTTATGATGACAGGATTCAACATGGTGTGCAATATCATTGTTTTCTGTATTGCCGGCCTTGGAATTTTTGGCGTTATGCTGGTCTCGGTCATGGAGCGGCTTCGCGAATTTGGTATTTTGCTTGCTGTTGGAACAGGTTTTGCGCATATACGGTTGATGGTTGCCATTGAATCGCTTTTCCTGGGTTGTGTCGGTTTTGTCGGCGGCAGCCTTCTGGGAGGGATATCACTCTACTATTTTCAGGAAAATGGACTGGACCTGACCATATTTGACGAAGGACTTGAAGCATTCGGCATAGACACCATCATCTATAGTGTTATCAAGCCGGAGTATTTTATTTACAGCTTTGCTGCCGTTGTCCTGGCAACCCTGGTGTCGATTATCATACCGCTTCGTATTCTGAAAAAATCAAAACCCATTGAGGCGATACAAAAGATATAGATACTTGGTTATAGGAGATTGAGATGCAGTTTCTTGAAGTGAATAATATCAAAAAAATCTTTAATCCAGGTGAAGACATCGAAGTCGTCGGTCTGCACGACATTACTCTGTATATCGACGAAGGTGAATTTGTTGTCATCTCCGGCCCGTCCGGCAGCGGCAAGACAACACTGCTCAATATCATCGGCGGACTCGACGCACCGACATCGGGAACGGTCACTTTGGGAGAATTTATCATCACCGGGCTTTCCGAAAAAAAACTCTCGGCTCTCAGGCGTGATCACATCGGTTTTGTTTTCCAGGCCTACAATCTGGTGCCGGTCCTCACTGCCAGAGATAATATCGAATACGTGATGCGGCTGCAGGGAAAGACGGAAGAGCAGTGTCGCCGTCGCACCGAAGAAGTCTCCTCCAAACTTGGGATAATGGATTATCTCGATAAGCTACCGAATCAGATGAGCGGTGGACAGCAGCAGCGGGTGGCGGTAGCCAGAGCGGTTGCTCCAAAACCGAAGCTGATCCTGGCCGATGAACCGACGGCCAATCTCGACTCAAAGAGCGCCGAGAATCTCATGAACATGATGCAGCAACTCAATGAAGATGAAGGCATCACTATTATTTTCTCATCCCATGATCCGCTTGTTATCGGTAAAGCCCGCCACTCTGTCCTTCTGCGGGACGGGAAGATCGAGACGGAGCATGAAACACTAGATTCCGGTAACCTGAATCCGTGAGCATTCGATAGTGCTGTAGCTTTGCTTGATTTAACTGTCCGATTATAGTGAACTATATCGGTCGGTCAAATCAAGCAAAGATGCAGTGCTAGCGGATGCCCCGACGGGGGGAATAATATTTTTGGTTAAAAGGTATATAATTCAATATTTTTATGACACATTAAAGTGTTATCAAACAGAACAACATTCTCTGTCACGGATTCAGGGGTAAATGATGAGACACCGATTTTTCTTTGCCTTTTTGTTTTCTCTCCCCTCACCACTGTTGCTTTATTCACCTGCCCCGGCCTTTGATTACGACCTCACACTTGAGAACACAAACATCATCATTTACAGGGAAGAAAGCGACTTCAGTGACTTCAACAGATTACGGCTGGGTGGTCGAATTGACAGTGAAAAACTGGAAGGGTTGTCTTTTCTTTTTATGGTTGATAACCGAACCGATTACTCCTATGAAGAAAACCACCTGGACAATGAACTGGTGGTTCACCGGATGATACTCGAATACGGAACGGACAACTATCTGCTTTCTGCCGGAAGACAGCGGGTACCCTTCGGTGTTGGCAGAATATGGAACCCCATCGATATATTCAATCCAATTGACTCAACCTCCATCGAGACCGGGGAAAGAGAGGGAGTGGACAGTCTCCGATTTGAATACGCCCTCTCGGAATTATCAACCTTCGATATAACCCTTGCAGAGGACAAAGGAGCCGCCAGGCTGAAAACCTTTTTCAATTTTGTCGATGTGGCACTGGTTTCCGTCATTGACAACGAACAGGACAGGATCATCGTTGGCTGGGAACTGGAAGGAGAACTTGGCGACAGTAACATTGATGCCCGGAGTGAGGGTGGTGTCTTTTATGATCAAACAACGAACGAATACCATACCGAATTAATCTTTGGAGTTGAGTACGGTTTTTCCAATTCCCTGACGCTTCTTTTTGAATACCAATACAACGATGAAGATAATTTTGATCAACTGGGTGCAACCCTGAGTTATCAAATCTCTCCTCTTCTTTCATTTTACCTGCTTGCCATTTTAGATCTTAATGATCACTCATCACTGATTTCACCTACATTGACCTACAGTCTCAGCGATGAAATGACTCTCACCGGAGGTTTCTTCGTCTATAGTGGTGATGAGGGTGACTTCTTTGGCGGTGGAGAGGACCTTGCGTTTGTAAAATTGTTTGTCCATTTTTAACACCTCCACCCATGTTGAGGGATTGCATAAGATACAAGTGGTGAGTATCTTTTCAATTCCAGACAATTTTGAAACAAATTTCAGTGATAACCACATCCGGAGCAGTCCATCATGAGATCATTTTTCGTTTTCCTTCTGCTTGTTTTACTCAGTAGTTGCGTACCAAAACAAAACGTTTCAACCAAACCCAAACAGCCAAAAGATCATTCCGGTTTCGAAGGAGTCTGGAAGGGACAGGGATCGCAAGACAGCACCACATTCTGGTCTATAAAAATAACAATTGGTTCAAAAGGATATTTCATCGATTATCCTTCGGCAAAGTGCGGTGGGAAACTGATATTGCTGCATAAAAGTGACAAAAAAATGGAATTCAGGGAAAGTCTGACCTATGGGAGGACAATATGCATCAATCACGGCAGGACGGTACTTCTTAAAACCGGACCTGATAATGCCCAGTTTCAATGGTATTATACCAATGGAAAAAAAGGCGCCAGAGGTAGTGTAACCCGACAGTCTAAATAACGTTGATTATGACAAAAGCCAAGGAAATCAACAAGGGAACCATTCCCACAAATCTTATTGCTCCCTGCGGAATGAACTGCCGTCTCTGCTGGGGATATATCCGGGAGAGAAACAGGTGCCCGGGTTGCCGTATAGACTCCGAGCACACGAGTCAAAAGTCAAGATATCGCCGGAAATGTATAATCAAAAACTGTGAACAACTCACCAAAAGCAAAAGGAAGTACTGCTCTGCCAAATGTGATCAATTTCCCTGTACCCGTTTGAAAAACCTTGATAAACGATACAGAACCAAATATGGCATGAGCATGATCGACAATCTTCAAATGATCAACTCTCAAGGGATCAGGCAGTTTATCAGACACCAAAAGAAGAAATGGACCTGCCCCCGATGCAGTGATTTACTATGCGTGCATAAGGCGACCTGCCCGAGCTGCGGACACAACCGCAGCGCTGTTTAGTAAAAGACAACAATTATCGACAATAGAACAGGGAGAACAGAAACATGCCGTATGTCAATATCAAGATCACACGAGAAGGAGCCAGCGTCGAACAGAAAGAACAGCTGATAGAAGGTGCCACCAGGTTGCTTGCTGATGTGCTTGGCAAGAATCCCAAAACCACTGTTGTGGTCATAGATGAAGTTGAGACCGACAACTGGGGAATTGGCGGTGAACGAGTGACAGTTCGAAGAAAGAAAGGTAAGTAAAAAGCCCATCCCCAGGCAGCTGTTACTCCTGCTCCTTCCAGACCTTTGCTCCCAATGCCGTCAACTTGTCTACCAAGTTCTCGTATCCCCGCTCGAGATGGTAAATTCTGGATATCTCTGTCCTGCCGGATGCGGCAAGACCCGCTATAACAAGGGAAGATGAAGCCCGCAGATCAGTCGCCATAACCTGGGCACCGTTGAGACCCTGTACACCTTTACCATTCACCACCGCGGAACGTCCATCGATCCTGATATCGGCACCCATTCGCTGCAGTTCGGCCACATGCATGAAACGGTTTTCAAAAATCGTCTCATTAATCACACAGACCGATGAGGAAAGGGTCATCAGGGCCATAAACTGGGCCTGCAGGTCTGTGGGATAACCAGGATAGGGCATGGTTTTGATATCAACACTTCTAATGATTCGTTCGTTGTTTTTCGTTCCTGAGGAGCGTATCGAAACAGAAGACTCATCTTCTTTGATTTCAACCCCGGCAGTTCGCAGCTTTTCAAGCAGCGATGGTAAATGAGCAGGAATGCAGTGAGTGATGGTGGCTTCGCCGCCGGTAGCCGCAACCGCAATCAGATAAGTTCCGGTCTCAATACGATCGGCAATGATACTACTGGTAGCCGGTTTAAGTCGCTTCACCCCATTGATGGTCAATCTCTCGGTATCCTTTCCCTCAATATCCGCACCCATACTGACCAGCATGTCGACCAGGTTGCCAATCTCCGGTTCCCGGGCAGCATTTTTGATAACGGTTGTGCCTTTTGCTAAAACTGCAGCCATCAGGATATTTTCAGTTCCGGTAACCGAGGGAATATCAAAATAAATGACATTGCCCTGCATGCGCCCGTCTATCCTGGCATCCACATACCCATGCTCAAGATCACAGGTAACGCCTAGCCGCTCAAAACCGGTGATATGAAAGTTGATCGGCCTGGCTCCAATGGCACAGCCTCCCGGTAGCGAAACCTTAGCCCTGCCAAGCCGGGCAAGTAAAGGTCCCAGAACAAGCACGGAAGCGCGCATGGTTTTTACCAGATCATAAGACGCTTCGGAAAATCTCAACTCGGTGGCATCAATGGTGAGAGTCGATCCGTCTCTTTGCCATACAACACCCAGGGACTCCAATAACCGCAGTATTGTACGGGTGTCCCTTAAGTCAGGAACATTTTCCAACCGGTGAACACCCGGTGCCAACAGGGACGCGGCAATCAGCGGTAGAGCCGCATTTTTAGCTCCACTGACTTGAAGAGAACCATGAAGTTCTCTGCCACCCTCAATAATGAGTTTTTCCATGGCCGATTCCGCCTTTTATCTATTCATTCTTATTTATTTTTATGCCCCTGACAGCGTCCCATACAGAACCCTATCCCTTCCGGAGTAGTCTCTGATCACCTCAACAGAGTCAAACGGCCTGCTCCCTTTATACGACACACTGAATAGCTCCCTGACCTCTTCACCTTGATCATATCCGATCTCCATAAAAAAATAACCACCAGGCAGAAGCCTGGCGGCAACCTGTGTTCGCAACCGTTTTATCTGCTCCATTCCCCTTTCGCCACCATCAAGTGCCAGGTACGGCTCGTACCTGGCCACCTCCGGTTCCAGAGAGTTGACCAGTTCATGGTGTGAAATGTAGGGAGGGTTGGCAACAGCCAATGAAAAAAAAGGCTGTGTTCGGAATCCGGTCAACAGATCTCCCCGGATAAAGGATAGTAGTTTTGTCACCTTGTGAGATAGGCTGTTTTGAACGGCCACTTCCAGAGCTTTGCTGGAGATATCGATGCCGATAATCTTTTTCTTCAACTCAAGCGCCAAGATAATACCGATAACACCGCTGCCGCAGCATATATCACCAATCACACCGGGTACCAGGCCACTTCTATGTACTTTTTTAAAAACCGTCTCCAGCAGAAATTCCGTTTCAGGTCTTGGAATAAGGACATCAGGTGAAACGGAAAACGTCAGTGACCAAAATTCTTTTTCACCTACGATGTAGGCCGTAGGCTCCCGCTTTATTCTTCTTGCAAGATACTCTAAAAAAGTCTTTTCTCTTGCCGAATCGACCTGCATATCCGCAGCCAGGAACAACTCAGTTCTGGTTTTATCAAGCACAGAACCAAGTAACAGACAACAATCCGTTTCCGGCTCACTGACACCGGCGTCTTTCAGTTTCCGTATGCCGTGCTGTACAAGTTCGTAAACCCGCATATATTTGAGCAATATAAATGTCGGATATCTGAATTTATGAGTAAATTCAGAGGCCTATTCACATTATAGCTAAACTTAAGTGATATTCAGAATAAAGAAGAGGCAAATCCGTTAGAGAAATTGAACAGCTGAAATGGTTACGACTGCGCCAGCTTCAACTGCTCTGTCTGATCATGGGTAATCAGTGGAACGATAACCTCATCCAGTTTACCGGCCATAACCGCATCGAGTTTATAAAGGGTCAGATTGATCCGATGATCGGTGACCCTGCCCTGGGGAAAGTTATATGTGCGGATTCGTTCACTGCGATCACCGCTGCCGACCTGACTTTTTCTCTCTTGGGAAATCTTATCGTGATGTTCCTGCTGAATCTGGTCGAACAGCCTGGCACGCAAAACAGTCAACGCCTTTGCTTTATTCTTGTGCTGCGACTTCTCATCCTGGCAGGTTACCACAAGACCGGTAGGCAGATGGGTGATACGGACAGCTGAATCGGTGGTGTTGACACTCTGCCCCCCTGGTCCGGAAGAGCGAAATACATCAAATTTGAGCTCGTTCATATCGATATTGATCTCAACATCGTCTGCTTCGGGCAATATAGCAACGGTCACTGCTGAAGTGTGAATCCGACCCTGGGTTTCCGTATCAGGAACACGCTGCACTCTGTGAACTCCTGACTCATATTTTAACCTGGAATAGACCCGATCTCCTGAGACCAGTGCTACAATTTCCTTAAAGCCGCCAATACCTATGGGACTGGAATCGATGGTTTCCACTTTCCATCCCATTGATTCGGCGTATCGACTATACATTCTAAACAGATCACCGACAAACAGAGCCGCTTCATCCCCACCGGTTCCCGCCCGAATCTCAAGGAAGGTATTCTTTTCATCATTAGGGTCTTTGGGGAGTAAAAAAATGGATATTTCCTTTTCCAGTTCCACCTCTCTGAAACGAAATTCCTCGATCTCGCTACCGGCAAGCTCCTTCAAATCATCATCTTCACTGTCATCGTCTACGATTTCCTGGTTCTCTTCAATGGACGATAACACCTTTCGATACTCCTGATACAGTTGATTCAACTTGCTCAAGTGAGCATGTTCCTGGGCAACTTTTCTGTATTCAGGTTGGTTATTGATCAGAACGGGATCGGACATCCTGACTTCGAGGTTGGCTAACTTCTCTTCTATGTCTCCAAGTGATTCAAACATGATTCGCTTCAAAAAGAAATAAACTGGGGAATACTCCGCCTGCCCGTTGAATAGAGGAAGGCCAGGTATAAATAAAAAAATCCACAGCCATCCTGTTCTTGATCATACACGCATCGCTATAAATAGCAGCAACGCCTAAGAACAGTTTGTTGCGGATTTGATTTGAGCTGAAATCCGTCCGAATGGCAACCATATTGTCTGTTAGCGACTGCTGACAGACTACGATGACATAGCAATTATCGGTTATCCGTTTTTCACGGATAACACTTAAAAATGAGTTTAGTTAATAATTCGGACAACAGCTCTTAAACAATCTCTTAACCACGGCTCTTACACCGTTTTGAGACAGATGAAATCTCTTCTTTATTTTTCCTTTGCCTTCTTCTCTTTTTCGGCAAAATGTTTGGCATACCGCTGCTTATATTTCTCAATACGACCAGCCGTATCAACCAATTTCTGTTTACCGGTAAAGAACGGATGACAGGCTGAACAGATTTCAACTTTCATCTCGGATTCCACTGAACCGATTTCCACATCATTACCGCAAGCGCATGTCGCTTTAATTA